>JANRLH010000001.1:0-32707 GCA_033762795.1 Pseudanabaenaceae cyanobacterium bins.68
GCAAAGCTGATCTTTGAGGGCATACCTTCTAGCTAATGATCAAGCAATACGGTAATCTATGGAGATTTAGTTCCCCAAACCCAATGATCACCCGACCTTCCCTGCGCCGCACCAAAATTGTTGCTACGATTGGCCCTGCAACCAGCAGCCCCGAAGTCTTACGCGCCCTGATCGAAGCGGGGGCAACCACCCTCAGACTCAATTTTTCCCATGGCACCCACGCCGATCACCACCGCAATATCTGCACTATTCGCCAAATCTCCCTAGAGCTAAATAAACCTGTGGGGATTTTGCAAGACTTACAAGGGCCAAAAATTCGTCTGGGTAAATTTAAAGATGGGCCGATTGAATTAGCTAAGGGCGATCGCTTCAAACTCACCAGTCGGCAAGTGGATTGTAATCAGCAGATCAGCACAATTTCCTACGACAAACTGGCGGAAGAAGTGCCAGCAGGAGCGGTAATCATGCTGGATGATGGGCGGGTGGAGATGGTGGTAGAAAGCGTAGATCTAGACGATCAGACCCTCAACTGCCGTGTGGTAGTGGGGGGAACTCTCTCCAATAATAAAGGAGTGAACTTCCCCAACGTGCATTTATCCATCGGTGCAATTACCCCCAAGGATCGGGAAGACTTGATTTTTGGGCTTAAAGAAGGGGTAGATTGGGTAGCACTTAGCTTTGTCTGTACCCCCGCCGATATTGCTGAACTCAGAGCTTTAATTGCTCCTAGTGGTCGCACCGTGGGCGTGATTGCCAAAATTGAAAAACATGAAGCGATCGCCCAAATGGAAGAGATTCTTTCCGTTTGTGATGGCGTGATGGTGGCCAGAGGCGACCTGGGCGTAGAAGTACCAGCCGAAGATGTACCGGTCTTGCAAAAAAAATTGATCCGTACTGCCAATGCCCTCGGTATTCCAGTGATTACGGCTACTCAAATGCTAGACAGCATGGTTAATTGCCCCAGACCTACCCGCGCCGAGATCTCAGATGTCGCCAATGCCATTCTCGATGGTACCGATGCGGTAATGTTGTCCAATGAGACCGCCGTAGGCAAGTACCCAATTGTGGCAGTAGAAACCATGGCACGCATTGCCCAGCGCATGGAGCGCGAGTACGACATTCCCCCGGCTCAATCTTCAGAGCGTTCAGTTCCAGATGCCATCAGTCAAGCCGTGAGCCGTATTGCCCAGCAACTCAACGCCGCTGCCATCCTTACCCTCACCAAAACCGGTGCCACCGCCCGCAATGTCTCCAAGTTTAGACCACCTGTGCCAATTGTGGCAGTGACTTCAGATGTGGCAGTTGCTCGCAGATTACAGCTAGTCTGGGGGGTACAGCCCTTAATTGCGCTGACTTTGCCATCTACCAAACAAAACTTTGAAATGTCCCTCAACATTGCCCAAGAACATCAACTAGTGGCAGCAGGTGACCTAGTGGTGATGTCTGCGGGAACTTTATCGGGAGTGGCAGGCTCCACAGACCTAATTAGAGTCGGCTATGTTTCTGCTCTGGTAGGGCGAGGGCTAGGCATTGGCCATGGTATTGTCACAGGTCGAGCCAGGGTAGTAGATGGCAGCTTTGACTTGAAGGATTTCCACAATCAAGAGATTCTGGTAGTACAAAAAACCGACCTTAGCCATGTGGATATGATTCGCCGCGCCGCCGCCGTAGTCACCGAAGAATCTAGCCTCGAATCCCATGCTGTGGTCATTGGTCGCAAACTGGGCATTCCAATTTTGGTGGGCATTGAGCAAGCTACTGTCAAAATCCGTGAAGGGGAGCCGCTCACTATCGATTTGACCAAGGGGTTATTATTCTCTGGCTCCCTCATTAAGGACATTACTTAAATCGACTCCCTAGGCATGATTCGGCTGAAACTCAAGCGCTCATGCTCGACTCCCACATTGATCGTGTCACCGGGGCTAAATTCGCCTCGTAAAATCCGTTTAGCAATTTGGGTTTCTAGTTCCCGTTGAATCACGCGCTTGAGCGGTCTTGCCCCATAAACTGGGTCGTAACCCACTTCGGCTAGGAAGTCTAGGGCGGGATCGGAAATTTGCAAGCTTAGTTTGCGATCGCTCAGTCTTGCCTCTAATCGGCGAATTTGGAGCTGGACAATTTGGCGCAACTCGGCTTTTTGGAGAGAGCGGAAAATAATGATCTCATCAATGCGATTGAGAAATTCGGGACGGAAACTAGCACGCATCGCTTCCATCACCCGATCGCGCATTTGCTCATGCTTGGTTTGATCCCCGGCTAAATCCAAAATATATTGAGAGCCAATGTTGCTGGTCATGATGATGATCGCATTCTTAAAATCTACGGTGCGCCCTTGGGAATCAGTTACTCGCCCATCATCTAAAATCTGCAACAAGAGATTAAACACGTCGGGATGAGCCTTTTCAATTTCGTCAAATAGAATTACTGCATAGGGACGGCGGCGTACCGCTTCGGTCAATTGTCCACCCTCTTCATAGCCCACATAGCCTGGCGGCGCACCTACTAAGCGGGATACACTATGTTTTTCCATATACTCAGACATATCGATGCGCACCATCGCTTCGGCGCTGTCAAATAGATAGTTGGCGAGGGCTTTGGCTAGTTCAGTTTTACCCACCCCTGTTGGCCCTAGGAAAATAAAGCTAGCGATCGGACGTTGGGGATCGGCTAGACCTGCCCGCGATCGCTGAATGGCATCGGCTACCGCGGTCACTGCTTCCGCCTGACCAATTACTCTTTGGTGCAATTCCGTTTCCAAATTGATTAATCTTTCCTTTTCAGATTCCACCAGCCGACTGACTGGGATTCCTGTCCATTTGGCAATGATCTCGGCAATATCTTCTTCTGTTACTTCTTCGCGCAGGAGCGATCGCCCTTGAGTTTGAGCTTGACTAACCTGGGCTTCTGCCTCTTGGAGTTGCTTTTGAAAATCGATCAGTTTGCCATACTTGAGTTCTGCCGCCCGATTGAGGTCGTAGTCCCGTTCCGCTTGGGCAACCTCGACATTTACCTGCTCGATTTCAGCCTTGAGGCTGCGAATGGCATCGATCGCTCCTTTTTCGGTTTGCCATTGGTTCGATAATACCGCTTGATTTTCCTTCAGGTCTGCTAGTTCCCTGGTGATTTTGCTCAATCGCTCTTTGGATTCAGGATCGGTTTCTTTTTTTAGGGATAAGCGTTCCATTTCCAATTGCAGAATCTTGCGATCAATTTCGTCTAGTTCTTCAGGTTTGGAAGTGATTTCCATCTTCAGTTTGGCGGCGGCTTCATCCACCAGATCAATCGCCTTATCTGGTAAAAAGCGATCGCTGATATAACGAGTAGATAAAACTGCGGCGGCTACTAGGGCACTGTCAGCAATATTCACCCCATGATGGAGTTCGTAGCGCTCCTTCAATCCCCGTAAAATTGATACCGTATCTTCAACTGAAGGCTGATCCACATAGACCTGTTGGAATCTCCGTTCTAGGGCGGCATCTTTCTCAATATATTTGCGATATTCATCTAGGGTGGTCGCGCCAATGCAACGCAACTCGCCTCTGGCTAACATCGGTTTGAGTAAATTGCCCGCATCCATTGATCCTTGGGCGGCACCTGCTCCTACTACTGTGTGGATTTCATCGATAAAGAGAATAATCTGTCCTTGGGATTCGGTGACTTCTTTTAATACTGCCTTCAAGCGTTCTTCAAACTCGCCGCGATACTTCGCTCCCGCAATTAATGCGCCCATGTCTAGGGTAATGAGCACGCGATCGCGCAGGGATTCTGGCACGTCGCCATTGATAATTCTTTGGGCTAGGGCTTCAGCGATCGCGGTTTTGCCTACGCCTGGTTCACCAATCAGCACTGGGTTATTTTTGGTTCTGCGGGACAAAATCTGAATAGTGCGGCGAATTTGATCATCTCTACCAATTACTGGATCAAGTTTGCCCTGCTTCGCTAGAGCGGTCAGATCTCGCCCATATTTCTCTAGGGCTTCGTATTTATGCTCTGGATTTTGATCACTTACGGTTTGATTGCCGCGAATTTGCTTAATCGCCTGCCGTAGTTTAGCGTCAGTCAAGCCTAGCTCTTGAAAGAGCGTCTTACCCAAGCGCTGATCTTGCAGGTAGCCCAAGACCAAATGCTCAATGGAAATAAAATCATCTTTAAATTTTTGCCGCTCCTGCTCGGCTTGATCCAGCAGCTTATCGATTTCTTTACCCCAACTTACGTTCTCAATTGCGCCCAAAACCTTCGGCTGACGCTGATTAAACTCTTGCAAGCGATCGCGCAGTTTAGCTAAATCGATACCAGCCTTGGTAAAAATACTACTGGCCAAACCGTTTTGTTCTAGGAGGGCAGCCAAAAGATGCTCAGTTTCCATCTGCTGCTGTTGCCTACTTTTAGCAATTTCTCCTGAACGAATTAACGCAGTCCAGGCTTTCTCTGTAAATTGATTGGGGCTAGTTGGTTGCATAGATTGCACCTCAAATTGATTAAGTAGAATCATAAACCCCAATCTTTGGCGTGTAGGATCGGCTTTCCCCCACTAACTAGTCTGGATCAGCGCCTGATTTGGTAGACAGTGGCAAAACTGACCTAACTAGCTCACCGCCTCCAAATTTTGCTGGCAAGATCATATTGCTCTAGAAAAAATTATCAATATGAATCCTGTAGTTTTAAAGAAAGATACGCAAGCCTGGGTGGTTCAAGTGTGGGTTTCCTTTGTGGTGTCTGTGGCTGCCTGTGGAGTTGGCATTGCCTATTTGCCAGTGAATGACTACGTGAAAGCGTTTACGGGAGTGAGCTTTTTGTATGCGATTAGTTCTAGTTTTACTTTGGCTAAGACTTTGCGCGATCGCGAAGAAGTAAGTCGGGTAACGGCTCGCATTGATGAAGCCAGAGTAGAAAAAATTCTGGCAGAGCATCATCCCTTAAAATAATTTTGTTGTGGCTAATACGCTCTAACCAAAATGATTGGCTACAATCTAGTTATCCCACGATTCGGCTTAGTTAGCTTCCTTTGGCAGAATATTTAACTTCCTCTTCCCCGCAAATTGGTAAAGTCTATCTGGTAGGCGCAGGGCCAGGTGATCCAGGTCTGCTCACCCTCAAAGCCAAAGTGCTGCTGGAACATTGTGATGTGGTAATTCACGATGCTCTGGTTAGTGCAGAAATCTTAGGTATGATCAATCCCCAGGCGGAAAAGATTCACGTGGGCAAGCGGCGCGGCCATCACTCCCTCCTCCAAACTGAAACTACAGCGCTGATGATTGCCAAGGCCCATCAAGTGCCAGTGGTAGTTCGGCTTAAGGGCGGTGACCCGTTCATGTTTGGGCGGGGTGGTGAAGAAATGCAGGAGCTAATGGCAGCAGGCATCCCAGTTGAAGTGGTGCCTGGAATTACCGCAGGGATCGCTGCCCCAGCCTATGCCGGTATTCCCGTCACCCATCGGGATTTTAGCTCCGTAGTTACTTTTGTGACTGGACATGAGGCGGCAGGTAAATATCGTCCCCAGGTAAATTGGGCAGCGATCGCCCAAAGTTCGGAGACAATCGTGATCTATATGGGTTTACACAATCTAGGTGAGGTGGTTTCTCAATTACTCGCGGCCGGCTTAGCCGCCAGCACCCCAATTGCTTTGATCCGCCAAGGTACTTGCCCTGATCAATCTGAACTATTTAGTAGCCTGGGCAAGGTTTTGCAGGATTTGGCAGAAGTGAAATTTATGCCTCCAGCGATCGCGGTGATTGGTAAAGTAGTTGACCTGGCATAGGGGATCTTGCAACTGTGCCCTAGAGAATGTAGAGTATCAAAAACAAAATAATCCAGATCACATCCACAAAGTGCCAGTAAATGGAAGCGGCTTCAATACCGTAATGCTTACCCTCTAAAAAGGCACCTGGTTGCAGCGATCGCAGTCCCACTAAGGCGATGATGGTTAAGCCCACAAATACGTGAAAGCCATGGAAGCCAGTCAGAACATAAAAAGTGCTGGCAAATAGATTGGTGGTTAGCCCAAACTCTAAGTGCTGGTACTCATAGACCTGACCAGCGAGGAAGGTAGCTCCCATCAGGAAGGTGGCTAAAAACCACCAGCGCACTGCTTTGATGTCATCTTTTTTAATCGCAATGTCGGCTTGGTGAATCACAAAGCTGCTAGAAATCAAGATGATCGTATTCACGCCAGGCAAGAGAATCTCTAGTTCCGGTGTACCAGTGGGTGGCCAACTAGGAGCTACAGCCCGAAAGGTGAGGTAGGCCATAAACAAGCCCACAAACAGCATACCTTCGGAAAATAGAAACACCAACAGCCCAAAGCGGCGCAAGTCGGGATGTTCGCCATGGGCGTGGGCAAGGTCACTGCTAGGCTGGGTAACTAGATCATTAGCGATCGCGGGAGAAGTTTGCATATTTTATTCAGGTAAATTTTAAATGTTCAGATTAACTAGCTTCAGCTAAAACCACATAGCCCTGATCGTCATAGGTAATGCCAAAACCATAGTCGTAGGGACCATTTAATAGCTCTGGTTCCCCTTCCCAGTTTTCGACAATCGGCGGCGAAGCAGTAGTCCATTCCAGGGTGAGAGCGTGCCAAGGATTAGCGATCGCTTGTGTGCCCTTAAACCAAGACCAAATGGCGTTGATCAAGAACGGAAAAGTGGAAATGGCTAGAATAAAAGCGCCCACAGAGCAGATTACATTGATGGTCGCAAACTGGGGATCGTACTGGGCAACACGGCGGGGCATACCCTGCAAGCCCAACAGGTGCATGGGCAGGAAGCAGAGGTTAAAGCCCACAAAGGTCAGCCCAAAATGGACTTTGCCCCAAAACTCATTCAGCATTCTACCGACCATCTTGGGGTACCAATGGTAGAGACCCGCGTAGATGCCAAAAACGCTGCCACCAAATAAGACGTAGTGAAAGTGACCCACCACAAAGTAGGTGTCATGCACATGGATGTCAATGGGTACCGAGGCTAGCATTACCCCACTTAGCCCACCCACTACAAACATGGAGACAAAGCCTAGGGCAAATAGCATGGCACTGTTTAGGCGCAGCTTGCCGCCCCAGATTGTAGCTACCCAGCTAAACACCTTGATCCCGGTTGGCACTGCCACCAGCAGGGTTGCCACCATGAAAAACACCCGCAACCAGTCAGGTGTACCGCTAGTGAACATATGATGTGCCCACACCAATAGCCCCAGTACGCAAATAAACATACTGGAGTAAGCGATCGCTTTATAGCCAAAAATAGGCTTGCGGGCATGGACAGGCAAGATTTCCGAGATCATGCCAAACACCGGTAACACCATTACATAGACGGCGGGATGGGAATAGAACCAGAATAAGTGCTGATAGACCACCGGATTACCGCCACCCGTGGGATTGAAAAATGAAGTCCCAACCAGTAGATCAAAGGCCAGGAGAATCATTGCGCCTGCCAGTACGGGTGTAGCCACAATCACTAGGCAGGAAGTAGCCAACATTGCCCAGCAAAACAAGGGCATTTGGAATAGATCCATACTTGGCATCCGCATTGCCCAGATCGTGACCACAAAGTTGACGGCGGCGAGAATAGAAGATGTACCTAAAATCAGGATGCTAAAAATCCACATGGCTTGCCCCACCTTAAACTCGGTGATCAAACTCAAGGGTGGGTAAGCAGTCCAGCCCGATTCCGAAGAGCCGACAAAGAAACTGCCCATCAATAGCACTGCGCCAGGAATAATCATCCAAAAAGCGATCGCATTGAGTTTGGGGAAAGCCATATCTCTGGCGCCAATCATTAGGGGGACGAGAAAATTGCCGAAGCCGCCAGTTACGGCTGGCACAATCCACAAAAAGATCATGATCGTGCCGTGCATGGTAAACATTTGGTTATACATTCCTGGCGGTAAATCTGGGTCAGGGGTGGCGAGTTCGCCCCGCACGACTGAGGCTAAAACGCCGCCGACCAAATAGAAAAAGAAAGTGGTAACTAGGTATTGAATGCCAATCACTTTGTGATCAACGCAAAAGGTGAAATAGTCCCACCAATGGCGCTCAGGGTGGGAACTGGGATGAGTAGTAACTGAATCAGTAATGCTAGTAGTCATGGGATTATTCATGGGATAAATGGGCAGCGATCGCGCTCAGTTCTGGCATTGCTTCCCGTTGGATCTGGGCTAGGAGTTGGGCATCAGGCACTTGGGCAACTTCTTCTCCAGATTCGGCTTGATTTTCCGCTAGCCAAGCTTGAAATTGTTCAGGGGTTTCCACATACATTTCCGCTCGCATGCCACCGTGATAAGAACCACATAGCTCCGCACAGACAATCGGGTATGTCCCCACTTGATTAGGCTTAAACTCCATGTGGGTGGTCTCTCCAGGTACTGCATCCTGTTTCATGCGCAGTTGGGGAACCCAAAAGGCATGGATCACATCGTTGGCGGAAATATTCAGCCTGACCTTGCGACCCACGGGCAGATGCAACTCACCCGAGACAATTTCGGTACCAGGATAAGTGAAGATCCAGGCGTATTGCATGCCCGCCACTTCTACCACTAGCTCATCGGGGTCTTGAGCTTGGGGTTCGGCTAGAGTGTCAGCATGGGCGACCGGCGAAACCTGCTGGTGCATATGACCCGCCATTGCCATCATGCCGCTGTCACCATTTTGATAGTGCATAACGTTGTAAACATCAAAACTGGTGATCCCGATCCACAGCACAATCACCGTGGGTACAGCCGTCCAGGCTAGCTCTAGCAGAGCATTATCGGCAACGTGAGCGCCATCGGTTTGATCTCCTGGTGCCTGACGGAACTTGAAGACACAAAACAGAATTAGGCCTTGAATCAGTAAAAATAGACCAGTGGCAATTACTAGGAGTTGATTGAATAGGCGATCGTAGAGTTCGGCTTCGCCAGAGGCGGTGCTAGGTAGTAACCCATTGTGGGAGCCGTACCAGAGGCTAGCGGCTACGATCAGAATCGTAATCACGCTAATGGAGATGATTTTGGTGGTTTTAGCCATGGGATGAGGTTGAGGGGTAGCACTTAACTTCAGCCTAACCTGGGATTTCGGTTTTGAGTCTAAAAAATGTCTTAATAAATGCCTGAAAATGAGATAAGTTAATCTATTGGCTTAAAATTTAATCTCATCTTTAGGATTAAGCCCAAAACTAGCTTGGATCTTATCTAGCTAAAGGCGATCTAAAATCTTGGTTCCAAGTGAGGTGTTCGCCCATTTCAATTAATCTGTAGTCTAGCCACATTTCTCACAGATGAAGCATCTTTTAATTTGGCTGATCAAGCTCTATCGCCTGTTGCTCTCGCCCCTGTTGGGCCCAAACTGTCGCTTCCAACCTACCTGCTCGGTTTATGCCCTAGAAGCGATCGCTAGATTTGGTGCTGCTAAAGGCTCCGCCATCGCCCTGGGCAGAATTTGCCGTTGTCATCCTTGGCATCCAGGTGGCTATGATCCAGTGCCAGAAGTTGAACATTAACCCTCTCCACACCTGAGCGATTTGCCGTTTATCCCACAGGGGCTTTACCGTGACTTTCTGGTAAGCTATGGGTTGGGGACACAGTTAGCATTGTTTCTCAGATCGTAAATTATGCAATTTATGCACTATGTCTATTAAAGTGTTGATTAAGACTGCTCAGGAAGTAATCTATTTGGGTCTGGCTGTCACAACCTTAGCTGTTGGTGGTTTGCCTGGGAATGGATCTGCTCAAACTGCTCCATCCAAGTCGCCTGTCCCTGAATCTAAGCCTCCAGCCAAAACTGAAACCAAAACCGAGCCCAAAAATGAGGCACGCCCCAATGCCCTCAATCGCAGTGTATTCAGCATTCAAGGGGGAGAACGACTAGTAGCGGAGGCGATGACCGCAATTGGTCAGCAAAATTACGACTTAGCAGTTAGTAAGTTACAGGATGCCAGGCAGGTATATAATCAGCTATCTAATTTCTATCAGGATTTAACGGCTAGTTTTTCTGGAATTGATAACCGCATTGCCGATACCCATCGCCAAAATGCCCTCAAAACTGCTCAACTCAGGGATACCGCTACCTATCAATTAGCGATCGCCTATCGCGGCAAAAATCAGCCCGAATTGGCGATTCCGCTGTTGGTACAGTTGATTCGCAGTCAGCAACCGACCCGCGAATTAGGGCAACAGGCCTACCAGCAGTTGTATGAATTGGGCTTTGTCGAAGATGCTTTCCCGCGCAAATAGTGACTGCTATGGCAGATTCTGACTTTAAGCTGCAAAATTATCGCTCGCGCCCTAAAAAACTAGGCATGAGTCGCCAGAGCTTAGCGATCGCTGGTACCAGTACTTTGGTGTTAGTGGGGCTAAATTTAGATTGGCGCTTAGTGTTGGGAGCAGGGGCGGCGGCGGTGATGACTGGCGTATATCGTTTGCAAGGCTGTGACTGGCGGCAGCTAAGATTGCGCTTGGGGCAGTTATGGCAGGGGGAAAATGGCCGATTGATCACGGCGGCTTTAGCTGGAGTGGGAGCAATGCTGTTGGTGTATGTGCTGTCGGCAATTTGGCAAGGGCAGGCAGATCATTGGTTGGCCTTAGCAGATAGCCTAGAGTTATTGGCAAGTTTGAGTATTTTGGCTTGGTTGGCGGCTAGTTTCTGGCGATCGGCGGAAGTGGAGCAACACCATCTAGAACGATTGGTTTTGGATCTGACTTCGGAGCATGAATTGCAAAGGCTAGTTGCCCTACGACAACTGGGGGAATACTTGGGCTATGCCTCTCCCGCCCAGGAATTAGCGATCGCTGAATATTGCCAAGTGCTGCTGCAAAGTGAGTCCTGTCCTGTAGTGCGCACTGCGGCTTTAGAGTTAATCACCCATGTGTCAGGGCAATCACCTAAAGGTTTAGCTCCTAATAGTTAAAGTACCAAGGTCGCCATCTAATTCGACCAGATAGCCCAGGGGTAGGGGCGCATTTTCGCCTTGGTGGCCGAAGGGTAAATCAGCAACAATCGGGATATTTAAGTCGCCTAAGCGATCGCGCAACACTTCAGTCATGGTCAGGCTAGGTTTGGTGAGGGGAGGGTGACTAAATCGCCCTAGGGCAATCCCACCTAGCTGTTGAATTAGGCCAGTCAGCCGCCAGTGGGTGAGCATCCGATCAACCTGGTAGGGTAGTTCACCTACTTCTTCGATCGCTAAAATTGGTTTTTGCCAAGCAGGAAAGTGAGGCGTACCAATTAAGTGAGTGGCGAGGTTGAGATTAGCAGCTAGTAGTTTTCCTTGCCCTTTTCCCCCGCCCCAACCTTGCCCAGCCAAAGTAACCTGGGGGAGTTTGCCTTCTAGCCAGCCAAACATTTGCTCAATTACCCAGGGGGGCTGAGTTGCCAAGGTGGTGAGCAGATCGCCATGGAGTCCGCCGGCGCGATCGCTAGCAGCCATTGACCAAAGTAGTGCGGTGACATCGGAAAAGCCAATTAGCCATTTTGGCGCCAGCTCTTGCCAAGACCATTGTTCTAGGAGCCGCATCGCCCCATAGCCACCCTTGGCTACCAAGATCGCAGTGGTATTTGGATCTTGCCAGGCTGCTAAAAGCTGGGAGCGCCTTTGATCGTCCCTACCAGCCAGATAACCCCAGGCGGCAAACTCTGGCCGATCTAGCTTGTAGCCGCGATCACGCCAAATCTTTACCCCATGCTCTAAGCTTTCTAACTGAGATAAGCTCAAACTACCACAGGGAGCAACCACGCTGATCTGGTCACCAGGAGACAAAAAAGGTGGCATCAACTGGCGATTGGCAGGTCTTCTGGTTGAGCGATCGGGAGAATGCAAGCCACTTCTGGGCGAAAGGCGGCATAGCGGTTACGGCGCATGGTCATAATATCATTCTGGACATTGGCACTAGGTTCGCCCAGGCGCAAGAGTAAATGGGTGGCTAATTCCAAACTTGCTTCAAATTCGGGATGCACCACTTCCTTGGCACCTAATTGGTAGAGGGTATCAATTTCACTATCTTTGGTAGCCCGCGCTACAATATCCAAATCAGGTGCCAGGGCGATCGCGCGCTGCACACAGAGACGATTACTTACGGTGTCAGTGGTACAAATCAGCATGGATTTCGCCTGATCAATTTCTGCCCGTTCTAGCACGAGGATGCTGGCACAGTTGCCATAGACATAGGGAATGCCGCGATCGCGGAGCAGTTGCACCTTCACTTCTGCCTGTTCAATCACCAGAACTTGATAGTTGCGGCTGAGCAGTAAATTCACCACACTTTGCCCCACGCGCCCATAGCCACAGACCACCACATGACCTCTTAGGGCAGTCGGGATCAAACTCTCTTGGGGAGTATTAGGCGGATTAAACAGAGGGATCTGCTCCAGCAGAGCTAAGATTTGGGGCATGGCTTTGAGTAAAAAAGGAGTCACCATCAAGGTCACAGCCGTAGTCCCCAAAATCAGTAAATAGACTGGCCGCGACACCAACCCCAGTTTCTGCCCTTCGCTGGCCAATACAAAAGAAAACTCGCCAATTTGGGCTAAACCAATGGCTGTAGCGATCGCTACCCGCATAGGATACCGAAACAGCCGTACCAGGGGCAGCACGATTAGAAACTTGCCTAAAATTACCAAACTCATCAAGCCCAAAATCAACTCCAGGTTTTGCCAGAGAAATACTGGATCGATCAGCATCCCGATCGCCGCAAAAAACAAGGTGGCAAAAATATCCCGCAACGGCTCCACATAGGACAGGATCGAATCGGAATACTCCACTTCCGAAATAATTAAGCCCGCCACAAAAGCCCCCATCTCAATCGATAGCCCCAAGCGCTCAGTCAAGAGGGCGATCCCCAAGCACAGCACCACCACGGTCAACAGCATCAGTTCTTTACTTTCGGTACGACTCACCAAGCGCAAAAACGGGGGAATTACCCAGATCCCAGCCGCGATCGCGCCACCGGCAAACAGCGCCGTAAACAATAGCGCCTTCAGTACAGCCAAGCCCACTGCCTCAGGCTGATCCAGGGCAGGTAGCACTGCCAACATTAAGCCCAAGGCCAAGTCCTGCACAATCAAGATCCCCAGCATTACTTGCCCCTGGGTGGTTTCTGACTGGTTAGACTCAATTAAGCTGCGAAACACCACTGCTGTTGACGACAGGGATAAAATCGAACCTAAAAAAATGCCCTGCACTGGCGTAGTTACCCAACCCACGGTGACGGATAAAACTGCCGTGAGCGCGATCGTAGATAGAATCTGCAAAGCGCCGCCGCCAAAGGCAATCACCTTTACCTTTTGTAACTGTCCCAGGGAAAATTCAATTCCCAGGGCAAACAACAAAAATGCCACGCCAAATTGAGCCAGGGTCTCCACTTGAATCAGCTCTTTGATCAAGCCCATACCAGTGGGCCCTACTACAATCCCACCAATTAAATAACCTAAGATAATTGGCAATCTCAACCCTGCTGCCAGCAGACCACCTACCGTAGCAGCAGTTAAAACCGTTACCAGATCAACAATCAACCTAAAATCTTCTTGCACAGGTCAGCCACATTTACGATACGGCTCAATTTTAGCTCACTAGCTCTAGCCGCCAAACCCAGAGATTTGCGCCAGTTCTGGCAGCGATCGCACCCCTTCATATAATTTGCCCCCAATTTCCCAAGTGGGATAGCTATGAATTTGCTTAGCCTGACAGAGCAGAGGTTGGGCATTCTGGGGTCGTGGATCGCATTCTACATAAGGCACTTGACCTATAGCTTTGCCAAACATCGCCTTCTGCTCTTGACAGTGGGGACACCAATAAGCGCCATACATCCTGGCTCCCTGCTGCTGGAGGTGGAACGCCAACCCCCCTGCTAAACCTTGCCCCTGGGATTGATTGGCATAAACCCCTGCCGTAGCCGTTAAGCTAATCACTGTCACCAAAAATCCCGTAAAGATCAAGTTGGCCCAATCCGTCGACTTTTGCTGATTGCCCACCAGGTTCAAGCTCCAAATCGTACCGATCAGCACCGCCGAGCTAAAACAATAAACGCAAAAAATCGGCTGGCTAGGGGAACTGCTCAAGACAAATAAAATCACCCACACTAGATAGCCCGTAAACACGCTCGCCGCAGTTGACAAGCCAAAGATCAAAAACCTGGCAGTTCCAGCCAACTTCGGCTTAACCAAACCCAGAGCCGCCAACAGAGCGATCGCCAAATAATTCAGCGCCCCAAACCCGCTCACTGGTAAACCCCACACCGCCGCATAGGAGCTATGCAATACCAGATCACAGCCGATGCCAGCCTCAGGACAAAAAGCAGGTGCCTGGTTAGTCACATGACTAATACTCAAATAGCTGGTCAAACCAAAACCAACCAAGGCGAGCAGCAAAATTCCCAGAATCACCTGGGACTGGTCGGGTTTAATTGTAGGCTTAGTTACAGCAGACATAGGGTTGAATTATAGATTTACTAGCTATCTGTTCTTACAAAAGGGAGCAAATGCAACATATAGTCCCGTTTACCAATTCCTACTCCTTCTTTTCGCAGAATATTGTAGGTTGTCACCAGATGAAAGTAAAAATTGGGGATTAAAAAGTCCTCCACATAGGCAGCACCAGTTAGCTCTAAATAAAGACCAGCACCCAAGGAAATCCGGCAAAACTCAGCTAGCTTTTGATCTTCAGCCCTAATACCTAACAGCAAATTCTGGGTATGTTCAACATATTCAAACGCCTGGGCTAAGGATGTCACCCTTGGTTCCAGATTGTCTGGAGGCCTATCCTCACACCAGAGGGCAAAATTGCGGGGTTGATTACAGGTAAACGCAATTTGAGTGCCACAGGGCAACATATCGCTAATAACCCGCTTCTCTAGGAAAGACTCATTGTCTCCAAAATGGCTCTGAGCCAGCTTCAGCAGGTGGCTGAGGGTAGCTAAACGGCTTTGAAACAGCGCCTGGATGCTAGTTATGCTGAGATTTACACTCATAAGGGGACAAAATTAGATTTTACTTCACCCGCCAGTTTACCTAAACTATGGCTGGCTTCCGCCCGACTCAAATCTAAGCTCAGGTTGACCATCTCTACAAATCGACTGACCCGCAACGGATCAATCGGCTGCTCAATTTGACCATGGCGCTTCAGGGAACTAGCCACAATCACGCCATCCGCATGGGGAATCAACTGGGCAATATTCTCCCAACTAGCTCCCGACCCAATAAACAATGGTACACGATTACAGGCAGCGATCGCTTCGGCTAAGTGTTCAGGGCTAGGAGCATGACCCGTGGCCTGCCCCGAAAAAATAATCCCATCTGCTAAACCGCGCTCAATGGTGTCGGCGATCGCTAGCTGCAAGTTACTCACCGATAGGGGCTGAGCGTGCTTGACCAACACATCTGCCAAAATTTTGATGTCCTTACCCAGTTCTCGCCGATAGCGCAATAAATGGTGAGCTTCCCCCTCAATAATCCCCTGGTCAGTGGCCATCACCCCAGTCAAAACATTCACCCGCACAAAGCTTGCCCCCGTACAGGCAGCGATCGCTAAAGCACTATAACCATCATTACGCAGGACATTGACCCCTACCGGCACATGCACCATCGGAATGATATGCTTAACCACCAAACTCATCGCACTCACCACCGCCGCATCTACCCTGCCCTTGGTAAATGGAGCATCAAAAAAATTCTCAAAGATGATGCCATGCACCCCACCCGCTGCCAAGGCTGTAGCCTCTTGCTCTGCCCTGGCAATTACCTCATTTAGATTGCCCGCCCAACGTGGTGAAGTGGGCAAAGGTAACAGATGCACTACTCCGATCACCGGCTTAGTCGTACCAAATAACTGTTTTAGATCCACGCTGAATTGCTTAATGTTAAGGACAGACTGATTATCTGCTTCTAATTTACCTTGATTAGGGAACCGCACTATGGATATTTTAATTTTGGCTAATGCCCCTGGAGAGCTAACCACTTGGGTTTACCCTTTGTTGGGGCAAGTGCAGCAGCGGCTGGCAGAATTTCCGGCTAATTTGCGAATTTCAATTATCCTATCCCCCTGTAGCAATGCCAGTGGCCAAGAAGTAGCGATCGCTACTAGCCTGCCAGGAGTAAGCCGCGTACTCCCCCCTGACCAGTTTTGGCAATTTTTAATCTGGGGGAAAGCTCCCAACTGGGACTGGCATGGTCAAGGAATCGTGATTTTTTTAGGAGGAGATCAGATATATACGCCAATTATTGCCAAGCGTTTGGGTTACCGCAGCCTCGTATATGCCGAATGGGTTGCTCGCTGGCCCGCCTGGGTTGATCACTTTGCCCTGCGCCATCGCCAAGTCAAGCTTCCCCTTGCCTTCCAAGCCAAAGCTACCGTTGTAGGAGATTTAATGGCAGACCGAGAAGCCCACCCCCCCACCCCAGATAGTCAGCTTAAGATTGCCTTTCTTCCTGGTTCCAAGGGGATGAAACTAGCTCAGGGTGTACCTTTGAGTTTAGCGATCGCCGATTTATTACAAAACCAAGTTCACCAGGCATCCCTAGAACTAACGATTATTCTTGCCCCTAGTCTTACTCCCCAGCAACTTGCCACCTATGCCCAGGCTACCAATCCTGTTCTCACCCTAGTTAATGGCCAAACCGCCGAACTCATGGGCAGCGATCGCGCCTTCTACCTCCAGACCCCTCAAGGCACCAGGGTAAAAATTTACCAGGAATTTCCCGCCGACCAGTACCTCAGCCAAGTGCAACTTTGCATCACCACTATAGGAGCTAACACTGCGGAATTAGGCGCTTTAGGCATCCCGATGATAGTCTTAATTCCCACCAATCAAATTGAAGCTATGCGAGGCTGGGATGGGCTTCTAGGCTTGCTCGTCAACCTGCCAGGGGTCGGCACATTGCTAGCTAAATTGGTGAATCAATGGATGAATACCCGACTGGGTCTACTAGCTTGGCCAAATATTTGGGCAGGTCGCGAAATCGTGCCAGAGCTACGGGGAAAACTTACGCCCCAGATGGTTGCAGACTTAGCTGTAGAACTGCTAAATCAACCAGCACGCTTGCAGCAAATTAGACAGCAACTTAAACTTGCCTGTCAACCAGATTTAGACAATCAAGAACTGTCAGATAGATCAACAGATAAATCAACAGCCAGACCCACAGATAAAATCATAGGTCTGGTTTTGGAGTTATTACAGGCTAATGGAACCGGGCAGAATTGAACTGCCGTCCGCGCTAATCTCTAACTTCTCGATCGTTCACAGGTTTATCCACTCTTATGTATTAGAATCCTCGTGGAAGGAACCGCCCTTTATCCCAGGCGATAGGATGCTTTGATAATTGCTTTCCATAGGAACCTACCAAAGAAAGTAGCTATGGGCATCCGTTGGGGGTTAAGTTCAGCGTTTATTAACGGAGTCTAAGGCTGAAGCTCGAAACCGTGTACCTAGCGAGGAGTGGTTGTTTAGGCAGCTACAGGAGCCGCTTTACGAGCAAAAGGAATGATGTTGTTTGCATCTATTGTTTGAACTTTTGATTTACGAGAGATAGCTCACTCTCGACCTGCATCACAAGATAGTTTTAACTAGCACGTCGAAACCGTTGCGGCCCCTTGAGATCTTTTAATATAACGTAGCTAGCTTTTTTTGTCTAGGGCTTGATCAAGATATCTTACCCTTCACGACGACGGAAACGATTTTTGCGTCTGGCTTCTTCAGCTTTGCGCTTGAGCTTTTGGGCGGGGGTCTCGTGGTATTGACAACGGCGGATGTCAGCTAGGAGACCAGCTTTTTGGATTTTCTTTTTAAATCGGCGGAGGGCGGACTCGATGCCTTCGTTTTCACCAATAATAATTTGAGTCATTCTACGGTCTTAAATCAAATTAGAACTAAAGCTTAAGCTTAACACAACTAGAAATGAGAAAACAGACTATGCTTGAAAATTATTTAAAGGTCTAGCCAGGGCAATCACAGCAATTACTGGTGTGCTTACTGCCTTAAAAGCGGCGATCGCTTGGCGCACCGTAGTGCCTGTAGTATAAATGTCATCCACAATAATCACGCCTTTGCCACCGCTAGAATTAGCTATAAAAGCCCCGCGCAAGTTTTCCTGCCTGGCTTGCACATTCACCATCTGGAATTGGGGCTGAGTATTTTTCACGCGGCGCAGCAGTTCAGGTCTACAGCGTATCCCCGTGCGATCGCTCAACCCCCTAGCCAGTTCTTCAGCTTGATTGAAGCCACGCAGTTTTTGTTTTTGGCGGTGGAGCGGAATTGGTACTAGGGCACAGGATTTGGGCACTGGTAGAGCAGCACTGATCGCCATTTGCTGCCCCAGATAGTAGGCAATTTGGGGATTTTTATGGTATTTGCACGCCTCGATCGCTCGTCTGAGCGCCTGATCGTATTTGCCCCAGCAGTAGAGAGGAATTTGGGGTTCTACCTGTCCTTGACTAAATTGAGCATTTTTGCAGGCTTGAATTTGGCGATCGCAATCTAGACAAATTACTTGACGACTGGAGCGCTGACACATGGGACAAGGTGCTTGGTATAGGATATTAATAATCTTGCTATACCAGGGCATAGACCTTCTTTATTCTGGGCGGTTGCTGATCTGATTGAGTAGCCCCAAGGAAATTACCAAGCCAGCGTAGTGGGCTAGGATCGTGTTTAAACTAGCTTGAATAATCTGAAAGTCGATCGGTTGCACGGTAAGGTTAAAGCCACCCGTGCCGCCAAAGCTACCCTGCTGAACCCGCACTGTCAAGGCACCTACAATGGAAGCGGTCGCTAAGAGGGTGACCAACATGCCGCCCAAACTCAGCCCCAGACCAATTTTGAGTTGTAGTATGGTCTGGGATTTAGAAGGGCGATCAAGGGTGCGTAGTTGGCGGGCAATTCGGGTGTAGCGAAAATTCCATAACACACTTAAGCCTACTACAGCTAAGCCCAGCCAGGCAAAGCCTAAGCCAGGCAGGGTAGCAGGATTAGTTTCGATCCCAACAGCAGGGTTGGGGGCACGGCGCACCAGCAGTAGTTGCAGGAGCAGCACCATAGAAATTACTCCCAGGACAACTTGAATCCAGAAGCCAGACCAACCCCAATATTTGAAGCCATTGATGATTTTTTGCAGTCCAGGAGAAGGGGGATCGATGTCTGATGTTTGAATCTGTCTCACGGTTTTTGCCAGATTGCCTTGGGCTTATTCTATAGTAGCTTGAGCAAGTTCCACCTATTTTTTAATCAGCCTAGGGCGGTTTTTTGAGCTTGGCTGGGATTACCCCAGATTACTTGCTCTTGACGGTAGATCACCATGCCCGGTTTGGCGCCCTTGGGTTTGGAAACTAGCTTGGGCTGGGTATAAATTATCGGCACATATTCACTATGACGGGCACGACTGTGGTGAGCACAAATGTTGGCGGTAAATTGCAGGTCTTCTAGCTCTGGGGACTGACCTGGTTCTAATCGCAGTAGCACATGGGCGCTAGGAATTTCCTGGGCATGGAACCATAGATCATAGGCATTGGCAGTGCGAAAGGTGAGTAGATCATTCTGAAAATTATTGCGACCTACCCACACTTGATGCCCATTGGGGCTGAGGTAGCGCTGATAGTTGGGCTGGGGCTCTTTTTTACTGGTGGTCTTGGGACTGCGATCTACCCCCCTGAGATAGCCCTGCTGAATTAGCTCCGTCTGTACCTGCTCTAGGCATTCTTGGTCGGCGGGGTTCAGATCTAAGACTTGCAGCTTCACTTGCTCTAGATAGTTAATTTCGGCTGCTACTGCTGCTAATAACGGCGCGATCGCGGTGATCGCCCGTTTCAATTTCTGATATTTTTTGTATAAATCTTGGGCATTCTGGCTGGGTGGGTGGGTGGGATCAAGGGCAATGGTAACTGGTTGGCCAGTATCAAATGCTGGTAGGACGATCGCGGTCATGCCTGGCTTGATTTGGTAGAGGTTAGCGATCAGTAGATCGGCAGTTACTTTTACCTGCTCTGCTTGGCGAGCCTCTGCTAGTTTTTGGTTAAATTGTTCGACCTTTTGCTCCAGCTTTTGCAGTTGGTGGCTGAGGGTTTGCATAATCTGTTGGCGTAGTTGCTCAAAGGTTTCGGCTTGCAAGCGATCGCCATAATAACTTTGCAGTATCTGATTTGTTTGCAGCGCTAAGACTGAAGCATCTTTAGCAAAATCAACTATTTGGTAGCGATCGCCCTTGATCACTGGTACAAAACGATTATGTTTGAGCGCATCTAGCCAAGTCTGCCAAGCTCCAAATAAATCCTGCCACTGACTGCTGCTTAATTCCTTGGTCAAACAATGGGGCTGAATTTTTGCTGCTGCTAATAGTTGCTGTGCCAAGCTGGTGCTAACACCCTGAAAGCTTTTAACTAGACTGTCAATTATCCTGCCTTCGCGCAGATAGCCCTGCCACTGTTCTAGGTCATGGTCTAGGCTAGGGGCAAAACTCAAGCTAGGTGGGGGCAGTTGGTAGCGATCGCCGGTTTGCACTACTCGATAACGAGATTGGCGATCACTCACTTGGTGGGCGGCGGTGACAATTATGCCCTCTCCATTCACCAAGATTAAGTTACTCCTTCGTCCCATCACCTCTAGGTACAACTGCCACAAAACTTGATCGTCAGGGCGCTGGGCAAAGCTCAGGCACACCACTCGTTCCCAATCCCCAACTAGCTTTACAGAAACTAGGGCTAAGCCAGCTACCTGGTGTAGGATCTGCTGGCTAAAAGTAAAAGTATCTGGTTGCCGAGGCGGTGGATTAACTAGATGTAACCTAGCGGCTTGAGGGTGCCAAGTAAGCAATAGCCACAGCTTGACCGTGGCAGTACGCAGTTGCAGATATAAACTGGTGCTGTTAGTTTGGAGAACCTGTTCTAGTCGAGCAGGCAGACAGTTTTGCTCAATTTCGGTACAGAGCGCTGCCAGGGTAGTGAAATCTACGGGCTGCATAGGTTCAAACTAGGATTACTTTCACCTAAGCCCTTCAAAATAGAAGACTGGGGCTGATGACTATAGCCATATTGCGATCTCAGCACTTAGTACTTTGTCAGCGCACTTAGTCAGCTAAAGAGTCAGGGCGAATCTGCTCTGCCTCATGGCAATCTTCGGCAACAAGCAGTTCATTACCAGAACCATGACCCGTTGGCACTACTGACAGGCGATGGGTGACGGCGCCAATGCTTTCCAGACGCACCATCTCTTCCCAAGAGCAGGTTTCATCTTCATCTTCGGTAGTGTAATAAATGGTGACTACATCTCCTTCAATGTCTAAGATGCGCGCCCGTTCTAGCCACCTGCCTTGGTCTCTAAGGTAGATCCACACATCGCTTTTGGCTTCACAGAGTTGATATATCTTGCGATGGAGCATTTTGTGTCGTTACCCTTCGATAGTTTGTCTACTTGGTTTACTGCCAAAATGATTTAGAAGTAAAACAACCTATATTATGGCTCTATTTTGACCTAAATGGGGATTTTTTTCTAATCAAAGATCCAAGCGCCTAAGCTGATAGAATTTGTGCAGCATTGGCCAGGCAAATTTACCAAGGATGAAGCACAAGTGAGAATTGCAGTAGATGCCATGGGGGGAGACTATGCTCCCGAACAAATTATTGCTGGGGCAGTGATGGCGCAGGAAAAACTGGGAATAGAAGTGCTATTGGTGGGCGATCCTGATCAAATTCATCGATATTTGCCCCAATCCAAAGCTGACCATGCCAAGATCCAGGTAATTGGTGCAGAAGGCTACATAGATATGCATGAAGAACCCCTAGAAGCCCTGAAGCGCAAACCCAAATGCTCGATCGCTCTATGTATGAACCTAGTCAAAAAAGGTGAAGCTGAAGCGATGGTTTCGGCGGGGCATACGGGGGCAGCAATGGCGGCGGCACTTTTGCGGTTAGGACGCTTACCAGGTGTTGAGCGGCCAGCGATCGGGGCACTTCTACCTACTATGATTCCCCATCAACCGATTCTGCTACTAGATGTGGGTGCTAATGTGGATTGCCGTCCCAAATTTTTGGAACAGTTTGCCACTATGGGTTCGATCTATAGCCGTTATGCCCTGGGCGTAAAACACCCGCGGGTGGGTTTATTAAATATTGGCGAAGAGCCTTCTAAAGGTAATGACCTGGCTCTGAAGGTCTATCAAGCCCTGAGCAGCAATTCTCACATCAATTTTTTGGGCAATGCCGAGGGGCGAGATGTCATGAGCGGCAAGTTTGATGTGATTGTCTGTGATGGATTCATGGGCAATGTGTTGTTGAAGTTTGCCGAAGGTGTGGGGCTGGTGGCGATGCAAATCCTCAAGGAAGAACTACCTCGGGGCTGGTGGGGTAAGCTGGGGGCGCTAATTTTAAGTTCTAACCTCCGCCGTGTCAAGGAGCGCATGGACTATGGGGAATATGGGGGCGCTTTGCTATTGGGTGTCTCTGGCGTATGCGTGATCGGTCATGGTAGTGCTAAGGCAGTGAGTTTGTATCATGCTATCCGCGTAGCCAAGGAAGCAGTAGAGCGGCAACTATTAGACCGGCTACGGGAAGAAATTGCCCTCCTGCGAACTGATGTGCAGTCTAATTCGGCAACGGTTTGAGGTTTGAGCGGGTGTAGTTGATGTCTAACTTGTCTAAACCTCGCCTATGGCTGGCAGCAATCAAGCCGCCGATGTACAGTGTGGCAATTATGCCAATTTTGGTGGGTACCGCGATCGCTTACAGTCAAACCCACACATTAGACTTAGGTGTATTGCTAGATTTTTTGCTGGCTGGGATTTTGATCTTGGCATGGGAAAACCTGTGTAATGACCTATTCGATGCGGATACGGGGATTGATCTGCATAAAGCCCATTCGGTGGTGAATCTTACTGGCAAAAAAGCCTTGGTGCAGTTGGTGGCAAATCTCTGTTTGCTAGCTGGTTTGGGAGCGATCGCTGGAATTGCTTGGCAGCAACAGGATCTCACGGTGGTGGGCTTAATCTTGCTCTGCTGTGCCTTGGGCTATGTTTACCAGGGGCCACCCTTTCGCTGGGGCTATCAAGGCTGGGGAGAGTTGCTCTGCTTTGTGAGTTTTGGCCCTGTGGCGCTGTCGGCGGCTTATTACAGCCAAGTTCAGGCATTTTCAGGCTTAGCGATAGCGGCTTCGCCAGTGGTGGGGGTAGCTACCAGTCTAATTTTGTACTGTTCCCATTTTAATCAAGTAACCGATGATCAAAAGGCGGGCAAGCGATCGCCCGTGGTGCAGCTAGGTACCCAGAGGGCAGCCAGTCTATTACCCTGGATCTGTGCTGGGATTTATGGAGTAGTGTTGGCAGGCATTGGGCTGGGTTACTTTCCCGCAGCTACGGCTTTAAGTTTGCTCGGCATCCCGATCGCTTTTAAACTTTGCACTGAAGTCATGGCGCACCATGACCAAGAGCAGCGCTTAGCTAGCTGCCGCTTTATTGCAGTGGGCTTACATTTTTGTACTTGCCTAGGCTTTGGCTTGGGTTTTATTTTATAGAAAATTATGGATAAACCAGTCTGGCACTATCGTGTCTCTATGCCCAATCCTCAGAATCATCTATTTACGGTAGAGCTAGAGATTCAAAACTGGACACAGGATATCTTGACTCTGGAGCTGCCAGTGTGGACACCCGGTTCCTATTTGGTGAGGGAGTATGCTAAACATCTAGAAAGTTTTGCCGCTTACAGTAGCGATCGCGCTTTGGAATGGGCTAAAACAGCTAAAAATAGATGGGTTATACATCGGCATGATCAAGATGGGAGCATTAAAATTAGCTACCAGATCTATGCTAATGACCTATCGGTGCGTACTAATCACCTCGATCACAGCCATGGCTACTTCAACGGTGCCGCCATGTTTATGTATAGCCCCGACTTGGCGGAGTGCAGCTATGAAATCGAAATCGTGCCGCCTGATCCCAGTTGGCAGATTGCCACTGCCTTACCGCAAATTAGCGATCGCACCTTTTGGGCCAAAGACTTTGACACCCTCGCAGACAGCCCCTTTGAAATTGGCATACACCAGCGCCATGAATTTGAAGTGCTAGGCAAACCCCATACTTGGGTGATTTGGGGTCAAGGCAACCTAGAGGTTGAGCGCCTGATCCCTGACACGACTAAGATTATTCAGACGACAGCCCAAATTTTTGGTGGACTGCCCTACGATCGCTACCTATTCATTCTCCATCTCAGTGCCAATAGCTACGGCGGTCTCGAACATTGCAATTGCTGTAGCTTAATTTTTCCCAGGTTGGGCTTTCGCGGTGATTCCTACCTCAAGTTTTTGCATTTAGTCGCCCATGAGTTTTTCCATCTCTGGAATGTGAAGCGTTTGCGCCCCCAAGAGTTGGTCAAGATTGATTACAACCGAGAAAACTACACCGAGCAGCTCTGGTTTGCTGAAGGAGTAACTAGCTATTATGACCAGCTTTTATTGGTGCGGTCAGGGCTAGTAGATCAGACTTACTTTTTGTATAAGCTAGGGGAAACCATTACCAAATTGCAACTCACCCCTGGTCGCCAGGTGCAGTCTTTGGCCGAATCTAGTTTTGATACCTGGATCAAGCTCTATCGCCCTGAACCCAATAGCGCCAATAGCCAGATTTCCTATTACCTCAAGGGTGAACTAGTGTCGCTGCTGTTGGATCTGCATATTCGCATCTGTAGCAACCATCAAGTTAGCCTAGACCAAATTTTAGTGGCGCTAGCGCAAAATTGCCCTGATGGTTATAGTCATTGGCAACTACAGAGTCAGATTCAAGCTCAGGTCAGACTGGCGAGCGATGCCGATATGGATCAGGACATCTGGGAGTTTTGGCAATCTTATATCTCTGGTACCGAAGAGCTAGATTACGATCGCTACTTGAATGAGTTTGGCTTAGAACTAGTGAACCAACCAGGGGAGGGGCTATTTACAGGCTTATCACTCACCAGCACCAATGGCTTTGGCGTGGTGAAATATGTGGCTAGGGATTCTCCAGCCGAACGGGCGGGCTTGAATATTGGCGATGAAATCCTAGCGATCGCTGGCATTCGCGTCACTGGCGACCAGTTTAATGAGCGACTGAAACTCTACGGGGAGCAGAAAACTGTAGAGCTGAGCTTTTTCCGCCAGGAAGTCTTAAGTCATACTCAGCTAGAACTCCTCGCATCCCAGAGCGATCGCTACCTGGTACAAGTCGTGCGCAATCCTACGCCCCAGCAAGCCGCTCACCTGGAAAAATGGTTACAAGAACCAGCCGTAGCTATGTAAGCCCTTACCCAGTAAGTTCACCCCCAAATAGCAGATCCAGACTACCCCTAGACCCAGAGATGCCAAGATCGCTGGTCTTTTCCCTTGCCAGCCCTTGGTAATTCTAGTATGTAAATAGGCGGCAAACACCAGCCAAGTGATCAGCGACCAGGTCTCTTTCGGATCCCAACTCCAGTAGGAACCCCAGGCCTCGTTTGCCCACACTGCCCCGGCAATGATGCCAATAGTCAAGAGCGGGAAGCCAATCCCAATCAGGCGATAGCTCAAATTATCCAGGGTCTGCCCTAAGTCTAGGCGGTTGCCGCTACTAGGCATAAACCTACCCCAAGAATTGCCCTGCAAAGCGACTTCCTGCCCCTGGGTGACGATCAAGAAGCTAATTGCCAATAAACTCCCCACCATCAGGGCGGCATAGCTGAATAGCATCACGCTGACGTGCATCATCAGCCAGTTAGATTTGAGCGCTGGTACTAGTGGCTCAGATAAGCGCATATTTTCGGGTAAAACCAGGGCGGCAAAGGCGGTGATCCCCATCGCTAAGGGGGCTGTAAAGGCTCCCACCAGGGATTTGGTCTTGGCGCTATGACTGCTGCGCTTGCCCATCTGCTCTACTAGCAGGTGCATGGCGGTGATCCCCCAGGCAATAAAAAATAAGGATTCGTAGAGGTTACTCAAGGGGAAATAGCCCGCCTCAATCCATCTCGCCGTCAGTAGGGTAGCGACCGTAATGTTAGCAATTACCATGATTCCAGAGCCCAAGGAGCGCAGCCAGTTCCATTCACTAAAGGCCACACTCAGCCAGTAAATCAGCATTGCCCCAAATAGCAAGCCAAAAGAGGCGTTATCCAATAAGTTTTCTAGCCGCACCAGTTCCATGGGGTAGTTCTCTAAATTTTTACTGCTTCTATTTTACGCTCTTCCCAGTTAGAGATCTAAAACGCGAGTTTGAGGGCAAAGCCTTCTGATTCTATGATTGCCTACCAAATCTGACCGCGTAGACTTCTTCTTCCTTGTCCGTAATAATTTCTAGGTCGGAGCGGGGATAGCTGACACACAACAACACATAGCCTTGGGCATCTAAAGCCTCACCCATGCCACCCATGCCCATGCCTTGGCTCTGATCCACTGTGCCAGAAACCAACTGGGCAGCGCAGCTAGTACATACCCCTGCTAGGCAAGAACTGGGTAAATCAATCCCTTGGGCTTGAGCTACTTCTAAAACTGACTGATCTTCAGCCACAGCAAGATTATAGGTAGTGCCTCGGTGATGAATAATTGTAGTATGGGTGTCAGCCATAAAATTCCTGTTAAGATTGCCTGACTATTTTAACCCTCGAATATCCCTGTTGCCATGCAAGTTCGCCGTATTGCCCGTGAGTTAGCCCTGTTGAGCATGGGTCAGCTACCAACCAAGTCAGAAAAGTTGGCTGCTAAAGATTATCAGGAGTTGATCCTTGCTGCTGTGCGATCGCTCCTGGAAGAAACTCAAGAAATGCTGCAAGATGCCAGTGCCGAGCTCAAAAGAGCCAGCGATAAATTACTCGACAGCGAAACCAAACTCGATGATCCCCGCACTAGGCTAAAGTCATCTCAAACTTCTACGGGTGAAGCGATCGCTCTGGTAGAATCAGCCATTAACCGTGCTGGCTTAGCGATCGAGTTTCCCGAACTAATTCAAGTGGCAAAACAAGAAGAAGTGCGGGAATATGCGGTTACACTCTTAACCCATTGCCATGAACAGAAACAGATGATCAATGAACGGCTGAGTGCTGCCCTAGTAGATTGGCAGTTAGAGCGCCTCGCTTCGATGGATCGGCAGATTCTGCAGCTAGCAGTAGTGGAGTTGGTCTATTTGCATTTACCCACCCAGATTGCAATTAATGAAGCGGTAGAATTGGCAAAGCGCTACAGCAGTGAAGATGGCTATCGCTTTGTGAATGGAGTTTTAAAGGTAGTCGCTAAAGCTATTTAGGTTGATCGCCAATTTCAAGTAGGCAATGCCAGATTGATAACGCCCTAGATCTCACTTAGAGATGGGATTTTAGACCACCTTTGCATAAATCCTATTTCTGCTCCATGATCAGGCTAAAAAAGGCAATAATCTAGGGCTAAAGTTGCTTGGCAATCAGTCTCAATGGTATGATCTAGCTCCATGGGGTGCAGTTTCTTCCTCCACTTACGGCCGCTTCCTGGTCAGCAACTCCAAATTTTAGTCACCAAAATAGGAATTGAACTTCTATGGGCATCTCCCCAAACCTTAAGTCTGTTTCTCCAGTGGTTTTAGTGATTTTGGATGGGTGGGGCTACCGCGAACAAACGGATGGGAATGCGATCGCTGCGGCATCTACACCAGTAATTTCTAGCCTGTGGCAGACCTATCCTCACACCTTGCTACAGGCTTCTGGTAAAGATGTAGGTTTACCGCGCGGTCAGATGGGTAATTCTGAAGTTGGGCATCTCAATATTGGCGCGGGTCGAATTGTGCCCCAAGAACTAGTGCGCATTTCTGATGCAGTAGAAGACAATAGTATTTTTGAGAATTTGGCTTTGGTTTCGGTCTGTCAAGCTGTGCAACAGCACCAGAGCCAGCTTCATTTGATTGCCCTCTGCTCCGATGGTGGTGTCCATGCCCATATTGAGCATCTAATTGCCATGGTGCAGCTAGCCAAACGCCAGGGAATTGAGCGCGTCTGCATTCATGCGATTACCGACGGCAGAGACACCCTACCCCATAGCGGTGCCGGCTATCTGGAATATCTTCAAGATCAAATTGATCAGATTGGCGTGGGTAAAATTGTGACGATTTGCGGTCGCTACTACGCTATGGATCGGGATAAGCGTTGGGATCGAGTAGAAAAAGCCTATCGGGTGTTGACTGAAGATCAAAATTGCCAAAATCTGACGGCGGCTGAGGTTCTAGAGCATTCCTATGCCCAAGATTTGACTGATGAGTTTATTCTGCCAGTGCGAATTGCTCCAGGGGCGATCGCTGCTCAAGATGGAGTGATTTTCTGTAACTTCCGTCCAGATCGAGCTAGAGAATTAACTCAAGCCCTGATTTCTCAAGATTTTGATGGCTTCCCACGGGATTTAATTCCCAATTTACACTTCGCTTCTTTTACCCAGTACGATAATAGCCTGACCAACTGTGCGATCGCTTTTCCGCCTCAAGAACTCAAAAACCTTTTGGGCGAAATTATTGCCGCCCATGGTCTAAGACAGTTCCGCCTAGCAGAAACCGAAAAATACGCCCATGTCACCTATTTTTTTGACGGTGGCAACGAAGAGCCTAGCCCAGGGCAAGATTGCAAATTAGTGAGCAGCCCCAGCGTATCTACCTACGACCAAGCGCCTGGGATGGCGGCCTTCCAGGTAACTGAGCTAGCGATCGCTGCCCTCAAGCAACAGACCTATGCCCTAATTGTGATCAACTACGCCAACCCAGACATGGTAGGGCATACAGGCAACTATCAAGCCACCGTAGAAGCGATCGCTGTCGTAGATCAGTGTCTGGGCAAACTAATCCCTGCGATTACCGAATTGGGCGGCACAGCGTTGATTACCGCCGATCATGGCAATGCTGAATATATGTGGGACGAACATCGCAACCCCTGGACAGCCCACACCACCAATGCTGTGCCGTTTATTCTAGTGGAGGGAGAAGGACGAAAAATTCCTGGTCATGGCGGTGATGTCAAATTGCGCGAAAGCGGCAAGTTAGCAGATATTGCCCCTACGATTCTAGAGATTTTGCAGCTAGATCAGCCTGCAGAAATGACCGGGCAATCTTTGATTGTCAAGGCTGAGTATGAAGTTACCCACCTGCGCCAACCAGCCCTGCGGGTTTAGCCCTGAGTTTTACCTCGCGAAAGCTGAAATTATTAATGCAGCTAAAAATTAACGCGATCGCAAGTCTTCGGGAAAGTTAGGATCGAGAATTTCAGGGATCCCATAGGGACATTCGAGTGGCAAATCTGGATAGTCGAGGGGCGTTTCTCCCACAACCAAAGCCAAGGCGGTTTCATAGCCATCAGTTATGGCTTGATTGAGATAAGACTTCAAACTAAGATTTTTCCTCAGATGACTCAGTTTCCTCCACCAGATTTTCTATGTCCAGGCATTGCCATTGACTACGAGTTAATAAGTCTGGCTGCTCCTATGTCCAAGCTTAAAAGTCAACTTCATATAAATTACTGGCTAGATCAGACCTAGTGTTTACGGGCAGGTTCAACTTTGAATCAAGCATGGTGTTCAAGCCTGCAATACATCACCCATAACCATCAACATCTTTCCAATGGGGAATGCCAGATTTTTAAGGTATAGTTATCGAGCGAGGGCAACTGAAATTTCAAGGTGCTGCACTAACATAATATGCAACACCAAATCTCAAGGTCATGGTAATCAGCTCAGAAGAAGTTTTTCCAGATCGACCAACCCCAAGTCTTGAAGCCTACATCTGTAATTCTCCCTTGGCTGTGATTGAATGGGATGCTGACGGCAGAATTTTGCGTTGGACTGGCCAGGCGGAAAACATATTTGGCTGGAGTGCTGCTGAAGCCGTGAACCAAAAAATTAATCAATCTCTCAAGCTAGTGGTGGAGGCAGATTTTGGGCGGCTCCAACTGGTAGCTCGGCAGATTGGCGAACCCCGTAGTTTAGTTCAGGTGAGAAACTATACCAAAGCTAATCAGCTTATTCACTGTCAATGGTACAACTCTCTGGTTTATGACCAGGCAACCGCCAAGGTTACGGTGCTCTCTTTGGTTTTAGATGTGACTGCTAGAGAGCGTTCAATTGAAATGGCGATTGACCTGCAAAAACGCTATGAAGTCTTATTTAACTGTGATGATGACTCGGTGGTCGTCCATGGTTTTCTAGCTGATGCTTCACCCGATCGCTTCTTAGAAGTGAATGATGCCGCTTGTCGCAATCTAGGTTACAGTCGGGCTGAGCTTTTACAGATGTCGCCTAGGGATATCAGTTTGCCTAGCTCTGAGCGATCGCTCCATATTGCCAATCTGTTCAAAAATGGCAAAGTAGTATTTGAAACCGTTCATCTCACTAGAGCGGGTAAATCAATTCCCGTAGAAGTTAGATCTCATCTATTCGTGCGCGATCAACGAACACTGGCGATCTCTTTTGCCCGTGATATTACGGCTCACAAACTAGCTCAAGAAGAGAATTTGATTGGACGGGAACTGTTCAGTAATATTTTCAATCAATCTACCGATGCAATTTTTTTGGTGAATGCGGAGACTAGACTGATTTTTGATTGCAATTTGCGAGCGATCGAGTTATTTGAAGCCAGTAGCAAAGATGACCTGATTGGCATTGCCGGAAATACCCTGCAAAAATCTCCATGTAGTGTCGCAGAGCATCGTCAAATGGCAGAGCAGTTGGCTGCTACCAATCTCTACAGGTTTGAAACTGAATATCTCACGCGCAGGGGCAAAGTTTTTTGGGGTAATGCGGCAATTAAGCGGATCAAAGTCGCTCAAAAAACAGTTAATTTGGTCAGAGTAAGTGATATTACTGAGCTTAAGCTCAAGCACATGCAACTAGAACAGGCACAAGAGCAAGCCCATGAAGCCAGTCAAGCTAAGAGTAATTTTTTGGCAGTGATGAGCCATGAGATTCGCAACCCCCTCAATGGCATTCTCTCCGTGGGGCAGTTGCTAGCTAATACAGGGCTCAATCCTGAGCAGCAAGAACTAGTAGAAATTATGCAGCGCAGTGGCGAGATTCTGCTCAAGGTAATTAATGACATCTTAGATTTTTCTAAAATTGAATCAGGCAAATTGGAATTACGACATGATTCTTTTAGTTTGGCTAATTGCATAGACGCGGCAGTGAAGCTGAACCTCGCCCAAGCCCAAAGGCAGGGAATTGTATTAGATTCCCAAATTGATCCATCCTGCCCCAGGTTTCTGCTTGGTGATACCCAGAGATTGAGTCAAGTTCTGATCAATTTAATCTCTAATGGAATTAAGTTTACCCAGGTGGGGGGAGTCCATGTCAAGGTTACTAGCGAATTAGTTCAGCCGCAATCGCGCCTTCATCAATTGCAGTTTGAGGTTAGAGATACAGGGATTGGCATTCCCCCAGAGCAAGCAGATCGACTGTTTCGCAACTTCAGTCAGATCAACGTGGGTAGTAATTATGGTGGCACAGGTCTGGGGTTGGTGATTTGTCGATCCCTATGCGAATTAATGGGAGGGAAGATTTGGTTTGAGAGCGAATTGGGTGTGGGTTCAGTGTTCTATTTTACCATCCAAGCTCGGGAGCTTGAGTTGATGCCTGCTCAAGCAGTTCAGCCTGAGCGATCGCTCCCGCCTGATTTACGCATTCTCCTAGTGGAAGACAACCAAGTGAATATTCGCTTAGCCCAAAAAATGCTCAGTCGTCTGGGCTACAACACCGATCTGGCAGTTAATGGCCTAGAAGCAGTGGCTGCAGTGAGAAGTAAGACCTATGACTTGGTATTTATGGATATTCTAATGCCAGAACTGGATGGGTTAGAGGCGACTCGCAAAATTTGTACTGAATTACCAACCAATTCCCAGCCCTGGATTATTGCGATGACTGCGAATGCCATGGCAGAAGATCGGGAGGCTTGTTTGGCAGCAGGCATGAAAGATCACGTCAGTAAGCCGATCAGTCTAGAAGCGATCGCGGCGGCGATTCAACGCTGGTATGCTGCCCAAGGGTGAAGTGCAACTGTGGCTGGCCTCCCTGGATCAGCCAGAACCTATAGATTTTTATTTAGCGCTGCTCAGCCCCGCCGAATTAAGTCGCGCGGCTCAAATCAAATTCCCTCAGCGCTATCGGCAGTTTGTGGTGGCTAGGGGAATCTTACGCCAGATCCTAGCTAGATATATTCAGGTCTCTCCCTTAGATCTGGAGATTCACCTGGGGGAACAGGGTAAACCCTATTGTTCTTGGTGTGAGTTTAACTTGGCTCACAGTGGCGATCGCTTACTCTATGGATTTAGTTTGGATCAAGCAATTGGAGTGGATTTAGAATTGGTTCGTCCTAGGCAAATCTCTAAGTTAGAACAAAGACTGGGCTATTCCCCTAGCTCATTACTGGACTTTTACCGCGCCTGGACTGGACTAGAGGCAGTGACCAAGCTAGCAGGTAGGGGTATTTTTGCGAATTTAGCCAATAGCTATCCCGCAAGTTATCCGGTAGTCCATTTTCTCCCAGAGATTAACTACATGGCAGCGATCGCTCACACTCAGCCAATTTCTAGCTTTAGATTTAGGCAGTGGCGAGATCATCAATAAAACTCAATGGTTCATAGTTAAAACAATGTAAAGAAACTTGAGATCTTGTTCACAAAATTTAATACAATATTTCCATTGCTAAGTAAGTATATTTTCCTATGATGGCGATCGCAAATTTTCCCTGGCTCAGTGCAATTTTAGTGTTTCCCCTAGTTGCCGCCCTAGCTATTCCCTTTCTGCCTGACAAAGATGGTAAGACTGTCAGACTCTACAC
>JANRLH010000002.1:0-5488 GCA_033762795.1 Pseudanabaenaceae cyanobacterium bins.68
GCAGTGGGAGCAGTGCATCATCGCTTGATCGGGGTGGGTTTGCGCATGCACGCCTCGATTGTGGTCGAAACTGCCCAATGCTGGAGTACCCACCACTACGCCTGTTTGATTGGCTATGGTGCTAGTGCCATCTGTCCCTATCTGGCGCTGGAAACTGTACGGCAATGGTGGTTTAAGCCCAAGACCCAAACTCAAATGCAGCAGGCCAAGATTAAAGCCATGTCTGTGCCGGAGGTGCAGGCCAGCTATCGCAAAGCGGTGGAAGGCGGGCTATTGAAGATTCTCTCGAAGATGGGTATTTCCCTGCTGTCTAGCTATAGTGGGGCACAAATTTTTGAAGCGATCGGGATTGGTCAAGCGGTAATTGATCTTTGCTTTAAGGGTACGGTTTCGCGGGTAGGTGGTTTGACCCTGGCAGAAATTGCCAGAGAGGTGATCAGCTTCCATGGTCAAGCTTTCCCCTTGCACAGCAGCAAACTGGAAAATTACGGCTTTGTGCAGTATCGTCCTGGGGGTGAGTATCACATGAACAGCCCCGAAATGGCGAAGGCATTGCATCGGGCCGTGGCTGGTGAAGGCTATGATCACTATGAAATTTATCGTCAACAACTGCAAAATCGACCTGCCACTGCCTTGAGAGATTTATTAGAATTTCACAGCGATCGCGCCAGCATTCCTCTAGACCAAGTGGAGCCAATTGAAGAGATTATTCACCGCTTCTGTACAGGAGCAATGTCCCTGGGAGCCTTGAGCCGTGAAGCCCATGAGGTACTAGCGATCGCCATGAATCGCGTAGGTGGTAAATCTAACTGTGGGGAAGGCGGTGAAGACCCCGTGCGCGCCCAGAAACTCCAAGATGTTGACCCTGAGACAGGCATTTCTCCTACTTTCCCCCATTTGAAGGGGCTCAAAAACGGCGACACCGCTAATTCGGCCATCAAGCAAATTGCTTCAGGGCGGTTTGGTGTCACCCCTGCTTACTTGGTCAGTTCGGATCAACTAGAAATTAAGCTAGCTCAAGGAGCTAAGCCAGGGGAGGGCGGTCAGTTGCCAGGGGCGAAGGTGAGCGACTATATTGCCATGTTACGTAATTCTAAGCCTGGAGTGCAGTTAATCTCCCCTCCACCCCACCACGACATTTACTCCATTGAAGACCTAGCCCAGCTAATTTTTGATCTGCACCAGATCAATCCTATAGCCAAGGTCTCAGTCAAGCTAGTGGCGGAAATTGGCATCGGCACGATCGCTGCCGGAGTAGCTAAGGCGAATGCTGATATTATTCAAATTTCTGGTCACGATGGTGGTACGGGTGCATCTCCTTTGAGTTCGATCAAGCACGCAGGTGCGCCCTGGGAATTGGGCTTAACTGAAGTACATCGGGTGCTGCTAGAAAATCAACTGCGCGATCGCGTACTGCTGCGGGTAGATGGCGGCTTTAAAACTGGCTGGGATGTAGTAATGGCAGCCCTGCTCGGCGGTGAAGAGTACGGCTTTGGTACAGCAGCGATGATTGCCGAAGGCTGCATCATGGCAAGGGTTTGTCATACCAACAAGTGTCCTGTGGGAGTCACTTCCCAGCTAGAGCATCTGCGTAAGCGCTTCCCTGGCACGCCGGAGCAGGTGGTCAATTTTATCTATTTTGTAGCTGAAGAAGTCCGCCAGATCTTGGCAAAATTGGGCTATGCTTCCTTGACTGAAATTATTGGTCGCTCTGATCTGTTGCGACAACGCCTAGATTTACAGCTTACTAAGACTGCGGCTCTAGATCTAGCTTGCCTCACCGATCTACCTGATACTAGAACTGATCGCACCTGGCTGAATCACCCGAATGCCGCCCATAGCAATAACTGTGTACTAGATGACCAGATCTTGGCTGAAGCTGAAGTGATGGCCGCGATCGCTCAGCAAACTGACTTAGTTAAATCCCTCCAGATTTTCAATACCGATCGCGCCCTAGGAGCCAGAATTGCGGGTAGAATTGCCAAGCTTTACGGCAATTCCGGCTTAGCTAGCCACCTACGCTTTGAGTTTACTGGCACTGGTGGCCAAAGCTTTGGTGCTTTTAATCTGCCAGGCATGGAACTTCACCTCACCGGCGAAGCCAATGACTATGTGGGCAAGGGCATGCACGGTGGCGAAATCTGTCTCAAGCCCCCCAGTAATGCCAACTACGATCCCAGTCAAAACGTGATCCTAGGCAATACCTGCCTCTATGGTGCCACTGGTGGATACCTGTTCGCCAATGGTGGGGCAGGGGAGCGATTTGGTGTGCGTAATTCTGGGGCAAAAGCCGTAGTCGAGAGCGTGGGCGACCACTGCTGCGAATATATGACTGGTGGCGTAATTGTGGTTTTAGGCAATACAGGGCGCAATATTGGGGCGGGCATGACCGGTGGCTTAGCCTATTTCTACGATCCAGATCAACGTCTGAAGGCGCGCATGAGTACTGAAAGCTTGACTATACAGCGAGTTACCGCCAAAGCTGGGATTGCTCAACTGCGGGAGCTAATTCAAATGAGTAGCGATCGCACTGGCAGTGCCAAAGCCCAAATGATCCTAGCCAACTGGTCAGAGCACCTGGGCCACTTCTGGCAAATCGTACCGCCTTCAGAGCAGCATAGCCCTGAAGTCACGGACGCAGTCGAAGTTCTAGTCACGGCTTAATCAAGCTGAATGGCGCCATCATGCCAAGTTAAGGGCAGTTTGCATAATTTCGAGCCATTCTCCTAGTTGCTGCAATTGCTGATCAGGCTTGAGGGTAAGCAACCCCCGCACAGTCACTTTGCCAGGCTGATACACAAACCTGGATTGGAGATGAGAGGGCAAAACCTGATGCAGGCGCTTCCAGGCAGGCTCCGCCATTTTGGTCTCTAGTACCACATGCTGTTTACTCTCAGGTTTAATGCGGGAAAAGCCTAGTTTCTTAGCATCCTGTTTGAGAGCCATCACTTGAATTAACCGCTGGGCAGCGACTGGCACTTGGCCATAGCGATCGCGCCATTCTTCTAAAATTTGAGCTAATTCTCGCTTGGAGCTAACTGCTGCCACAGTGCGATAGGCACTAATCTTTTGTTCTGGATCGGCAATGTAATTACTGGGAATAAAAGCTGTAATCGGCAAATCAATCTGGGTATCATCTACCACTGGAATTTCGGAGCCACGAATCTCATTGATTGATTCCTGCAACATTTCCATATATAAATCAAACCCGATCGCATCCATCTGTCCCGACTGCTCCGCGCCGAGCAGGTTACCTGCTCCCCTAATTTCCATATCCCGCATCGCCAACTGGTAGCCCGAACCCAAATGGGTAAACTCCTGAATAGCTTGGAGGCGCTTGCGGGCTGGCTCCGACAGTTCGCCCTGTTCAGGATAAAATAGCCAGGCGTGGGCCTGAATACCAGAGCGTCCTACTCGGCCGCGCAACTGATACAACTGGGCTAAGCCTAGGCGATGGGCATCTTCAATGATGATCGTATTCACCCTGGGAATATCTAGCCCTGATTCAATAATCGTGGTGCAAACCAGTACATCCGCTTCGCCACTGTTAAAGGTAAGCATGGTAGTCTCTAACTCTGATTCTGGCATCTGGCCATGGGCGATCGCTAACCTGATGCCTGGGAGCATTTCCCGAATACCAGTGGAAGTCTCTTCAATCCCTTCAATCCGAGATACTACATAGAAAACCTGACCGCCCCGATCTAGTTCTTGCCGAATTGCCGCCCGCACCTTTTCTGGCTGATAGCGGGCTAGATGGGTCATGATCGAACGCCGGGAGGGTGGTGGCGTAGTAATCAAACTCATCTCCCGCACCCCCGACAGGGACATATATAGAGTGCGGGGAATGGGGGTAGCCGTGAGCGTGAGAATGTCCACTTCGGTCTTATAGGATTTAATCTTTTCCTTTTGGGCGACCCCAAATCGCTGCTCTTCATCAATCACCAGTAGCCCTAGGTCTTTAAATTTAACTTCCTTGCCCAATAACTGATGCGTCCCCACCACCAGATCTAGTTCCCCCGTGGCTAAGCGCTGCACAATCTCTTTTTTCTCTTGGTGAGACTTGAACCGATTCAATAGGGCAATCTGTACTGGGTAGGGGGCAAACCTCTCCTGGAGGGTGTGATAATGCTGCTGCGCCAAAATGGTGGTGGGAGCCAGTAGAGCGGCTTGCTTACCTGAAACTAGAGCTTTGAATAGTGCCCGCACCGCCACCTCAGTCTTGCCAAAACCCACATCACCACAAACTAATCGATCCATGGGGCGATCGCTCTCCATATCCCGCTTCACATCTTGGGTAGCCTTGAGTTGATCGGGAGTAGGCTGGTAGGGGAAAGAGTCCTCCATTTCCTGCTGCCAGGGTTGATCTACAGGAAAAGCAAAACCTACCTGTTGCGATCGCTTGGCATAGAGCTCGAGCAAATCAACAGCCACCTTCCTAATTGCCTTACGAGCCTTAGCAGTCGTATTGCTCCAAGCCTTGCTGGTCATCTTATGGAGTTGGGGCTTACCATCCGCCATCGCTCGATAGCGGGAGAGACAACTCACCTGATCGGCTGCCACCCGCAACAGCCCATCTTCGTATTTAATTACCAAATACTCCCTAGTTTCACCGCCAATAGTCAGGGTTTCCAGCTTCAAAAACTGACCAATGCCCTGATGCTTGTGGACGACATAATCTCCCGCTGAGAGCTTATTCGGATCAATAGTTTTGGCATTGCCGCGCCGCCGCTTGCGAATATAAGAGGGCGTACCCAGACTATGCTGACCAAAAAACTCGCGATCGCTCACCAGCAGCAACCGAAAAGTCGGTAAGATAAACCCCTGAATCTCAGCCAAGCCAGAATACTTCAACGCTACTGGCGTGCGACCAATATGCAACTTCTCGATCGCTGGAAAATCCTGGGGATTAGGCACAAACTGCGCGGCACAATCATGTTCTTGCAGCAAAGACACCGCCCGACTAGGCTGCGCTGATACAACCACCAGGCGGTAGCTATTGCCACGATACTCGCGAATCAGTTTCGCCAAATTGCCAAACTGGTGTGGCACTATCGGCAAAGGACGACTGGCTAGATCGATCCCCACCTCAGTCAACTCAGATACCAGCAAATACTGGTACTTAGCCTGAATCTGCTCCAGGCAATGGGCAAACTGAGCGTGGATTGGGTTCTGCCACAGTTGCCGGTCTAACCCTTGCCAACTGAGTTCGGCAGCTTCATAGGCGCGATCGCTATAAATTCGACATTGCTCCAATTCATCAATCACCACTAGGCAGTTTGGCGGCAAATAATCCAATAGGGAAGACTCAGAGCGGGGATGTACCGCAAATTCTTGCACCCCATCCCACAGGTAGGAGTAATTGACCGGCGTAATTCTGCAACTAGTTAAGCTCTCACCCGCCCGCTGACTCGCCGGATCAAACTCGCGTAGCTTCTCGATCTGATCGCCAAAGCAATCTAGCCGCACTGGCAACTCACTCGCCACCGGG
>JANRLH010000003.1:0-16577 GCA_033762795.1 Pseudanabaenaceae cyanobacterium bins.68
TTGCAGGGCCAATCGTAGCAACAATTTTGGTGCGGCGCAGGGAAGGTCGGGTGATCATTGGGTTTGGGGAACTAAATCTCCATAGATTACCGTATTGCTTGATCATTAGCTAGAAGGTATGCCCTCAAAGATCAGCTTTGCATAATCCCAGTAGGACTTACGTAAATGTAATCTAAAAACTTGGCTGTAAGTGGGGTGCGGGGCGAAGCTCCATTTGAGGAATCTACCCTCAGGCTCCCTTTTTACAGCACTGCTCAAATCAGACTGCCTAAGTCCTGGTCTATAATTTTAGGACTTATAGGCTAGTCAAAACTGAGTTGCTAGCCCTAAGTTTCGCCCAAGTTTAACTTTTCCCAGAAATTAGCTTTCTACTATCGATGTGCAGATCTTCTCATCCCCTCACCTAGACCAAATTCAAACTCCTACCGCGATCGCGCTGGGAAATTTTGATGGGCTGCACCTGGGACACCAAGCCGTAATTCAGGCGCTCAAGTCAGTGCCGGCTGCCAGTACCCTAGTATCATTTAGGCCGCACCCGCGCGAGTTTTTTACCGGGCAATCCCGATCGCTACTCACGCCTTTGGTTGAGAAGGTGGATTTATTGACAGATCTGGGGATTGCTCAACTGGTACTGCTGGAGTTTAATCAAGATCTAGCAAACTTAACTGCTGCCGGGTTTATTACCCAGATTTTGCAAACCCAACTGCAAGCCGCCTACATCAGCGTGGGATTCAATTTTCAATTTGGGGCGCAGCGACTGGGTACAGTTAGAGACCTAGCTAAAATTTGGGGCGATCGCCTGTATGTTTTACCTGAACAAACTATGACTCTGGGGAATCAAACCATCAGGATCTGTAGTTCTCAGATTCGGACTGCCTTGACTGAGGGCAATGTCATCCTAGCCAATCAACTGTTAGGGCGATCCTATAGCCTGAGGGGTGAGGTAGTGGCGGGCGATCGCTTGGGTCGAGAACTGGGGTTTCCTACAGCGAACCTGGCGATTGATCCCCGCAAATTTTTGCCTAGCCATGGGGTATACGTGGTGCGGTTAAAACTGGGGCAAAGATGGCAAATAGGGGTAATGAACATCGGTGTGCGACCTACTGTTAATGGCGACAGCCGCCTCAGGGTAGAAATCCATTTACTTAATTGGTCAGGAGATCTCTACGGTAAGCACTTGACCGTGGAAATTCTAGATTTTGTGAGATCAGAGGCTAAATTTAACTCCCTAGCAGATCTCCAAGCCCAGATTCAGCAAGACTGTCTTACTGCTAGCCAATGGCTTTAACCTATGCTCTCCCTATCTATTGTGATCCCCGCCTACAACGAGTGCGATCGCTTACCCCAAACCCTGGAATTATTTCTAGCTTATTTAAACGCTCAAACTTATCACTGGCAAATCATTGTGGTGGATGACGGCAGTACCGACCACACTGGGGCGATCGTCGCTAGTCTGGCAGAGCAGCAGCCTCAAATTCAGCTAATTTCCCTTAACCAAAACCAGGGCAAAGGCGCAGCCGTTAAATGTGGGGTACTGGCATCTGAGGGCGATCGCATCCTATTTTCCGATGCAGATGGCTCTACTCCAATTACCGAACTTGACAAACTTCAAACGGTTTTAGACCAAGGCATAGAGATTGCGATTGGCAATCGGCGCAACAGTGCGATCGTGGTACGCCAGCCTCCCCACCGTCTGGTTATTGGAGAAGTGTTTAATTGGCTCGCCCGCGTTGCCCTCCAAGCAGATATCCGCGACACCCAATGCGGCTTTAAGCTACTGCAAGGTAAGATTGGTCGCCAACTATTTAGTGAAATGCAGATGACTGGCTTTTCTTTTGATGTAGAGTTACTTTACCTGGCAATCAAGGCAGGCTACCAGATTGCTGAAGTCCCTGTAGTCTGGGTAGATGATAAGCGCAGCAAGGTCAAGGTATGGCGCGACCCCATTTTAGTGTTTATTGACTTGATCCGAATTCGGCTGCTCCATGGCTAGCTAGCCTAAGAAATCGCGTTTACCAGCACATTTGCCAATGAAGGCGACATCAATGGAGTGATTACAGGTAGTGGATAGGTCTGGGGCAATCCAGGCAAATTGACCAGATCAGCAAAGCCAGGTTCCGCTAGATTACAAGCTGACCAATCTCCTTCCACATGGGACTGTAATAGTTCACATTCGCCGCCGCGCCTGCCAGTGGGTTGAAAATGGCGACAAAATCGACAGGCAGATACTTGATTTTTAGGTCTTGTGCTACAGCCAGGTACAACTTGAACGGACTCAGGGGTAGAAATCTGTCGATCTAGGGTTTGACCTAGAGTTTTATCTGGGGTTTGAACAGTGGCAACAACAGAAACAATTGAGCTTTCCATCGCTTTAATAGGCTATTTGCCTACAGGAAATAATTTTTTATAAAACAGAGTTATTTATAGGAGTTACGCAAACGTGACTTAAAACCTCCTGCGTAAGTCCTGATTTATACGGAGTTTAAGATTTAGTCATAAGTTAATTATCATTTAGTCAAGAAACCCTGACAAACTCTCTCTAGCTCTTACCCTATAAAGATTTGATTACCTTTAGAGTGGGGATCCGTCTTAACTATTATTTAAGAATGCTGAAACTTTTCACCTAGCGCTTCGCCATAAACGCTTCAATCACCTGAACCACCTTGGGGCCTGCTAGTTTACCACCACCACCGCCAGAGTTTTCCAGGAATACAACTACCACAATTTCGGGCTTCTGGGCTGGGGCATAGCCTAAAAACCAAGCATGGTTCTGCCGGGGCGGATCTTCGGCTGTGCCAGATTTACCAGCGATCGCTACTGAAGTATAGTTCAATCCCTGACCAGTGCCATACTCGAATACCGCGTTCAAACTTCTCTGGGCAAGCTTGAGCACCTGGGGATCGATGCCCACAGGCTTGCGCCAGGTTTTTGCCTTGGGATCATCCCGCCACAGATGGGGCTTAACTAAGTTACCGCCATTAGCGATCGCTGCCCCCATCACCGCCACTTGCAGGGGAGTAGCCTGCAAAAATCCCTGACCAATCGAAGTATTAATCGTGTTACCTGCATACCAAGGTTCTTTTAACTCTTGCTCTTTCCATTGGGGATCTGGCACTAAACCCTTGGCTTCTTCTGCTGCCAATTCAATTCCAGTGTGAGCGCCAAAGCCAAATTTACGCGCCCAGCTAGCGAGAGTCTCAATCCCAATCCTCAGACCCACCTGACCAAAAAAAGTATTGCTACTGTAGGCCATCGCTTCCTCAAACCCAATCACGCCAAAGCCAGCACGGTTATTATCCCAAAACAGAATCCCACCTAAATCCAGATAGGGATAGGTGGCCAATACCTCACCGAGAGCAAATTTGCCCGACTGAATGCCTGCCACCAGGGTCACAATCTTAAAAGTGCTAGCGGGGGGAAAACCCCGTAAGGCTCGGTTGAGAAAGGGATTATCCTGGGTAAGTAAATCTGCCCACGCCTGTTCACTAATTTTGCTGGAAAATAAATTGGGATCAAAGCCTGGATAGCTAGCCATTGCCAGCACTTCCCCATTGTTGGGATCAAGGGCGACAATGCTGCCTTTGTAGTCTCCTAGAGCTTTTTCGGCTGCCTTTTGCAAATCAATATCTATGGTCAAGTATAAAGATGACCCAGGCTTAGGTGGCTTCTCGCCCAAAATTCGTAATACCTTCCCTGCTGCATCCACTTCTACCTGCTGCCCGCCCCACTGCCCGCGCAGCCGCGATTCAAATCCGTATTCTACCCCCGCTTTGCCGACTAGATCTCGCAGCCGATAGCCTTTGCCTTGCAATTTTTTCAGTTCATTTTGATCAATCGCGCCCGTGTAGCCCAGGAGATGAGCCGCAGTTTGCCCAAAGGGATAGACGCGCACGGATTCTGGATCAACCTGTACCCCTGGTAGTTCCGCACTGGACTCGGAAATCTGGGTAATTAGCTTGGGACTGAGGGCAGAGGATACCCGCACGAGGTTGGGAGAATTGTAGCCCTCCTGCTCAAGTTTGCTCTGGATAGATGCTGGCGACACTCCCAGTTTGGTAGCTAGTTTAGCGATTGTGCTGGGCCATTCAGGTTTTTTTTGAGCGATCGGCCAGAGGTTGATCACATGAGCCAGCCGACTAGAGGCTAGAATTTTGCCCTTACGATCAAATATCCGTCCCCGCTCTGGTGGCTTAGCGATCAGACGAATGCGGTTGTTTTCTGCTAGTTGACGATTCTTTTCGCCCTCACGCAGTTGTAGATAGGCAGTACGCCCTCCCAGCATTCCCAGGAGTAAACTGAAGCCCAAGAGGGCGAGAGTCCAGGTCTGTTGGGCACGGCCGACGGTACGCTCCGAGTTTTCACTGGCAATATTAAATCCAACTTTACCCAGCGCCATGGGACAATCAGCCTGTAAAATTCAGTAGTTTAGTCAAGTTTGTTCAACTCTAGCAAATCTGTGATCCCATGGCTGCCAATCATGATCTAAGTGAACTTGACCTGGACGAGCAGTTGGCGGTGGTAGAAGCCAATTTGACTGACCTCAAGCAGCGTTATCATCAGATTCAGGTTGCTCGGCGCGATCGCTTACCCCTAGAAATCCAAAAGCAGGAATTGAAGCAAGATTTGCGCCAGACTCAAATTAGCGATTGGCGCGATCGCCAAGTCTTAGTAGAGGAACTAGCTGGGATTGAGCAGCGGCTGGCAGAAATTAGTTTTGAGCTAGAAAGCCGCTTGATTGCCTGGGACAGCCTGCGTGAGATTTTTTGGCAGGTTCTACGCTTCGGCGGAGTGGGGATAATTTTGGGGTGGTATCTCTGTAGTTTGAGTAAGTAGTTTGAGTAAGTAGTTTGATTTGGAAAATTTCGGGAAAAGGAATTTGTAGCTTTATCCTCAGCCCCTGTCTCACAAAGGGCAACGGCATTAAAACCAACAGGGGGCTTACGCCCCTGTAACCAGATCTATTTTGCTTTAGTCCTATCTCAAACAGCTATAGATTGCGGATTTGCCTAAGTCCTAGCTCTATTCAGGGATCTCAATCGGGGTGCTGTACTTCACGGCGTAGTAACCAATGATGGCAGCAAAGGTAAATCCTAGCAAGAATAAAGCTACTAGGATGCCACCGCCAGTGGTGTTAATCCCGACCTGCCCCAAAATGCCTTTGCCGGTCACGACTTCACCTGCTAAGCCTGCGACAAAGCCAATCATCGCCATTCTGCCGTTCCAGTCTTCGGCGAAGTTGCTAAAGCCAAATACGCCCTTGCCGGTGGGGTTGACGTTGATGGTTTCTAGGTCGATTTTGTTGGTAGTCATAGGTTCACCTCGGTAAAATGGCTTGCTCTCATATTAAATCAAGTTTTGTTACAAATTGTAAAGTTAAATTTAAAATTCGTAGGCCCAAATTGCCCAGCCTTTTTTAATCTTGGTAATAATTCGATCGCTTTTCATGCGCCTAGCAATTTTCTCGGTGGTTTCCCAATCGGCACAGGTCTTAAAAAAACTATAAAACTTGCCCTGGTAAGCGATCGCGGCAATCGGTTTATCACAGTCGGCTAGCTCGATGTGGCAGCGATAGGTGAGGCTAGAGTCAACAATGTACTGCTGCATGGAGGGTGAGGTGGCAATCATGAACTTAAGCTTGATTTAATACTTGATTCATAAATATTAACATTATTAACATTTTGTGACTCGAATCCTGGCCAAAGTTGGATCACTCGCACCGCTAATCTGCCCGCCTAAAGCCTGAATTTGTTGTAGGTAAGCGATCGCTTCTGGGCTAATCCTTTGACCAGGAAACAAGATCGGAATACCGGGGGGGTAAGGGCAGATGATCTCCTGGCTGATCTGACCAGCACTTTGACTGAACTCAACTACCTGGCTAGGGGCTAAATAGGCTTGGCGCGGGCTGAGGCTGAGGCTTGGGGGTGGGGGTAATGGGGGAGCGGTGGGCAGGGGCGGCAGATCGGCAGGAAGATGACCCAGACTGGCAACTAGAGCTTGAGTATCATGCTGGGTAGTACCAATACCCAAGGCAAATACTAGATGCTGAAAGGTGGGCAGTTCGGCAATCACCCGATGCTGCTGTCTGAGCAGTTGATCCAAGCCAAATCCAGTAAGGCCAAGCTGGGTTAAATTGTGGGTGTGGCGGGTGGGGTCAAGGTTTGGCAAGTCTATGAGTTGGAGGTGAGCGATCGCCTGTAGCTCACTACGGGTCTGGTGGGCAAGGCTGAGGGTTTGATCTAGCAGGCTAAAGCCATGGGTTTGAAGCTGGTAACGGGCGGCATCGAGGGAAGCCAACAGGATCAGGTTGGGGCTGCTAGTTTGCAATAGTCCTAGGGCTTGACTAAGCTGGCTAGGGTCTAGGCGATCGCCCTGCAAATGTAGCATTGCCGACTGGCTTAAGCTGGTGAGCATTTTGTGACTGGAATGAATCACTAGGTCTGCACCCGCCGCGATCGCCCCCTGGGGCAAGTCTGGGTGAAAGCCCAAATGGGCTCCATGGGCAGCATCGATGATCGCGATCGCTTTATATCTGTGGATAGTTTCGACTAGTGCCTTAATTTCGCCCACTACGCCAAAATAGTTGGGAGAGACTAACAGCACGGCCTTGGCGGCATAGTTCTGGAGATAATGTTCTAGGGTGGCTGGGTTTACTCCTAGGTCAAGCCCAGATTCAGGTTCAAGGTCACAGGGTAGAAAAACTGGGATCTGACCTGAGAGAATTAGACCAGCGATCGTCGAACGATGGGCATTGCCACCCACCAAGATCAACTCTCCTGGCACCGAGAGCAGCGCCGCCTGAATCCCTACGGTGGCACCATTAACTAAAAACCAAGTATGATCTACGCCATAGCATTGGGCAGCCAAGCTTTCTGACGCTTGAGTTACCTGGTCAATCCCTGGCAATTCTGGTAGATCTAGGCTAAATAAGTTTTTACCTAATACTGCTAGCAAAGCTGGATCAGCACCTTGACCACGCTTGTGACCAGGAAAATAAAAGGGAGCTTGGGTTTGTCCCAGATAGTCAATCAGCAAGTCAACTAGGGGTGCATGGCACATCTCTCTGTTTGATCAATTCAGCTTCACTAGTATAATTTCCTGTGGATATTGCGATTTTCGTAAGAATGCCGTACAGAAATGATTAAAACCCATGGCGGGGCTCTGCGACCCTTTTTGTCACCCATTAACTTGCAAACTGCAATAATGCTCTCCCAATCTTGACTACAGATGGGGTAAAAGGCTAAGCCCCATTTCAATTAACCTGTAGTTTAGCCATAGTGATTTGGGATCGCTCAGCAAGATCTGCCCGCTCTAACACTTACACCACATTCAGCAAATAATCATGTCACAAGATTCAGGGTCTAACAATAAGTATCTCCTGCCGGCAGTTGGCGCAGCCCTGGTAGCAGCGGGTGGAGCAGGTGCCTATTTTTATTTTAATCAATCCACTCCAGTACCCTTAGTGGCAACCAAGCTGGAGATTGCCAAGGTGATTCCGCCCCAGGCTTTAGCGATCGCCCACTTTGGGGCAAGCCCAGAAACCCTAGCCCTGTTGGAGCAGTTTCAAAACCCTGAGACCAAAAAAATTATTCAGGATGGTTGGCAAGAACTGCAAAAAGAACTATTTAGAAATACTGGACTCAGCTACGATCAGGATGTTCAGCCCTGGTCAGGGGAGGTTGCGATCGCTGTTCTACCTAATGCTGTACCTAAAGCCACTGCCCAGACTCTATTCCCAGTCAGCACTAAGGTTATTTCTGGGGTTACTTCTGGGGTTACTTCTCCCATTAGCCAAGCTAGCCCCACTCAGCCGAGGTTTGACGCCCTAGTAATCTTTGCAGTCAAGGATCAAGCAGGTGCCAACGGTTTTGCTGCCAAGGTGCAGACTCAAGCTAAAACTAAAGCCAAGGGCAAGACTAGCCAACAAAAGTATAAAAACATCACCATCAGCCAATCCAACTTTGGTAATGGCAGTACCCTCAATTCCGCCCCCATAGCAGATTATCTGGTGTTTGCTTCCCAGGTAGATACCCTCAAGCAAGCGATCGATGCCTTTGAATCTGGGACTTCCGTGCAACCTCAGATCAATCCCAACCAACTTCAACTCAAAAATCCCCTGTTCCAGCTATTTGTCCCTGATTTTGCTGGCAGTATTGAACGGGGCATTGCGGCTTCAAGCCAGCCCAATAGCGTGCCCCGCAGTACAATCGACTCGCTCAAGCGCACTAAGGCACTTAATTTAGGTGTGGGAGTAGATGATCTAGGACTACGCCTGTCTGGGAGTGTGGAGTATGATCCTAAACTCTACGATCTGGAATTTAAGCCTAGTGCTAATCAGATCTTGAGTCGGTTTCCCCAGGAGACCCTGATGCTGGTGACCGGTAATGACCTGAAAAATAGATGGGTAGCGATCGCTAAGGAACTAGAAAAAGATCCTGAAACTAAGCAAGGTTTGGCACAGATTCGTCAGGCTGCCAAAAGTTCTCCTTTAGCCCTCGATCTAGACAAAGACCTGTTCGGCTGGATGGATGGTGAGTTTGCCATTGGTTTGATTGCCAGCACTAAAGGGATCTTGGCTAACGCCGGAGCAGCACCAGTATTAATGATTCAAACTAGCGATCGGGCGGCGGCGGATGCCATGCTCAAAAAAGTGATAGATCTTGCTAGTCAAAGTGGGGTAAAGTTTAACCCTCGTCAAGTCAATGGCGTAGAAGTAACTGACTGGGTGCAAGGAGTGGCATTGATTTCCCATGGTTGGAATCAGGATACCCTGTTTATCAGTGCCGAGCCGATCGCTGACCTGATCGTAGGTAAACCAGCTCAGTCGATCGAAACCGCACCACTGTTTAAATCCCTGGTAACAGCCCTGGGACTGCCCAACCCCAATTTGGGTTATTTCTACTTTGATGTGGCTAAAAGCTGGCAGACTTTTAATCAAGTAGCTCCTGCTGAACTAAAAAAAGGCATCACTCCCCAAGCTAAGGCCGTAACCGACACCGTAGAAGGTCTAGCAGCTTCTGCCTCAATGCCTAGCCGATACACCAATCGATTTGAGATGATCTTGTCCCTCAAACGCGCTCAAACTGCACCTTAGTTTTAGCTCTGGTTAGAATGGATCGACTAACTGCTTTTCAGGAGACCATAACCTATGCAGACTTTACCAACTCTGGCGATCGCTCCTGCTCAGGTAGTGAGAGGATCAGCCTTAATCCCTGATCTATTTAATCTGTTGCAGCGATCGCGCTTAATTAGTGATCCTACTAGTCCAGTTTTCTTGATCACAGGCACTCACAGCGGTGCAGCCTTAGGCCAATTTTTAAGTGTAGACCAGCCCCAAATCACTCCAAAAATTAGTTGGGCAGAGCCAATTACAGAATGTTCTAGCCAAAATCTAGCCAATTTACAACAGCAAGCTCAAGCTCAGAATGCTCAGATCATTATTGGGGCAGGCGGGGGCAAAGTGTTGGATGCAGCCAAGTTAGTAGCCGCAAATCTTGGTCTTCCAGTGGTCACAATTCCCACTTCTGCTGCTACCTGTGCGGCCTGGACGGCTCTAAGTAATGTCTACAGTGACTTGGGCGCTTTTGATCACGATGTCAGTTTGGCTCGCTGTCCAGATTTGCTCCTGGTAGACTACGACCTAATTGCCACTGCCCCCAGCCGTACTCTGGCTTCAGGGATCGGAGATGCGATTGCCAAATGGTATGAAGCCTCAGTCAGTAGCGGCAGTAGCGATCGCACCATGGTAATTGGGGCTGTGCAACAGGCGCGGGTGTTAAGGGATATTCTGTTACAAAAATCGGTGGCAGCACTCGAACAACCTGGTAGCCCAGTTTGGCGAGAAGTAGTAGATGCCTGTATTTGCTTGGCAGGAGTAATTGGCGGACTAGGCGGAGCAGAATGTCGCACCGTAGCTGCCCACGCTGTCCACAATGGCTTGACCCACCTGCCTGAGTGTCATTTATGGCATGGGGAGAAAGTCGCCTTCGGCATTCTAGTGCAGTTGCGCCTGGAAGAAATGCAAGGTAATCAATTAGCGGCAACGGCGCGGCAACAGTTATTGAAGTTTTATGACCAAATTGGTCTACCCCAGTCACTTCAAGCTCTGGGCTTGGGAGATATCAGCCTCAACCAATTGACCAAAGCGGCGGAAATCGCTTGCGCCCCTGGTTCAGATCTCCACCGCCTCCCCTTTAGGGTCTCTGAAGAACAGTTGCTTGCTGCCATGGTTTCAACTACTGCCGTCCTAGTCAAGTAATGTTCGATGGTCTGGCTAGCCCCCCTAAATCTAGGCGCTTAGTTTATCTAATCGCGATCGCTCCTAGTCTATGCAGCCTGTGGGTGATCTGGCAGTTCAGTGTCAATGTGCCGCTCCTGGATGAATGGGTAATTGCCCGCCTCCTCCCCCAAGTCCAAGAGGGCACTGCCACTTGGTTTGAATGGTTCCGCCAATTTAACGAACATCGCATTCTGATCCCCAGGTTGATAATTGTCACGATCGCTCAACTGAGTGGTTGGAATCTGCGTTGGGAGTCCTTGGTTACTTGGGGTCTGACTGCACTGATCGGGCTGGGCTTATGTCAGCTTGAACGCTCTAGAAATGGTCTGGTGCTTGTGATCACCCACTTACTGATTTTCTCCTTTGCTCAATGGGAAAACTGGCTAATTGGCCTATATCTCAAATATTTAATTCCGATCGCCTGCCTAGTGTGGGGACTATGGCTCACTCAAAAAAAACTTAATCTCTGGCTCAAGGCAGCAGCAGCAGGGATCTTGAGCACGATTGCCACCTTTTCGATTGCCAATGGTCTGTTGCTGTGGCTGCTACTGTTTCCTAATTTATTCCCCACTTGGGCAAAGCTAAAGCAGGCAAAGTCAGTAGCGATCGCTTGGGCATTGGGCTTTATGCTCCACCTCTACTGGTACTTTGGCGATTATCGCAGTCCCTATGCGGCTTTTGATTGGTTTTATCCTCTCACCCACCTGCCCGAAGTAGCCCACTACCTGTTGGTGTTTCTGGGAGCGCCCTGGGCTTTTGGCACTAGCTTACCCCCTTTAGCGATCGCTACCCTAGTCGGTCTAGTTTTGGGTTCCGGCTTTACCCTGGCTATATTCAAACTCTGGCAATCCCCCCACCTCTGGCAACCCAGTCTCCCCTGGTTGACCATTGCCCTCTACAGCCTCACCAGTGGGCTAGTGGTGGCGATCGGACGGATCTATTCAGGCGTAGACCAAGCCCTCACTTCCCGCTACAGCACCTTTGCCCTTTACTTTATGGTGGGGCTATTACACCTAGGGGCTTTACTCTGGCAATCAGCGCTCCAACCCTGGCTTAAGCGTCTGATCGGTTGTGGTCTTGGCATCAGTTTAGTTCTGCATCTTCAGACCGCGATCGCTGCCACTCAGATCATGACCAACCTTCACACCGAACGGCTCCAGGGCAAAGCCTGTCTTCAAGCGATCAATCTGTTAGAACTAGAGCCCTGTATTCAGGCGCACATCAATCCCAAGCCTGCCATGGTCAAACAACGGGCTAATCGCCTAGCTCAAGCCGGCTTTCTCCCCCTACTCCCCACCCCTGTAGTTGCCCCCTCTCCCCCTAGCCCCGCCCATGGTCAGGTAGAACAATGGCAGCAAATTAGCGATCGCACCTACAAAGTATCTGGCTGGGCAGTTCTACCCCACCGTCACCGACCCGCTGATGCCCTATTTCTCACCTATACCAATAGTCAAGGTGAGCATATCCTGTTTGATCTGATCTCCCCAAAACTGCCCCGTCCAGACATTGCCCAAGCGATCGGCTCTGCCTACCTCAAATGTGGCTGGGAAAAACTGATCCACCTGCCCCATCGTTCAGGTCAGATCTCAGCTTGGAGCTACGATACCGAGCAGTTGCGATTCTATCTGATTGCAAATGGGCAAACCTTGTTAGAGCTTATGCAAAGGTGATCTAAGACCTTGCCTCTAAGTGGGGCGTAGCCCTCAGACTCTCTGCTTGCAACAGTTCCCACATCAGACTGGGGCAGTCCCGACTTTGTCACAAAAGTTCATGGAACCGATTGCCAAATAATTGTGGCTTTATCAGTCAATTTTGATAGTATTGGCTATGTGGTGGGTGTGTGATATTGCTTTAAATTGGGGAGTTAGATAGGCGTGGTAGTTGCTAGATTGCCCGAAAGCTTGGAATATATTCTTCAGCCTAAACCTAATTTGCCCAGGCATGATTTGAAAGCTAGGGCAGGCGCTGGTGAGCAAGATTCTACAAATACATTTACTGATATTTTTGCAGGTATTTTTACAGGCACTTTTCAAGCTAACCTTGCCCTTGAGCAAAATTTAGGGCATAACTGTGAGCCAACCACCGAAACAACTACTGGTAATCAAAATTTTTCTCACTCTCATACCTATTACCGAAATCTAGGCAATCTAGGGCAATCCCTAAAGCTTGGATTACTAAAGCCCAGACGTGACTCTATCAGGGTAGCCCACGCGCTAGGCTGGTCTGCTCTAGGCTGGCCTGTAAGAGGGAGCTTAAACTTGTCAAACCTCAGCCTCAATTCAACAGATTCGATGCCAAAGTTCTCAGGTTATAGAGCTCAATTCCATTCCTCATCTTTTGTTCGAGCGCCCCAGCAGAAAAAAACCTGTGGCAAGTGGGAGGTGATCACTTTTCCAAGTAGTTTGCAGTTATCATCGACTCTACAGAAGTTGCTCTCTCATATTCCCCAGTTTTGGCATGCAGAGTTGCGCTTGGGCTTGCAAGAAGCTCTGGTAAATGCGGTGAAACATGGAAATCAACTCGATCCAAATAAGCTAGTTAAGGTGAGTTTCACGGCAAAAAACAACTACTACTGGTGGGTAATTAGAGACGATGGCACGGAGGCGTGGAGTTACTCGCAGCAGCAGAGTTTGCCAGAGTCTGATCCAGAGCAAGTGCCAGAATCTGGACGCGGAATAGAGATTTTGCATCGGATTTTTGATCAGGTGTATTGGGATAGAGGGAGCCGAGATCTATACTTGGGTAAGCGAATAGATTTTTGTGATTTGCCTTGCATTTACTAAAGATTCTTTATGGTGCAAGCCTATTTTCCCAGAGCTAAAAATATTATGCTTACTCCTCTAAATATCTATGCTAAGCTAGTAAAGCTGATTTTTAGACCTAAAGAGGAACAGTGCCCAAGTTAAAAACTCGAAAAGCTGCTGCCAAGCGGTATAAAGTGACTGGCAGTGGCAAGATTATGCGCCGTAAAGCTTCTAAAAACCATCTGTTAGAGCATAAAACCACAACTCAAAAAAACCGACTTTCGCAAATGGCTGAGGTGAGTGAACGGGATGCAGGCTCGATCTTAAGGATGATGCCTTACGCTTGATTTTATAGGTTTATGACTCCAAAAGTTAAGCTCTAAAGTTAAGCTCTGTAGTGAAAATTTGAAGAATTTGAGGCTCGGTTTTTAGCCCTGCCGCTTTCCAAGATAATTCCAGCAAAATTGGCAGCCCTGATCTAGAACCTTAATTGCCTGATCTCTAACAGCCTGCTCTCTCCTAGAGCGGGAGAGAAAAGAAAACCATGGCAGAGCTTAGCCCTGGGACTCCTTTAATTTCAGTTAGTTGCAGGGTGTGTTTTTGCCTAAGACCTGACTAAGCGCTAGTAATAGGACTTACGCGAAGGTGAACTAAAACCCTCTCTTTTTTACAACAGTTCCTAACTTAGGCTGCGTAAGTCCTGTAATAATTTAAATCAGTAAGTTAAATAAGTAAGTAAATTTATGACTAGAGTAAAACGCGGTAATGTAGCCAGAAAGCACCGCAACAAAATTTTAAAGTTGGCAAAAGGGTTCCGTGGCTCCCATTCTAAGCTGTTTAGAACTGCGAACCAACAGGTGATGAAGGCTCTGCGTAATGCCTATCGCGATCGCCGCAAGAAAAAGCGGGATTTTCGGGTTCTCTGGATTGCCAGAATCAATGCTGCTGCCCGCGCCCAAGGGATTAAATACAGCCAATTTGCTGGTGCTTTAAGGAAAGCCAACATCGAAATCAATCGCAAAATGCTGGCGCAGATGGCTGTGCTTGATCCGACTGGTTTTAGTAAGGTGGTAGAAATTGCCAAGTCGGTATCAGTCAATAGGTCGGCGGCCTAGCCAGTGCGTGCTCAGGCTGAGTTGGGAATGGTAGAACAGCAATCGCCTAGCTTGACTAGAGTGCTTGTTTGGCTGTTGATTACTCTTGCTACTCCCAAACTTTTGGCGGCTGAGCAGCTAAAAATTCTCAAGGTTGGGGTCAAAGACAATGCTCCGCCTTTGGCTGTTCGCGATCGCTCTGGTGAGTTAGTCGGGTTTGAGGTAGATCTAGCCAGGGAAATTGGCAAAAAATTGGGGGTGACGAGACTAGAGCTAGTGCCGATGTTAAATCGCGATCGCTTCCCAGCTTTATTTGCTCAGAAAGTAGATCTAGTGATTGCTCAGGTCACCCTCACCTCAAATCGAGCGCGGCTGGTAGATTTTACTCTGCCCTACTATACCGATCGCACGGTAGTAGTCACGAAGCTGGCAAACTACAACCAAAGCTTAGGCTTGCAGCAACTTAAAAGTATTGGGGTCTTGAAAGGTTCCTCAGCGATCGCCGCTTTGCAGTCAGTGTATGGGGGCAAGGTAGTTGGTGCAGATTCCTACCGCAAGTTGGAGGCAGCCTTGACCCTGGGGCAGGTAGAAGCGATCGCCGCCGATTACCTGGGTTTAGCAGCTTGGTTGCGAGCTAATCCTGATTATGGCATGGTTGGTCAACCCTTAGCCTTTCATAGTTTAGCGATCGCGATCCCGAGAGGCCTACAGCATCAAGTCCTATTTCAGCAGACCAGTCAAGCAGTGGCAGAATTGCGCGCTAGCGGCTGGCTACAGCAAAAGGCTAAAGCTTGGCAGTTGTTGGAATAAGCTTTCAGGACTTACACTTTCAGGACTTACACAGTGTGATTTGGAAGTGTGCTAGAGAGGGAGTTTGAAGGCAGAGCCCTATACCCCAATAAATCTGAGGTTTTAGATTGTGTTTGCGTAAGTCCTGATTAGATACTGAACCAGCTTCGCTACAATTGAATGGGGGATCAAAAGTTAGGTATTGAAGTTAAAGTGCAAGTAATAGAACAGGGTGAGTGCAGAGGGGTGCTAGATTGGCACAGATCTCGCCAGACGGCTCTTCTGGGGGTGCTGGCCAAGATTCGCCAGCCTCTAGAGCTAGAGGAGATTTTTCAATTTGGGGCGATGGAAGTCAGGCAACTGCTCAATGCAGATCGAGTAGTAATCTATCGATTCTTGCCCAATTCTAATCATTGCCTGGGAGAAATTGTCTCTGAGGATGTGCTGCCCCAATTCAATTCCGCTTTGGCGGCGAGAGTTCAAGATCCCTGCTTTGGCGACCAGGAGCAGGCGCAAAAGTATCGAGATGGCCATGTGAGCAGAATCACGGATGTGGAGGCTTTGCCCTTAGATCCATGCTACAGAGCGATCTTGCAGAGATTTCAGGTGCGGGCAAATTTGGTAGTACCCCTACTGCAGCAACAGCAGCTTTGGGGTTTGCTCTGTGTCCATCAATGTGCGGCTCCACGCCAGTGGCAGGAGCTAGAGATTGAATTTGCCAGCGAAATTGGTCTGCACTTGAGTGTGGCAATTCAACAGGCGGAGTTTGTGCGTCAGTTGCAATGCCAATCTGAGTTACTGAATCAAGCAGTACAGCGGGCTGTCTCCCGAGAGAAAGCCTTGGCTCAGACCATAGACAAGATTCGCCGATCGCTAGATTTAGGGGTGGTTTTTCAAACTACGGTGCAGGAAGTGCAAGATCTGCTGGCTACCGATCGAGTAGTGATCTATCGATTTAATGATGACTGGAGTGGCGAGTTTATCTGTGAGTCTGTGCTACCCGCTTGGCTGCCTTTGCTAGGGAATACCCAGTCAGAGATTAATCGCAATATTAATCAATGTCACCCCCAGATGCTGTCTCTGCAATTTTCCCAGGATAGCTATTTAGCTGACACTGGTGGCGGTGCGTTTGTGCGCGGGCAGCTATTTCGGCAGTGTGATGACATCTACAGTGCCGGCTTTTCTAGCTGTTATGTCAAAACCCTAGAAAGCTACCAAGCCAGGGCGTACATTATTACGGCGATCTTTCAAGGAGAAAAACTATGGGGCCTACTGGCAGTATTTCAGAATGCTGCTCCCCGCCAATGGCTAGAGGATGAGGTGAAGTTTTTGGTGCAAATTAGTGGTCAGTTGGGCGTGGCAATTGTGCAAGCCAACCTCTTGGAACAGTCCAACCAGCGTTCTGCCAACCTGCAATCTAGTTTGGAACAAGAACTCCGTAAGCGGGCAGCCCAGTTAGCCCTGGAAGCAAATCAGGAACGCAGTTTAGCAACTTTGATTCGTCAAATTCGCCAGACCCTACAGCCGCAAGCAATTTTTCCTGCCACCGATGGGGTGAGAGATATTTTGGCTTGCGATCGCCATTCGATTTATCGCTTTAATCCAGATTGGAGTGGGGAACTAGTCTATCAATCGGGTGGAAATTTAGACTGGGGAGCGATCGCTAGCGAGCTG
>JANRLH010000004.1:0-13266 GCA_033762795.1 Pseudanabaenaceae cyanobacterium bins.68
GCAGACCGATCCTGAATTTGAGCGAGACGGCATCAACATTCTCTCCCAGATTAGAATTAATTACTTGCAAGCTATTTTGGGCGACAAGATCACCGTGAATACGGTGGATGGCAAAAAACCGCTCACCATCCCTGCTGGCACACAGCCCGATACCGTTTTAACCCTGGAAGGTTTAGGTGTACCAAAGTTGGGTAATCCTGTGGCTAAGGGTGATCACCTAATTACCATCAAAGTAGACATTCCCACTAAGCTGCCCAATGATGAGCGGGAAGTGCTAGAGAAGTTACTAGAAAAGAATAAGGGTAATGGTGGTAAAGGGGGAGTAGAAGGCTTCCTCGGCAATATTTTCCATCGCTAGGATAAATCCATGGAACTTTCTAAACCTCTAGATTTACGGGGAGTGCCCTGTCCTCTTAGTTTTGTGCGGGCTAAGTTGTATCTAGAAAAGCTGAATCCTGGGCAGCAGGTAGAGATCTGGCTGAACAGTGGTGAGCCAATCGAGCAAGTTCCTAACAGCTTGAGTTTAGATGGCCATATTATTCAAGGAATCTCTCCCCTGGAGCATTTTTTTGTGCTAACTGTGGTGAAAGTCTAGCCATGACTGGGCTGCTAGGCACGGTAATCACCATCAAGGCTAATTACTACCTGGTCAATCTCGATCAAACTCAACAACAACTACTCTGCATTTGCCGATCGCGCCTGAAAAAAATTGGCGAGCAGGTCTATGTAGGCGATCGCGTAGAAGTAGAAGAACCTGACTGGCAGGGAATGCGTGGTGCCATTGGGCAGATTCTCCCCCGTGTTAGTATGCTTGACCGCCCTAGGATTGCCAATGTGGATCGGGTGCTGCTGGTGTTTTCCTTGGCTGAGCCTGGCATTGAACCTTTGCAACTCAGCCGGTTTTTGGTGGCGATCGCTTACAGTGATTTACCGATGATTTTATGTCTGAATAAGGCTGATCTGGTTTCTGGTGAACTTAGAGAAGTTTGGCGGGATCGCTTGCAAACTTGGGGGTATCAGCCAATTATCACCAGTACCCATACTGATTTGGGCATTGAGCAATTAAAACAGCAGCTAGAAACTGGGATCACCGTGATTGCTGGCGCTTCTGGAGTAGGTAAATCCAGTTTGATCAATCACATTTGTCCTCAACTTGATCTACGGATTGGCGAAGTATCTGGGCGGTTGCGCCATGGCCGCCACACTACCCGCCATGTACAGCTTTTCCCCTTGGACAGTGGGCTAGTTGCAGATACCCCAGGATTTATTCAGCCGGATTTTAGCTGCACTGCCGAAGAACTAGCCCAATGTTTTCCTGAAGCCAAAGCCAGACTAGCGATCGCTGCCTGTCAGTTCCATAACTGCACCCATCGCACTGAACCAGGTTGTGTAGTGCGGGGAGATTGGGAACGATATGACCATTACCTCAGCTTTTGGCAAGAAGTGAGCCAGCAGGAACTTAAACGTAAAACCAGTTATCAGGCTGAGACTGGTACTAAGCTCAAATCTGGTCAAGCTGAACCAATCTTAGCCACCAAAAAACATCGCCGCCCTTCCAGACGGCGCGATCGCCAAAGTTTAGGGCAGGAGGACTAGAAACTACCAGGCAACCCTAAACCGCCAGTGAGTTCTTCCATTTTGGCACGCATCGTACCAGTAGAAGTGGCGTAGGCATCCTTGAGGGCAGCTAAAAATAAGTCTTCCAATACTTCCCGTCCTTGAGCTAGAGCCTCATCAGTAATTTCTACACCATGGGGTTCTTGGTTACCACTGAGGGTAACCTTGACCATGCCGCCGCCTGCTGCGCCAGTAATTCGCATTGCATCCAGTTCTTCTTGCAATACTTTGGCTCCCTCTTGGATCTGCTGCGCCTTTTGGAAAGCCTCTTTCATTTTGCCTAAGCCGAAGCCAAAACCTTTGCCATCTGCCATATCACACCTGTTAAATTGACACTCATCCGTATCATTATGCCCTAGAAGCTAGTCAAAAATCACCGTGCGTACACCAGATTTGCCATAGACTAGTACTCGATTTTCCAGATATAGCCGCACTGCCCGCGCCAACACCACGCGCTCTAGGTCTCTGCCTTTACGCACCAGGTCAGTCACCGCATCTCGGTGGGATACTCGAATTACATCCTGCTCAATAATTGGCCCTTGATCTAGTTCTTCGGTGACATAGTGGGCAGTGGCACCGATCACCTTTACGCCCCGCTCATAGGCACGGTGGTAGGGATTTGCCCCCGCAAAAGCAGGTAAGAAAGAGTGATGGATATTGATCACCTGATTAAAATTAGCTAAAAAATCAGCACTCAGTACCTGCATATATTTCGCCAAAATCACTAAGTCAATCTGGTATTGCTGGAGGAGGGCTAACTGCTGGGCTTCTTGGCTGGCTTTATTTGCAGATGAAATCGGCAGATAGTGATAATTAATGCCAAAACTATGGGCGACTGCCTCCAAGTCAGGATGATTGCCAATCACCAGGGGAATGGTGGCTAGGTATTCCCGCGATCGCTGCCGCAAAACCAAATCATAGAGACAGTGATCCTGTTTAGTCACGAAAATTGCTAAGCGCCGCACCGTATCCGAAAAATGTAATTGCCATTGGGCTTGAATGCTGGTAGCCAAGGGCGCAAACGCGGCGGCAATCTCGGCTCTAGGTAGCTCAAACCCCGCCAATTCCCACTCCACCCGCATTAAAAATAAGCCCACGGTGGCATCCGTATGTTGATCGGCATGGAGAATATTGCCGCCCAAGCTAAAAATCCAATCGGCAATCTTGGCCACTAGTCCCCGTTGATCGGGAGCGGAAATTAACAGAATCGCAGTCGCCATCTAGTTTTATACCCGTGGAAAAAGTCTTAGCAGCCAATTATAAAACCCTAGCCACCTTAAAACTAGCTATTGCAGCTTGATTGAGCGTGAAAGTCATGGTTTCAGTCTCTGTCAGAACTTGTCGTTGGCGATATCTGCCCGCATCACTGGGATCTGTATAGACTTCAAGGGTGCGATCGCTTAAATTCAAAATCCAATAATTAGGAATACCTGGTTTAGCATAGATGCCCTGTTTAAGGGTGCGATCGCGTTCTAAGCTAGAATCTGCCACTTCAACTACCAGTGCAACCTCCTGACCTTGGGGGTGGCGATCGCGATAATCTAGCCTGCTGCCCACCACTACAGCTAGGTCTGGTTCGGGTTCACTATCCGCCAGGGTGAGGGGTTCTTGCAAGTTTAGATGATAGTTAGAGGGTAAATTGCTCAATAGCACATCCTGTAGCAACCCTGTAGATAGGCGATGGGGCGGGTTTTTCGGCATTTTGGCAACCAGCAAGCCTTCTAATAATTCTACCTGGGCATCCTGAGCAAAAATGCCATGTTCAAGCATGGAATGATATTGAGCCACACTCAGCCGCCAGATTGATTCCGTAAAACTGCGCCTCTGATCGAAGTCAATGCTTGCCACCATGGGTTGAACTTGTTTTGTAACTCTAGTAAATTTTAAGCCCAAAAAAGAGGCTTAAGCACGAGCCTAAACCTCTCAACTGAACTGATAACCTACCTAGATCTGACCTTGAACAAACAGGCTGGGGTTATTGGCAAACAGATCTCGACCCAAACCATAGACAATCCCCAACACAATGTTGTTGTCAGGGTTGCGAATTAGGGTAGAGGTAAAGGAGTCAGTCGAACCATTTAAGAACAGGTCAATATTCTCAAAAGTTAAGCGATTAAAAGGCGTGCCATCTAAACCAATGCGATCGCCCTCGGTAACTTGAAAATCGAGAATAATATCCGCTTGGGTAATGTCAGCAGTTGCTGTACCAAAGCCGCGCAGACCAAAGATATCAGCACCAGTACCACCAGTCATAAAGTCTAGACCGCGATCGCCCACCAACAAATCATCACCTTCACCGCCAGTGAGCACATCATTGCCCTGACCGCCATGGAGGATGTCGTTGCCGCGACCGCCAATCAGCGTATCGTTATCGACATTGCCAAACAGGGTATCGTTACCAGCGCCGCCATCTAATGAGTCAGAAGCAGCACCACCAAACAACTGGTCGTTACCACCAGCGCCAAAAATACTATCTAAGCCGAGGTTGCCAAAGACGCGATCGCTCTGCTCGGTGCCATTGATAAAGTCGTTGCCACTCAAACCCAATACTGCACGGCCAAAGGTTTGGAAGTTTACCAGAGACACATTGTCATCACCGTCCGAGAAAAAGAAACTCGCAGCATCACCGGCAAAGTTGGGCTGAACTCTGGTAGGTACGCCTCCATCTACCTCAGCCTTGGTATTGGCTTCTGGCACAAAGGTGCGCAACACGCCCGCAGAGCCGCCAGTACCAGCCACAAAGGTCGGAATGTTGGTGTTTGTAGGAGGGGTTACTGGACTAGGGGCAGGGGAAGGCGAAGGGGTAAAACTGGGCGGCGGAGTGAGAGTGGGAGTAGGGGTAGGAGTGACTACGGGATCAACCAGCGAAGGGGGCAAGCTGGTAGCTGGGGTGGAGTTGATTGGTGAAGGTGATGGGCTAGGAGCGGGAGTGGGGGCAGGGTTGGGACTAGGAGCAGAAGTGATTGGTACTCCAGTAGCGGGATTAACACCTATGTAAGTCACGGTGTTGTTGCTAACATTTGGATCAACAATTGGGGTTTGGCTATTGATTGTTGCAGTGTTGGTCAAATTACCTAAAACTGGTCTACCAGTAGCCACATAGGTTACCTGAGCACCCAAAGGTAAGACTACATCTATATCATTGATATTCCCAGTACCACTGGTTAAGAAACCACTTGCCCCGCCAGTGCCTGTTCCCGTAAATGTCACATCGGTTAGACCAGTGAAGTTATCTACAATCGTGGTTGTGACTGGAAAAAGTTGACCATTAGAAGTCAAAATACTAGGGCCATCGTTTCTAGCATTGATTGTGTAAGTGATTAAACCGTTGGGCGTAGTATTCGCAGTTTTGGTAATTACCAAATCAGTTTGAACAGGCACCAAGATAGTAGTGTTTTCCTGGGAGACATTGTTAGTTTCACTGATCTCAGCAATCAAGTTGTCTGGATCTGCTGTGGCTGTGTTGGCAACGGTAATTCTGTTTCCAGCATCAGCAGGTAGAGTGCTAGGAGTAGCAGTTACAGTGAGAGTGGTGCTAGCACCTTGAGCTAGAGATCCACCTGTGAAGTTGATCGTAGAGCCATTTATCTGGGGCGTGAATCCACTGTTGCCAGTGGCAGAGACGTTAATGAACCCTACATTACTGGGTAAACTGTTTCTCACAGAAATGTTCTGAATGTCACCATTACCTAGATTGCTGACAAAAATAGTGTAAGTGACGGGATTACCCAGAATCACAGGATCAGGATTATCTGCTTGAGTTACAGACAGGTCTGGAAGTCTAGAACCAAAGCGAGTGATGGTTGTGTAAGCAGTGGTAGCGCCTGGTGCTAGAGAAAAAGTGTTGCGGAGGGCAAGGGTGATGTCATAGCCTGCACCAATATCAACGAAGTTGTTGTTATCGCCATCCCCAAAAATAGTGTTGTTTAATGCGCCACCAGTTTCAATTTTTTGCCTAAGGCCAGAAAAGCTGCTGGCTTCAAATCTGCCTGTACCTGGAATTGTACCGCCCTCTGAGGTGATGCCAATAAAAGTAGCGTCAATCGGAGAATTACTAGCTTTGTCAGTCTCAAACAGGGTTTCTAATTGATTGACTGCCAGATTATTGCCGGAAGCTAAGCGGCCACCACCGTCAATCAAACTACCATCAAAACGTAAATCTCCATCCAGGTAGCGAACTAACTCAAACTGGATAGTGGCATTGGTTGGGTTGGTAATATTGAAAACTTGAGTTAAATCTGTGCCAATAGTTTGAGTATTAAAGATTACTGGAGAGAGGGTTTGGGTAACACTGAAGTTTAAGCCATCTCGAGTAAAGGTGTTGCTAGTAGCATTTGACCCAGTCAGTGCTGCAAACCCAACTGCTGGTAAGTTAGCGCTAGACAAGAAAACTCTGGTAGGAGAAGAGAGTAAGCGAAAAGCTACCCCAGATTGAAAGGTAGTAGGAGAAGCAGCAATCGGGCCAAGTGGATCATAAATAGCATCGCCAGTACCAGTTCCACCTGCAGCAGAACCAAAGGCACCATATTCATCAACTTGGATAGTTAAACTACCGTCTCCAGTCCCTCTTGTTAAAGTTGCCATAGCTTAAAACTTTCTCCTTACACTCACTGATACAGCTTTGCTAAAAAATTAGATCATCTGAAATGGCAGGCTACAGCAAATCTGTTGGAACGTCAACTTGTTATCGCAGTGAAGTTGCCAGGGTGAATTCAAGAAAAAATCATATATTGCCGTAATTGGAGCGATCGCGCCACCAAGTCAGCAGAAATCAGATCAAGATTTAGAGATTATTTGCAATTTTAGGGCGTAAGCTTAGCAAGCTTAAGTGCAGTTTTATGCATATAGACCGCCAGCTTTAGCCGAAATAAAAATACATAAACAGCTAGTTCAAGGCTAAAATAAAATTATTCCAGGGCAGTCATTAATCCCAAGTAGACGAGTAATTGAGCTAACGGTGTTTGCAGCATGACAGCCAAGATTCTGTTTGTAGATGATGAATTGGAAGACCCCAGAAATCAGCGTGCCTACCTCCTAAGGCTCAATTCTGAGATTCGCGACAAACTGATTGAAGTTTATTTTGCCAAGAATGGTAGAGATGCCCTAGAGCAGCTAGAAAAATTCCCCGACATCAGCGTGGTTTTGACTGATATCAGTATGCCGGTGATGGATGGGTTTGGGTTACTCTCCGAACTCAAAACCATCGGTCGAGTGGTCAAGACCGTGATTGTTTCCGCCTTCAGTGATATGGACAATATCCGCCAGGCAATGAATCTTGGAGCTTTTGATTTTTTGATCAAGCCAATTAATTTTGAAACTGCCAAATTGGTGATTGCCCGCACCATCAAAGCCGTAGAAGAGTTACAGCAGCACCAGGCTAAGCTCAATCAGGCCTATGCTTCTTTGGAATATGAAGCCCTGCACGATCGCCTCACCGAATTACCCAACCGCCAAGCTTTCTCTGACTATTTGCTCACTCAAATTCAAGCCGCCCAGCAAAATACTCACCTTAGCTATGCTTTATTATTTATCGAACTGCAACGGCTGAATGTAGTGAACGATACCTTTGGTTTTTTGGCAGTGGATCACTTGATCGCCCAGGTAGCTGAACGGCTGAAGTTCTGTCAACAGGATTATGCCCACGAGAATATGCTGGCGGATCTGGCTGATTCCCCTGGTGTTTTGACTGGATTTGAAGGCTTAGCCGCCAATTTCCATGAATTTAGTGACTTTGATACGGATTTTGACCAGCAGAGTAATCAGTCGATGTTGGCGAGATTTGGCGGTAATAGCTTTGTGATGCTGCTGAGTGGGCTAAATGATGCGGCTCGCCTCACCCCGATTGTGAGAAATATTCAACAGCAGATCAATCAACCTTTTGAAGTCCATGGCTGTCCGCAGTTTATCAGCGCCACGATTGGCATTCGCCGTCTTAGCAATTTGGTGAATCAGCCTGACACCCTAGAACAGGTGCTGAAGGATGTGAATACTGCCACCTACTACGCCAAGCGCAACAAGCGCAGCTATGAGGTATTTACCCCTGCCATGCAGGATGCTGCCCAAAATCGCTGGCAATTGGAAAGTGATCTACGTTTAGCGATCGAGCGCGAAGAGTTCTGCGTGTTTTATCAGCCATTTATGCGCTTGAGCGATCTGAAGCTGGTAGGATTCGAGGCATTGGTGCGCTGGCAACATCCTGGGCGCGGGCTGATTAGCCCTGGGATTTTTATTCAACTGGCTGAAGAGACTGAGCTAATTCGCGAAATTGGTGGAATAGTTCTACGGCAAGCCTGTAGGCAAGCGATCGCTTGGCAATACCAATTCCCTCAATTAGCAGATCTATGTATGAGTGTGAATGTGTCCCCTTTGCAATGCCAGGATGCCTTGTTGCTGGATCAGGTGAGTCAAGCGATTACCCAGACTATGCTACCTGGGGCAAACCTGAAGCTAGAAGTAACTGAGAGTAGTTTTGCCGATATTGAAGCCAGTCGCCAAATGTGGGAAGAAATCACTGCCATGGGCGTGAGCTTGAGTATTGACGATTTTGGTACGGGCTATTCCTGTTTGAGCCGATTACATGAGTTGCCGATCACCACTTTAAAGATAGATCAATCCTTTGTGCGTAACATGGGCAAGGGGGATGAGCATTTGGAAGTGATCAACACCATCTTATCCCTGGCGCGCAATCTAAATATGGGAGTAGTAGCAGAAGGAATTGAAACCCAAGAGCAGCAAAGCAAGTTGCGGGGGATGGGCTGTGCCTGGGGACAGGGCTACTATTTTGCCAAGCCCATGGATGGTGAGCGTGCCACTAATTACATTGCTCAGTACACCCAGACCAAGGTGTTGGTGTAAGGCGTAGTTGGTCAGCAGATCCCGCCCATCTTACTCCTGCTAGGATGGGAGACAAAACATTGCTGATTGCCCATGGAATTTGATTCGATTGTAGCTGCCTTAGAAGATCTGAAATCTGGCCGCATGGTAGTGGTGGTGGATGATGAAAATCGCGAAAACGAAGGGGATTTGATTGGGGCAGCCCAGTTTGCGACACCTGAGATGATTAATTTTATGGCGATTCATGCGCGCGGGCTGATCTGTTTGGCAATGACCGGCGATCGCTTGGATCAACTAGACTTGCCTTTGATGGTCGATCGCAACACGGATACTAATCAGACAGCTTTTACGGTCAGCATTGATGCCGCCAATACTAGCACTGGCATTTCTGCCGAGGATCGCTCTCGCACAATTCAAGCAGCAATTCATCCCCACACCAAGCCTAGGGATTTGCGCCGACCAGGGCATATTTTCCCATTGCGATCGCGCAGTGGCGGAGTATTGCGCCGGGCAGGTCATACGGAGGCGGCAGTAGATTTAGCCTACATGGCTGGTTTATATCCAGCAGGGGTAATCTGTGAAATTCAGAATGATAACGGCTCCATGGCGCGGCTACCAGAATTGGTAGAATATGCCAAACGCTTTGAGCTAAAGCTGATCAGTATTGCCGATTTGATCAGCTATCGCTTAGAGACCGAGCGCTTTGTGGTGCGGGAGTCGATCGCGCTGTTGCCTTCAGAGTTTGGCCAGTTTCAGGTTTATGCCTACCGCAATACCCTAGATGATTCTGAGCATTTAGCGATCGTCAAGGGTGATCCGCTGGATTTTGGCGATCGCGAAGTGTTGGTGCGGGTGCATTCAGAGTGCTTGACCGGCGATGCTTTGGGATCTTTGCGCTGCGATTGTCGCGGGCAGTTGCAGAGTGCCTTAAAAATGATTGAATATGCGGGCAGTGGGGTGGTGGTCTATTTGCGTCAAGAGGGGCGCGGTATTGGGCTGTTGAATAAGATCAAGGCCTATGCTTTACAGGACACAGGCTTAGATACAGTAGAGGCAAATGAAAAGCTAGGGTTTGCCCCAGATCTCCGCAGCTACGGCGTGGGGGCTCAGATTTTGCATGATTTGGGTATTCAGAAAATGCGTCTGATCACCAATAACCCGCGGAAGATTTCCGGATTGAAAGGCTTTGGCATTGAGGTGACCAGCAGAATGCCCCTTTTGATTGAAACCAACCAGTTTAATTCCCGTTATCTAGAGACTAAAGCGGAAAAGCTGGGGCATTTACTCGAAAAAAGCGCGATCGCTACCCTGGTGATTCAATGGCAAGATTCGATCAACCCTGCGCTCTATACAGTTCACCTAGAACGGCTCAAAAATCTATGTGATTGCCTGCAATTGAACTTGAAAACCGAAACTTCTAGCCAAGCGATCGCTCAGATGATTAGTCAATCAGGAATTAGTCATCGCCACGGCATTGCTCCTAGGGCGAGTGTGGTGCATATATATGGTGAAAACCCAGCGGCAGTTACTGAGTTGCTGAGTCAATTGCAGACCTGGCCAGCGATTGAGCGGGTGTATGGGGGTTAGCCAAGAAGAATTTCCATTTACCCCACCACAACCGCAAATCAGTCACTCAGAAATTTAACGATCAGAGTAATTGCACTAATGGATAATGCCACAGTTGCCGAGATAATCAGGGTAAATGATAACCGAACCACCAGATCGGAAGCCTTTTGATAGGCATCGAATTTATCATTTAACCTCTCGTTGTTTCGATCAAGCTTGTCCAGACGACTGAGGATCTGGGCTTGAAATTCATCTTGAGTCATGGCAATTTTCGCCAAAATTGATATTTCAATTGTACTCAGTACTTACGCAGAATTTTCTCATACCCTCCCAGAACGGGAGAGGGAACCAGAAAAAACCTGACTTACTCCCCTTCTCTGCAGGTGGAAGAAGGGGATTTTTTAGTTTGCGTAAGTCCTAGTAGTTTTATGTGGTCGTCAAATATAGAAATGAGACCTTTCCGCCATCGGGCGATATCCCCCGCCCTGGTCAAAAATCAAAATAACTAAAGCTCCAAGAGTTACCCCTCATTCAAGCGCCGCGAAATCGCTTGATTATAGGTTTGGGTAATAGTTGTCAGTTCTAAATCTATGGGGACAAGTTGTCCCACCGCGATCGCTAACCGAGTTGTGCCACTACTGATTATACCAATATGACTAAAATGCTCTGGGAGATTTGCCCGCAAATACCTTTCCCAATCAGGGGCAAGTGCCTCTGGTACTGACACCACAATTCGACTAGGGGCTTCGCCAAATAATAACTGGTTTAAGCCTAGCTCCCCTGGCTCTAGTTCGGGTAAACAGACTTCCGCCGATAGACCAGCGCTGATACAACATTCTGCTAGGGCGATCGCCAATCCCCCTTCAGCACAGTCATGGGCAGACTTGATCCAGCCCGCTTGAATCCCAGTGCGACACACCAACTGCACTTGCTGTTCTAGCTCAAAATCCACGGGTGCAGGGTTACCGCTCACTAGACCATGAATGGTAGCCAAATACTCAGATCCTGCTAGACTACCGCTCAAATTGCCTAACACATAAATCCGATCACCTATGGTTTGCCAAGCCATCCCTACCACTTGACTTAAATCAGGCACAATCCCAATCATGCCGATTACGGGCGTAGGATAAATCGCCTGGGATGTGCCGGCACTGGTGATCGTCTCATTGTATAGAGACACATTTCCGCCAGTGACTGGTGTATTGAGGGTGCGACAAGCCGCCGCAATCCCGCGACAAGCTTCATGCAACTGCCAATAGCCCACCGCCGTTTCGGGACTGCCAAAATTGAGATTATCGGTGACCGCGATCGCTTCTGCCCCCACACAGGCTAAATTTCTGGCTGCTTCTGCCACTGCCAGCTTTGCCCCCTCGTAGGGATTTAAATACACATACCGGCTATTGCAATCCGTGGTTGCAGCTATGCCCAAGCGATCGCCCAAATCCAAATCTTCTAGCTCGCCCACCCCAAAATCTTGGTTGCGTAATCTCAATACTGCTGCGTCTCCTCCTCCAGGCAACAATACCGTATTATTCTGCACCTGATGATCATACTGACCATAAATCCAAGCCTTAGAAGCGATCGCTGGCTGGTCTAAAAGCCGTAGTAGCACCTGATTGGGAGGCGGAAAATCCTCTAGGCTCTGCTCTTGCCATTGCCAAGCAACTTGGGCATAGGCAGGGGTATCTGCCAACTCTCTCCTATATATAGGTGTATTTTCTGCCAAAGCCCTAGCTGGGATTTCCACTGCCACCTGTCCATGGTGCAAAATCCGTACAATTTCCGGCTCAATCACCCGTCCTGCTACCACCGCCGCCAAGCCCCAACGGTGGAAAATCTCAATCAACTCCTGTTCTCGCCCGGCCTCGGCCACAAATAGCATCCGTTCCTGGGACTCAGAGAGCAAATACTCATAGGTAGTCATCTCCTTAGCTCTAGCTGGAATTAAGTCCAAATCCAATTCAATGCCGACCCCGCCCTTGGCTGCCATCTCTGCCGTAGAGCAGGTCAATCCTGCTGCACCCATATCCTGGGCTGCCACCACCGCCCCAGTCTTAAAAGCTGCCAAACAAGCCTCGATCAATAACTTCTCTAGAAATGGATCCCCCACCTGCACAGCCGGACGATTTTCTGAAGAGCGATCGCTCAATTCCGCACTGGCAAAACTAGCACCCTTAATTCCATCTCTACCCGTGGTTGAACCCACATACAGCACTGGATTGCCAATGCCGCTAGCGCCAGACTTGACAATCTCTGTAGTCTCTAGCACCCCGATCGCCATCGCATTCACTAGGGGGTTACGGTTATAAACTGAATCAAAATAGGTCTCACCCCCCACAGTCGGCACTCCTACACAATTGCCATAGCCAGCAATGCCCGCCACAATGCCCCGCAAGCGATCGCGTCCCCAAGTATCACTCAAATCACCAAACCGCAAAGAATTTAAAATAGCGATCGGCCTTGCTCCCATGGTGAAAATATCCCGCAGAATCCCCCCCACCCCCGTGGCTGCCCCCTGGAAAGGCTCCACCGCCGAAGGTCGATTATGACTCTCGATCTTGAAGCAGACTGAGAAGCGATCGCTGACTTTGACTACGCCGGCATTTTCCCCCGGCCCCACTAAAATGCGGTCACCCTCAGTAGGGAACTGCTTTAACAACGGTCGTGAATTTTTGTAGCAGCAATGCTCCGACCACATCACTCCAAACATCCCTAACTCTGCTTGGTTAGGTTCTCGCCCCAAGCGATCGCACACCATCTCATACTCTGCTAAGGTCAGCCCCTCGGCCCGAATTTCCGCCTCACTAAAAACCATCACCCGCAGCCCAAAACAGCATCAACATCTTACTTGATCTATCGCACCAGGTATTCCGAAACCGCCTTCACCGCCGGCGAAATCACTGCAATTGCCGCCGCCGCACCCACCACCGTAAAAGCCAGATTAGCCACCCGATCTGCCGCCTTTTGATAACCTTCATTCAGCTTTAGATAAGTCTCATTCATGGACTTAATCTCATTCACATCAGCCCTGATCTCATTCATCTCAGTCCTGATCTCATTCACCTCAGTCCTGATCTCAGCCCTAATCTCATCTTTAAACTCAATCAGCTTTTGCAAAATAGTCTCAGTATTTTCGTCAGACATCACTTATTTCCTAAATTTCTGCTTACAAATACCAGATTACTAGACTACTTCCAGAACCAGCCAAAGAGCAATTAAAATCTTTTACGAGCAAAACCCTTTTTAACC
>JANRLH010000005.1:0-7668 GCA_033762795.1 Pseudanabaenaceae cyanobacterium bins.68
CAATCCCCAGGCTGATAAACTCACCCAAAGGCAAGTAGACAAAAGGGGTAAGGGGTTGACCATGAATCCTGGCCCAGATATTCCAAGCACAGTACTGCGCCTGCTGATAGGCCGCCTGCGCCGTAGTTGGTACTAGTACCCTGTTACTGTCGTAGCAATGGGCTAGGTCACCTAAAGCAAATATCTGGGGATGATCAGGCAAACTCAGATCGGGCTGCACCGCTAGTTGCTGTCCCACATGGGCTAGATCTAAGCGCTGGACTAGCTGGGTGTAGCTATTGCCCACCGTCCATAACACCAGATCTACGGGCAGTTGCTGCTGTTGACCCTGATGTTCTAGCTCCAGATAGTCGGCATTTACCCTGATCACCTGGGTGGACAAATCGCACCAGACACCGCGCTGGGCTAGGGCTTGCACTCCCGCTAACCGATTGGGGCGTGGAGATTTAGCCAAAATTTGCCCATGACGATCAACCAGACGCACGCGCCCCCGACTCTGCAAGCGATCGCTAATCTTACAGGCAAGTTCTACACCACTGGCACCGCCGCCAACGATACACACCCGAATTTTGGCGCGATCGCTATTTTCCAGTAAGGTGAGGCGAGCATTGAGCTTATGGGCATCAGCCAGAGTTCTGAAGCTGAGGGCATGTTCTGCTGCCCCCAATACTAGTCCCATGGGAGTTTCGCCACCGAGAGCTAACACCAGGTAATCATAGGCAATTTGCCGTTCTCTATCCGCTAAACCAATTGACTGGTGCTCTAGATCAATCTGCGTGACCGTGCCTTGGCAAAATTTCACGGCTGTATCTTGAAGCAGTCGCTCAAAACTAGGGGCAATTTGCCAAGCTGGTAGTTCTGCGGTAATCAACTCGTACAGCAGGGGGGAAAATAAAAAATGCTCATGGCGATCCACTAGCACCAATTCTGGTGGCTCAGCCCAAGGCAGCTTGGCCAAATGCAGGGCCGTAAATAATCCCCCAAAACCGCCGCCCAAAATGCAGATTCTCTTGATCATTTAGACATGGTGTTGCGCTTCGGCATAATGGTTTGCTGGCATCCTAATTTGTATGGGGGCGTTCAAGCCTCACCTATGAAGCGGGGGCGCGGCGAATCGAAGGGCGAATTAAACTGCGCACAGGAAGATCTGGAGCAGGTTTGTATTGATCTCCCACCTGGTCTTTGCTCACCTGTAACCTTTGACCAGCGATCGAGATTCCTCCCTCCCGCACAATTACCGCCGAGACCCAGTAGTTACCCTCCTTGTAGGGAGCTTGACCAATTTTAAAGATGCCGCCTGAACGCAAGGGTTCTAAATCAACGGTCTTATCCATCAAAAAGCTGTTGCTAGTCACAGGCTCAGCAAAGATTGCTCCCACCATGATGTTGTATTCTGGGGTATCAGCGATCGCGTCAACCGTGTATTGTCGACCTAGACCAATCACATTCGGCAAGCGCAGATCTAGTTTGGGTGGCCGATCACCAGCAGTGAGCAAACTAGTCTCTTGAACAATCTCTTGGCGCAGAATTTGTAGTCTACCTGTTTGAGTTTGATAGGTTTGCTTGGCAGTGAGTTGGGCAGAAAGCTTAAAGGGTTTAAATTTAGCCTGTTTTTGTTTGCCCTCAATTTTGGTAACCGCTTCTACTAGGTACTGATTACCAACTTTTTGCCAATTCGTAACCTCAGTTTTGTAGCTCAGATCACTGTACTTTGCCCACAATTTTTGCAGACCCGTCTTCAGCGCTGCTTTGGTCTGTCCGTCACTGTTGCTAAAATCTTCAGAGTAATGGCGCATTACCCGCTCTAAGTTCTGGCTGGAAGCGGCGCGGTCAATCTCGGTCATCACCTGGGCAACTTCTGGGGGTAATACCTGACTTGCCCTGGCTGGTAAGCTGCCTAAGCCCCAAACCACTACCAAACTTAAACCCAAATGTTTTGTCATAGACCAGTTTAAAGTTCTATCTTTCCTTCATCTTAGCCCTTAGCTCAGAGTCAAGGGGAAAGTTTAAAGGTGATTTTAAGTTGCGAGCTTGATAGTTAAGACTTAGGCAAAATCAAGCCAAAACCTGGTAAAATTTAGAGTGCTTAATTTTTTATTTGCCCCTGTTGCTTCCATGGAAAACCTCTCTGTGCATGAACCATCTCGCAAAAAGCTAGATGCTAAAATCGAGGAGCGCTCCCCAAAAATCGAGAATCCTTCCCTTAAGGAGCAACCGCGCAACAAGCCCGCGCCAATTGTGACTTCGGCTCAGCAGGTTTCGATTCTGGACTGGCTAGAGTCTACTGGCCGCCTAGTACCCAGAGATGGTAGCAGTTCCTTTGACTACCGAGAAGATGTAGAAGAGTTACAAGAACTGATGGTAGGAGATGATGGCAGCTATCTGGAGGAAGAAGATGATGACGATGAGCCCTTAGTAGATGACGGGGATGAAGACTAGTTAAATTATGCAACCCCTTAATTCCTCTACCCCCTGTGAGCAAGTTGATCGTCCTCAGGTTTGGTCAGGCTCAGTCATGGGATTGCTGGCAGGCCTAGCAACAGTTTTACTGGTGCTGCTCAGGGACTTTTATCTGGATCGTGCTTGGAATTGGGCCGAAACTCTCTCTTTACTGTTGCCCTTAATGGTTGGGGTAATTGCGGTAGCCTTAGCTGGTGAAATAGTGATTCCGTGGCTGCGCGTCTTAAAGGCAGGGCAAGTGATTCGAGAGGATGGGCCAAGCGCTCACCTCAAAAAAGGTGGCACTCCCACTATGGGTGGCCTATTTATTTTGGCGGTCAGCTTGCCCCTGAGCTTGGTATGGGCGGGGTTTAGTGCTAGTCTTAGCCCAAATTTGCTAGCTACAGTGCTGGTCACCCTGGCTTTTGGCTTGGTGGGATGGCTAGATGACTGGCAAATCCTATTAAAAAAATCGAACAAAGGAATTTCACCTCAGACCAAGTTGTTACTTTTGGGCGGGGCGGCCATCAGCTTTTGCGGCTGGCTAATCTGGTATCACCCTCAACTTATGGAATTGACTCTGCCTTTACAGATCAAGTGGCAAATTGGCTGGCTATTTTTGCCTTTAGCCTTGTTTGTGTTGTTGGGTTCTAGTAATGCAACTAACTTAACTGACGGTCTAGATGGTCTGGCGGCAGGTACGGGGGCGATCGCCCTAGTGGCGTTGGGGATCTTGACTAGCCCAGACTTGGAGGGCATCAGGCTATTTGCCATGATCCTGGGAGGTGGTTATCTCGGATTTTTGTACCACAATTGTCATCCTGCCAAAGTATTTATGGGAGATACAGGCTCTCTAGCATTAGGCGGGGCTTTGGGCGCGATCGCTCTCATTGGTAATTTGAATTGGGCTCTGTTGATAGTGGGATTGATTTTTGTCTGGGAAGCAATCTGTGTGATTCTCCAGGTGGGTTATTTCAAGCTGACTAGGCGATTCAAGGGCGAAGGTTTGCGTCTATTCAAAATGGCACCCTTTCACCACCACTTAGAACTGAGTGGTTGGCATGAGACCCAGGTAGTAGGACTGTTTTATCTGGCTGCTGTGCTGCTGGCGGGGGGAGCGATCGCGATCGCTAGCTATGGCTGAACTCATGCAACTCCACCCTCAATCTCCCCAAACTAGGCAGGTTGACAAAATCATCACGGCTCTGCAAAAGGGGGCAGTAATGCTCTACCCTACAGATACGGTTTATGCGATTGGCTGTGATCTGAATCATCGTCAAGCAGTGCAGCGAGTACGCCAGATCAAGGCTAACCCCCATAAGCCCCTAACTTTTTTATGTTCCTCCCTCTCGGACATTGCCAAATATGCTGTAGTGGATGACTCTGCCTATCGATTGATGCGGAGTTTAGTACCTGGTCCCTATACCTTTATTCTGCCTGCTACCAAGCTGGTGCCCAAATTGGTAGTTGATCCTAAGCGCCGTACTACTGGTATCCGTGTACCTGATGCCGCGATCGCCCAAGCCCTGCTATCTAATCTCGGTAATCCAATTATTTCTACTTCTGCCCACAGCCAGGAGCTAACCCAAGTTGAACTATTTGACCAACTACAACACCAAGTAGATCTAATCATTGATCATGGTCTGGAGCCGACCTATCGAGTATCGACCATCATTGATCTAACTGGGGATCAACCCCAGCTAGTGCGCCAGGGCTTAGGAGAATTTCGGTGCTAGAGTATTTTCAAGGGGTTTGGCAATTGGGGCTGAGCCTGGGTATGATCCTCTACAGCCAGCCTAGCCCTGTACCCGATTGTCGGATTACTGAAGCAGAAGCCCTCACTAAAGCTACCCTGCTACAAGCTGCAATCACTGGGCGCGATCGCTTGAGCCAACAAAGATATGCTGAAATTGTCGCCCTCCATAGCCAAAGGCTGAGCCAATGCCGTCGCCAAACCCAGCCTGCGGTTTTGGGTACTTGGCTGAGACTCTATCCCTGTGACTTGCAACCTGGGGCGCTGGATCAAACCCTGGATAACATTGTCAATTTTGGCTACAATCGCATCTACCTCAATACTTTTTATGATGGCAGGGTGCTATTACCCCAAGTTGATAATCCTACAATTTGGCCGAGTGTGCTGGGGAAAGAATATAAAGATAGGGATTTACTAGCAGAAGTAATTCAAAAAGCGCGGCAGCGCGGGATTAAAGTCCATGCTTGGCTCTACACCATGAATTTTGGCCCTAACTATCGCGGTAAGGCTAATCATAGCGCGATCGCGCGCAACGGCTATGGGGAAACGAATTTATCCGATCCAGCCGTACTACCTGAAGTAAAACGCGCCAGCCACATTTTTATTGATCCCTACAGTGAGGATGCGCGCAAGGATCTACAGGTGTTGATCAAAGCTGTCGCCAAGCGTCAGCCTGATGGCATTGCCTTTGACTATATTCGCTATGCCCACCGCACTGTTCCCCAAATCACCCAAGTACAAGACTTGATGATCTATGGCACACCTTCCTTTAGCCGATTATTGCAGCGTGCCAAAACCGACCAAGCCCGTCAACTCCTCTATGCCTTTTTGGCTAAAGGCAAAGTAGACGCCAAGCTGAAAGCCCAGCCCAGGTGGTGGAGTTTCCCCCCCCATCGCCAAATTGAAATCCTCAGCAATCAGCCGCTCAACCGTCAGATGTGGCAGTTAGCAGTAGCCCATGCTCAGCAGGGTGTGATCGACTTTCTCAATCAGGCGTTGTTCGCTGTCCCAACCAGCATTCCCACAAGTGCAGTATTTTTCCCGCGCGCCAATCAAACCAGCAGTAACGGAGTAGATCCGAGGTTACAACCCTGGCCCCAGTTCAGGCGCACTCAGGAATGGACACCGATGCTGTATGCTGCCTGTGGTCAAAATGATTGCATTTTGGCGGAGCTAGATCTGGTAGTGAAACAGCTACCTAAAAATCTGGAACTTTGCCCCGTGATCGCTGGTTATTGGGGGCAGAGTTTGGGGGGGCGACCGGCGCTCGAACAACAGATGCAAGCAATTTATCGGGCTTATCCTAATTTGCAATGCACCAGTCATTTTGCCTATTCTTGGCTAGATCCGCAATTAGATCAAGCCAGGCGTAATTGTTCGATCGCCAAAACTAGCCAGAGAAAGTTTTCCCCTAGTTCTTGAATTTGACCGCCGAAAATCTTGGCAAGATTAAGGCTTATGCAAACGCGAGCTAAACCTGGCTCTAACTCACCTTTTCCCATACTTTCCCAGCCAGACTGGGTAAGCCCTGAAAGCATAATTTAATATGGGTTTTAATGATTTCTGTACCGCCCATTCTTTGGAAAATCGCAATAAGCTTAAGCGAACACTAAATGAGATGCTTCAGGAGCAACCGAGACTTCAATAGTGTGACCTGGGGGAAACTTGCCCTCTAGGATCAGGGTAGCGATCGGATTCTCGATTTCCCGTTGAATTGCCCGCTTCAGTGGTCTGGCCCCGTAGCTTGGATCATAACCGAGGTTGGCAATGTAGGCTTGGGCTCCTGGGGTAAGGGTGATCGTTAATTTTTGTTCGGCTAAGCGATCGCTGATGCGTTGAATCTGCAAGGTGGCAATTTGGCTAATCTGGCTTAGGGTCAGGGGGTGAAAAATCACAGTTTCATCGATGCGATTGAGAAACTCTGGGCGAAACTGTTGGCGCAGGGCTTGATTAATTAAAGATTGCACCTGGTCAGTGTCAGCTTCCAAAATCAATTCGCTGCCAATGTTGCTGGTCATGATGATCACGGTATTTTTGCAGTCTACCAACCGTCCTTTACTGTCCGTAATTCTGCCATCATCTAATACCTGTAAGAGAATACTGAATACGTCAGGGTGAGCCTTCTCAATTTCATCAAATAGAATCACAGAGTAAGGGCGGCGGCGTACGGCTTCGGAGAACTGTCCGCCTTCTTCGTAGCCCACATAGCCAGGCGGTGCCCCAATCAGGCGAGAGACCGCGTGCTTTTCCATGTATTCCGACATATCGATCCGAATCATGGCATTTTCGGCGTCGAATAGGTATTGTGCGAGGGTGCGCGCCAGTTCAGTTTTGCCTACGCCCGTGGGGCCAAGGAATAAAAAAGAGCCAATCGGGCGATGGGGATCTTTCATCCCTGCGCGGGCGCGGCGAATGGCAGCGGCAACCGAATTGACTGCCTGCTCTTGACCGATGACGCGCTCATGTAAGTGGGATTCCAATTTCAGCAATTTTTGCCGTTCCGATTCCAGTAAGCTTTGGACTGGAATCCCTGTCCAACGGGCAACAATTTCAGCAATGTCATCTTCAGTAACTTGCTGGCGGAATAGGGATAGTCCATCTTGACGGCTGGTTTCGATGTCGGCTTCGGCTGCGAGTAACTGATCATTAAGCACAATTAATTCGCCAAATTCTAACTTGGCAGCTAGGTTAAGCTCGTATTTGGCTTTGGCATTTTCAATTTGGAGTTTGATCTGATCGATCTGCTCTTTAATTTTTTGAATTTGGTCGATCGCTTGTTTTTCCTTCAGCCAGCGATCGCTTAGTTTAGTTTGTCTAGCGGCTAAAATCTCCAACTCTTGATCTAGCTTTTGCAGGCGTTCGAGGGTAGCTTGGGCAGATTTACTCCTATAGATCACTTTGCCGTTGAGTTCACTGCGATCGCCCAAGGCGATTTCTTCTTCTTGGCGCAGGGAGAGGCGCTCCATTTGCAGTTGCAGCAGACGGCGATCAATTTCATCTAGCTCTAGGGGTTTAGAAGTAATCTCCATTTTCAGTTTGGCAGCAGATTCGTCTACCAGGTCAATCGCCTTGTCGGGCAGGAAGCGATCGCTGATGTAGCGATTAGACAAAACGGCAGCAGCCACTAGGGCAGAGTCAGCAATTTTCACCCCATGGTGAACTTCGTACCGCTCCTTCAGCCCACGCAAAATTGAGATCGTATCTTCTACACTTGGCTGATCAACATAGACCTGCTGAAAGCGGCGCTCTAGGGCAGCATCTTTTTCAATATATTTGCTGTACTCATCTAGGGTAGTAGCACCAATACAGCGAAGTTCGCCCCGCGCCAACATCGGCTTGAGCAGGTTGCTGGCATCCATGGAACCTTGATTCGCACCTGCGCCCACCACCGTATGCAGTTCGTCAATAAACAGCACTATTTGACCCTCTGAATCTAGTACCTCTTTCAGCACTGCCTTCAGCCGATCTTCAAATTC
>JANRLH010000006.1:0-60794 GCA_033762795.1 Pseudanabaenaceae cyanobacterium bins.68
AGCCAGTGAGTGAGCGATCAACTCACAAAGCACAGGGGCAAGCCGTGAGCAATTATTTTAGGCGGCTAGACCTGCCCTTCCATATCTACTCACTGCGCCATGCCTGGGCAATCAGAAATATTGGCTATGGCTTTCCTGATACAACTTCGGCAATCACTATGGGGCACAGCGTCGAAGTACATATCAAAACTTATCAGTGCTGGCTGGAAGATCGTGATATGACAGCAGTATTTGATCGACTGATGACTAATCGTCCTTTGGCACCATCAAAATGATTGAGTAAAATGATTGAGTTTGAGAACCTCCAATTTCACATATCCCCACAAAGATGCAAAGAAATGATTGGCTTGACTGTCAACTGTTTTGGTTGGTGATTTTGACAAGCTAACGTTTTGCTTCAAAGACTTATGATACTCTTCAACTTTCCATCTTTTACGATAGATTGTTGTAATTTGCTTGTAGGTGATTTTTAGGTCGTTAGTGACTAGATAGCGCACACCAATACTGTCATCTTCGTTTACGAAAACTTGCTTAACCAGCGACAGAAGAAATCCAACTCTTTCAAGATAGATCCCCCTTTTGCTGTTCTCTTCTAAATTCACTGTTTCCAATGGCACGTACTTGCCTTGAACTTTATCTTTTTTGCTTAACGCTATCTTGCGATTATTCTTCAAGGGCATGATAAATTCTTTGTAAAGTGAGTTATTTAAGTTTAGAGTGAAGAAAATTCAAACAATCAAATAACAAATCTCTTACATAACCCCACAAATAACCTTTGCTATTCTGGCGAGATAACGGCTAAGTTGAGCGGCGGCTAGCATCCTTTATATCCTCACCAAGACCTCTCACCCGTCCGCTCCAACGTGTTGTTAGACCGCGCTTCCCCGAGTTACCTCAATGTTGGCAGCTATAACAATATCTCTGCTAGGTCGAGCAGTCAAGTAGCCTAAAATACTGGTTTCGATGTAAACCGTTTCACTCATATAGCAAAGGAAGGGGAAGTCATGACAAATGGGAGACAGCTTTTTGTACAACATCCCATAAACCTTCACATAGTCCAAGAATCTTACTGACATAATTCTTCAACCGCGCCCAGAATTTCTCAATTTTGTTTAAGTCGGGGGAATAGGGTGGTAGAAATATCAGCTCACAACCAGCCTGAAGAACTAATACCAAATCTCCAAAGTTAGACTACAGATCGATTTATGTAGGGTCCAAGGGTGCTCCCCTGCGTGGGGCACAGCCCCATACCCCTAATAATCTGTAGTGAGCATTCAGCGTTCATCAGCAGCAACTATACAGCGCTGCTCAAGCAATCAAGCAAAAGTATCCCCAGTTGCAAGTGGAAGGAGATCTGATTGGGATCACGGGTGACGTACAGGAATTAGTGAGTTTAGTTTAGCTGGCTTCTGGCTCTAAACTGCCGCAAATGAGCTTTGGCATGAGTTACTGCTATTTTTGCTGGAGGCTCACTAGCAACAGGCTGAGAATCTTGGAGATCTGCTAGTAGGCTACCAGGAGCAACTACCTGCTCAGGTTCTAGGCTGGGGTTTACTATGGTTGAACAGGCTCCCACACAGCAATTTATGCCTATTCTGCCTTGGCCGACCATCAATACCCCTGCCCCTAGATTGCAGCCAGCGCCTATTTCTAGATCTCCCCCTCTGGCATGAATAATTACGCCCATGCCAATCACTACACCTGCTTCTATGAGGACTTTACAGTCTGGATCAGCTTGTAAAATCACCCCAGGGGCGATCGCTACTGTAGGATCAATTCTCACCTCTCCAAGGATCACCTGTTCAGTAAAACTAGGTATTTGGAGTGGGGGCAGATGCATAGAGTTTGAGCGTGAGACCTATGGACGCTGCACAATAGTTTCCAACACACGGCGCTTGCTCTTGGGATCTACACCAATCAACCGCACATACTCACCTGGATGCTCTGCCAAGCAGGCTTCTAAGGCTCCAGCTACTCCTACTTCCGTACTAGCAGTAATCGGCCGGCAACTATGCCAAGAGCTAGTGCGGAAGCGGCGCTCATCCGCATACTCAGCACTGATGCGATGACCGCTCAACAACAACTGGCGAATTTGACTCAGGGTTTCAGTCTTAATAGTGCTGCTAGAGTGATTAGAGCTAGGCGGTTGAGGGGTTTCTACTCTGGGGCTAGTGCCATGGGGACGCTGCACGATCAACTCCAAGACACGGCGCTTGCTTTTAGGATCTATGCCAATTAGTCGTACATATGCACCAGGATGCTCTGCTATGCAGCTATTCAAACTCGCGATCGCTTCCGATTCGTTACTGGTATGAATTGTTGCACAGCTATACCAAGAGCTAGTCCGAAACCGTCGTTCATCTGCATACTCAGCCCCAATCCGATAGCCTTGAGCCAGCAATTGTCGCACTTGACCTACCAGGTTGCCATTCCCTTGACTGGTCTGAATACTGGTGTGACCAGATAGATTAGTCGCTCCACTGGGCTGCGCTAGAGCAGCTACTGTTTGCCCGGGGCGCTGCACGATCAATTCCAGCACTCGCCGTTTATTTTTGTGATCGATGCCTAACAGCCTGACATACTCACCGCTATGTTCTAAGAGGCAAGCTTCTAAATGGGAGATCACTTCAGATTCGCTACTAGCTTGAATCGGGGCACAGCTATGCCAAGAACTGGTGCGAAAGCGGCGCTCATCCGCATGCTCGGTGCCAATGCGGTAGCCTTGAGCTAGCAATTGCCGCACTTGACCAATCACATCTTGGCTGAGGTTGCCTGATCTGGAACTGCTATAGCTAGGGACTGAGGTAGAGGTCTGGGAAGTCTGGCTGGCATTACCAGGTCTTTGAATTACTACCTCTACGGCACGGCGCTTAGTTTTAGGGTCAATTCCCAGTAAGCGCACATAGGCTCCTTGGTGAGTAGTAAGGCAGGCTTGAATGGCACTGAGCACGGCTTGCTCATGGTTAGCTTCGGCAATGCCACTGCAACTTTGCCAAGAACTCGTACGATAGCGGCGCTCATCGGCATATTCGGCGCTGATCCGATAGCCCTGGGCTAGTAGTTGACGGGTTTGCTGAATATAGTCAATGGTGGTGTTTGGCATAGGGGTCACTGGGGCAAGATTACTAGGTGAGTTAGTAGGTAGATTACTGATTAGATTGCTTGGGGAATTAACAGAGCTAGGGAGGGGTTGACCTAGGATTTCTACTTGCAGACCAGAGCTAGGATGAAGTCCGCCGGCTATTTTTTGATCTGTTTTTTGACCTAGGGAGGGAACTATTCTTTGGGCTAAATGTTGAGCTAAAATCAATTGCTCGCGGCTAGCTTCTGGTAAATGATCTGCTTGATCTTGAGATGTAATCACTGCACCTGAAGGTACATATCTACCAGTCGGGATCTCAACATCTTGAACAAGGGCATGCATGCCAACAATCACATCTTCACCCAGACGGGCGTTAAATACAGTGGAGCGAAACCCTACAAAAGTGCGATCGCCCAGATAGGCAGGTCCATGAATCAGTGCCATGTGGCTGATGGTTACCTCTTTGCCTAACCACACGGAATATTCCTGGTGATTATCCCCTTGTACTCTGCCCCGCTCTAGGCCGCGCACCATTGCTCCATCACGCAGTTTTACTCCCGCACTGAGGTAAAAAGCTGTATCTGAGTCGGCACGAATGGATGAGCCTGGGGCTATTTGCGCCTGCTCTCCCACATAAACTTCGCCAATCACATTGGCATAGGCGTGAACCTGGGCAGTCGGAGCAATTATTGGAGCGATTAGGGGGGTAGTTTGAGGCTGGGAATCGGCCATAGGTTTAGCGTTGCGCTGGGGACTGGGGGTTACTTAGCGTTGCTCTGGGCTTGGCTTTGGCTCAGCGTTGCTCTAAGGATTTGCGGTAGACCATGGTGTTACCAAGACTCACCGTATCCACAATGGCGACTACGGCCGCATCTATGGGCAAGGTGTTAGCATCACGCACCTGGCGGGCAGCACTACCACGGCTAAATAACACCCACTCATTCACGCCGGCACCAACGGTATCTGCTGCCACCTCGTAGCCTGACTGGATTTGACCATCTTGATCTACCATTTGTAAAAGCAGGAATTTGGTTCCTCTTAAGCTGGGCTCTTTGTAGGTACTGACTACAGTACCGCGCACGATCGCTAGTTGCATGGGTGCTAGTTTAGCTGGCCAAATGTTCGGGCAGGACTAAGGACGATTCATGGGACGAATGGCGTTGACATTGTCGCGGAACTGTTCAACTTCTTCGGTGTAGCGAATGGGCAGTACATATTCGAGGTTTTCGTGGGGACGAGCAATGATGTGGGTAGATAGCACTTGACCACCATTTACCCGCTTAACTGATTCGGTGCCAGCGGCGATCGAAGCTTGAACTTCGGATACATCACCCCGCACAATCACGGTGACGCGGCCGCTACCGATTTTTTCATAACCCACTAGGGTGACACGGGCAGCCTTGACCATGGCATCTGCTGCTTCTACTACGGCGGGGAAGCCAAGGGTTTCAATCATTCCAACTGCGATCGCCATTAATTTGTTCTCCTGAATGTTTTTAGATAATTATTGAAAGTAAAGTTTGGGATTAAAATGCGAACTGTTCTACTTCTTTCGTATAGCGAATTGGTAAAACGAATTCGAGGTTTTCATGGGGACGAGCAATAATATGGGTAGAGATAACTTCACCACCATTTACTCGTCTAGCCGCCTCTACCCCTGCAGCAAGTGAAGCTTGGACTTCGGAAACATTGCCGCGCACAATTACGGTGACACGACCACTACCGATTTTTTCGTAGCCCACCAGGGTGACTTGGGCAGCCTTGACCATGGCATCGGCCGCTTCAACCACGGCGGGAAAGCCCTTGGTCTCAATCATTCCAACTGCGATCGGCATAGTTTTTGAATTACTCTAGGTATTCTTACGGTATTTGAAACAATTGCTAGTGCTGATACACAAACGCTTTTGGGTATCTTACACCTTCGATGTACCTGTTTTTACTTTTTCACTAGATTCTGGCGATCGCGATCACAAATGATCTCCATAGTGGTTGCTTATGAATGAATGTAATCCTAGTAATCTTTGAATAGTTAAATTTTTGTGAAGTTAATTTTGATACCTATCAGAGCTTACGCAGTCTGGTTCAGGAAGTGTTGGAAAAAGGGAGATTGAGGCGTAGTGCCACACCCCAACTAGAACCGCGGTTTTAGATCACCTTTGCCTAAGTCCTACTTATTTTCAGACCTCTCTAGCCCTGATTCAGATCTTGATTTCCACCCTGAAAGGCTAAAATTAGGTCAAATCATTAACTAGAGGGTTAAGTTTGACTGAGTTGCAAGATTTTTGGCTGGGGAGCGCTTGGCTAGTGCCGCTCTATGGTTTGGTGGGCGCGATCATCACGGTTCCCTGGGCGTTTAACTGGATCTACCGCACAGGCGCAAGGCCTGCGGCTTACATCAATATCGGGATGACCCTGTTGGGGTTAGTGCATAGTGGACTGGTGATGTTCTATAGCTGGGGACAGTCGCCGCGCCAGATCAGTGTAAGTTGGTTGCAGGTGTACGATTTGAGCCTGCGGATCAATTTAGATATTTCCGCCGTGAGTGCGGGGGCAGCAGTGGTGATCTGTGCTATCAGCCTCCTAGCTCAGGTCTATGGGCTGGCATCTATGGAGACTGATTGGGCGATCGCGCGGTTTTACGGCTTGATGGGATTTTTTGAGTCTGCCATCAGTGGCGTAGCGATCAGTGATTCCCTGTTTTTGAGCTATGTGCTGCTAGAACTACTGACGGTTTCGACCTATCTGTTGGTAGGATTCTGGTATGCCCAGCCCCAGGTGGTGACCGCAGCCAGGGATGCCTTTTGGACAAAGCGGGTAGGCGATTTATTTTTGTTGATGGGAGTCGTCGCCCTATCTAATCTGACTGACAGCCTCGATTTCTCTGACTTGGCAGTTTGGGCAGCTAAACCTGAGACCCAGGCATATTTTCAGAGTCATGCCTGGGCGGCAACGGGCTTGGGCTTAGCCCTGATTTCGGGTCCAGTGGGTAAATGCGCTCAAGTGCCTTTGCATTTGTGGCTGGATGAAGCAATGGAAGGCCCTAACCCCGCTTCGGTGATGCGCAATTCGGTGGTGGTTTCCTGTGGGGCATTTGTGCTGATCAAAATGTCACCAGTGTTGGCCCTGTCTCCAGTAGCCTTAATTGCCCTGGTGGTAATTGGAATTGTGACCGCGATCGGGGCAGCTTTGGTAGCGATCGCCCAAGTAGACTTGAAGCGGGCTTTGTCTCACACTACTAGCGCCCATTTGGGATTAGTATTTATTGCCGTAGGAATGCAGCAGGAAGAAGTAGCCTTGGCGTTTTTGTTTACCCATGCGATCGCCCGAGCATTATTGTTTATGAGTACGGGAGCGATCATGATGACCACCATGACCCAAGATCTAGAGGAGATGGGCGGACTTTGGGCGAAAATGCCAGCTACCACCGTAGGCTTTTTAACTGCAAGCTTTGGTCTAGTAGGATTGCTACCCTTAGGAAACTTTTGGACTCTGGTATTTTGGCTAGAGCGCCTATGGTCTAATCTACCTCTGGTGATCGTGCTGCTGGCGGTGAATAGCTTTATTGCCTTTGGCTATACGCGGGTGTTTGCCCTGGTGTTTTTGGGCAAGGCGAAGCCGAAAACCCGCCGCGCTCCCGAAGTGGGTTGGCAGGTGGCTGTACCGGTGCTGAGTTTTACCATAGTTGTCTGGCTGCTGCCCTTGATTTTGGACAACTTGGCGATTTTACCTGCCCCCTCTAACCCACTCGCCAGCATCTGCCTGGTGATTTCAGGTCTCCTAGGCTGTGGAGTGGCTGCCCGCATCTATGTGATCCAATACCTGCCTGGTAGTACCGTACCAATTTTGCCTAAGCTGATTGCTCTGCCGTGGATGCAGTTAAAGTTAGTGTTTGCCCAGGATCTCTACGTCAATGAGCTTTACCTCAAAACCGTAGTGGCAGGAGTGAATTGGATCTCGCGCAAAATTGCTTGGCTAGATCAACACTTAGTTGATCGGGTGATCAATTTGGTAGGAATCGCTTCAATTTTTAGCGGCGATCGCTTACGTTACACAATTACCGGCCAGTCCCAGCAATACGTGCTAACCATAGTGGTTGGAATTTTGATGGTGAGTATTTTAGCGTTTATTTCCCTATGAATCTCGGCATAGACTTAAAACTGACTAGAACTGAGGCAGAAGCCGTGGTGAAAGCTATGGCCGATCGCTCCCAAGCGACTGAGCTGGAGTGGCAAACTCTTCGCCAAGCTCTGTTAGAGTTGCAGGAGCATTCCGAGTTTCAGATTTTTGGCATCTGTGCGTCCAATAGCGCGATCGCTGGTCAGAGTCTACGCCAATATTTAACTGCCTTTGAATACGAATACCCCGACTTTAGCAAGCACCAGCTATTGCAACCGGTGTATTGGAAATATAACAGCCGTAATCGGCAACTTTACAGTGACGCTTACAGTGGCAAGTATGAAGGGGTGCTGATTTCCTACCATTCCAATTTTTCTGAAGACTATAGTGGTACCCATGGGCATTTCCCCCTCGCCCTTTGGCAGCAAAATTTTAAGGTAGTCCTAAACGAGTAAGTATAGGGGTGGGGTGTGGGGCTCTGCCCTCAAACTCCCTTTTTACAAAACTTCCCAAATCTGTAGCCGAGCCATAGCAACTTGGCATTAAATCTTTACCTTCCTGATATAACCTGAGCAAAGCCCTATGACCGAAATTATCCCGTTTGAGTTACAGCAACAGGTGCTCTACTACCATGGTCGGAAATTTGATTTTCGCGTAGATCGACTACGACTGCCCCATGGAGTTGGGGGCGAATATTCCTACATTCAGCATCCAGGCGCCGCGATCGCTGTCCCAATTACGGCTGAAGGCAAGTTTGTGTTAGTCCGTCAATACCGTTTTCCCTTACAGCGCTACATTTTAGAATTTCCCGCCGGTACCCTAGAACCCAACGAAGCTCCCGCCGCAACTATGGCTAGGGAGTTAGCAGAAGAGACCGGTTATCATGCCCACACCTGGCAAGCACTAGGTAGTTTTTATATCTGCCCAGGCTATTCGGATGAGGTTATCCATGCCTATTTGGCACAGGATTTAGCACCACTAGCCCAGCCTCCGTCCCAGGATGCCGATGAGGAAATTGAAGTGGTCTTACTGGAGCGTCAGGTCTTGGAGGAAATGATTAGAACCCAGCCCGCCGCCCAAAACCTCGATGCCAAGTCAATTACCGCATTTTATTTGGCAATTAGTCAGTTGGCTTAATCTTAGCTCCGTGTTACTAGATCTCTGGTTGATTGCCGGCTTAGGTTTCTTGGGCAGCTTTGGGCATTGCGTAGGTATGTGTGGTCCAATTGCGATCGCTCTAGCAGGTGGAGGCTGGGGGTTTCACCTCTGGCTCAATCTTGGTCGCCTGCTCAGCTATAGCCTGGTAGGAGGAGCGATCGGCGGGTTTGGCGAACTAATCTTAGCGGGAGTAGGGAGCGGCTGGCGGCAATTGGTCAGTTTGGGGCTAGGGAGCCTGTTGATATGGTCGGGATGGAGCCGCCTATCACCAGGCTTAACCTTCCTGGGGCATGACTTTTGGCAACAAACTATGCTGCGCCTCACCCGATCGCGCCACTGGTGGAACGTGATTTTGTTGGGCATGGTTTGGGGTATGGTACCCTGTGGTTTTCTATACACGGCTCAAATCAAGGCAGCAGAAACCGCAAATGCTTGGCAAGGGGCAGCAACTATGTGCTGTTTTGGCTTAGGCACTTTACCCACCTTAGTGGCAGTGGGCATCTTTGGACAACGGCTGGGGCGCGATCGCCAGACCCAAGTTTTGCAATGGGGTGGTTGGCTCACCATCATCATCGGCATCTTGACGATTTTGCGCACGGATGCCCACAACGACCTTACTGGTCATGGGGCTCTAGTCTGCTTGCTGTTGGCAGCGATCGCGCGATCAGTGGCAAAATGGTGGCCAGCACTGCTAAAACATCGGCGTAGCCTGGGGGTAGGGGGCTTTGGGCTGGCGCTAGCCCATAGTTGGCATATGTTAGAGATGAGCTTGAATTGGCACCTGGCCAATCTCAATTTTTTAATCCCGCAACACCAACTAGGCCTGTGGCTGGGGTTAATCAGCTTGGGTTTACTCACCCCTCTGGCACTCACCAGCTTTGACTGGTGGCAAAAAAAATTAGTCCAAGCCTGGCGGCAACTGCACTTGCTCAGCCTACCTGCTCTGGTATTAGCGATCGCCCATAGCAGTTTGATTGGTTCTAGCTATTTGGGTGGCTTTGAACTTTCTGTTTGGCATTGGCTGCGCCTATCTGCTCTAGTGGGCTGTACCCTGGTAGTTTTCCTGCTCCGCCTTTCCCATCCTAGTTAGTGCTAATCTTACAGGGATAACACTTAGGCAAACCTGATCTAAAAACCGAACTCTAAGTGGGGTGTGGGGCTCCAGTTGAGGGCTTTGCCCTCAAACTCCCTTTTTCCAACACCTCCTAAATCAAACTGCGTAAGTCCTAAAAATGTTAAAGTGAGCGAAATTATTTTCCCAAGACCAGTATGGCAATACATCTGCAACAGGCGTTAGAAATTGGTAAATATATCGTGGCGCAAAGGCTAAAGGGCAACCGCCGCTTTCCCCTAGTACTAATGCTAGAGCCCTTATTCAGATGTAATCTTGCCTGCGTAGGCTGTGGCAAAATCCAGCACCCAACAGAAGTCCTAAAGCAGAATTTATCACCCGCAGCATGTTTTCGCGCTGCCGAGGAATGCGGTGCTCCCGTAGTTTCTATTCCAGGCGGAGAGCCGTTACTACATCCCCAAATTGATCAGATCGTAGCGGGATTAGTAGAGCGGCGCAAGTTCGTCTATCTCTGTACCAATGGCTTACTCCTAGAAAAAAGCTTGGCGAAATTTCAGCCTTCCAACTATTTAACCTTCATGGTGCATTTAGATGGCTTGCGCGAATGGCATGACCACTGTGTAGATCGCAAAGGGGTATTTGATACGGCAGTGCAGGCAATCAAAGCAGCCAAAGCCAAAGGATTTCGGGTAAATACCAACACCACAATTTTTGATGGGGCTGACCCCCAAGAAATGCAGAAGTTCTTTGATTTTCTCGCTGAACTGGGCGTAGATGGCATGCAGGTTTCTCCAGGCTATAGCTATGACTGGGCACCAGATCAGGATCACTTTTTGCAACGGGAACAGACTAAAGCCCTATTTCGCCAGATCCTAGCTCCCTATCGAGCAGGCGAAAAAGCCTGGGAGTTTAATCACAATCCCTTGTTTTTGGACTTTTTAATGGGCGAAAAAGATTATGAATGCACCCCTTGGGGCAGTCCTAGCTATAGCGTCTTGGGTTGGCAAAAGCCTTGCTATCTCTTGAATGAGGGCTATTATCCTACTTTTGCTGAGTTGTTAAATCACACAGATTGGTCCCAGTACGGTCACAAGAGTGGTAACCCCAAGTGTGCAGACTGTATGGTGCATTGTGGTTATGAGCCAACTGCAGCGATCGATGCTATGGCAATGCAGAACATGGGACGAGCGATCGGGACCCTGTTTGGTTTGGCACGCTAGGCATGGGATCTAGGTGGAAAAATCTGCCCGCCTTTAGCCGCATTCTGCTGTTTTTGCTAATTTTGTTGGCTAGTTGGCTACCTATAGCTGCACCAGTTTATCTAACTTGGGGTGAGCAGGTGGCTACCCCCTTAATTGTGATGGTTTACCTGGAGTTTATCGCCCTGATCTGGATTTGGGGTAGATATGTGCAGCAGCAGCGTCATCCCTTTGCTTTTTATGGTTTGGTTGGTGATCGCTCTAATCTGATCCATCTGGTCTTGGGCTTTGGCGGCGGAGTGCTGAATCTCCTAATTTTGATCGGGGTACAGCTAATTTTAGGTTGGCAGCAATTAGATGGAGATGTGCAGTGGCAGGCAGCCCTAGGGCCAGCTTTACTCACAGGCATAGGGGTAGGCTTTGCCGAAGAACTCCTATTTAGAGGCTGGTTATTGACTGAATTGGCGGAAGACTATGGTAGCGATCGCGCCGCCTGGTATAGCAGTGGAATCTATGGGCTGTTGCATTTCAACTTGGTCAAACCTCTAGCAGTAATTCTAGCGGCGGCTCCCCAACTTCCTGGCTTGATTTTGCTGGGCATGAGCTTGGCTACCGCCCGACATTTGGGTAAAGGCAGGCTAGGCTATGCCATCGGACTCCATGGCGGCATGGTTAGCAGCTATTATGTGATCTCGACTACTAAACTAGTAGGCAGCACTGGAGTAGTACCTGAGTGGCTCACGGGGATTGATGGCAATCCTTTGGCAGGGGTTTTGGGTGTGTGCACTCTGGGCTGCTTATTTTATAGTTTAAAGAAATGGCACTAATACTGAGTTATAAAAACCTGGCGCTAAATGGTGCTCTAACTCTCTTTCTCTGAGACTTCCCCAGCTAGACTGCTTAGGATATAATTAAAAACCTACTGCCTTGCCACTTGCTATGCTTTCCACCCTAGTACCCAAACAAAAACTTAAACATCCCCCTCTTCAAGTTCACAAATTGGGCGATCGCGTCCTGCGCCAACCTGCTAAGCGGATCAATAAAATCACTGACGAAACTCGCCACCTGGCGATCCAAATGCTGCAAACCATGTATAGCGAGGATGGCATTGGTTTGGCTGCACCCCAAGTGGGAGTGAACAAGCAACTGATTGTAATTGACATTGAGCTCAAGGATCAAACCAAGCCTGCCCTAGTAATGATCAACCCAGAGCTCAAATCTAGCGGTGGCGACTTGGTAGTAGGAGAAGAGGGCTGCCTGAGTGTGCCAGAAGTATTTTTTGATGTGCAGCGTCCCGATCAGGTGCAGGTAGCCTATCGGGATCTAGATGGTAAACCCCAGATCTTAAAGGCAGATGGTCTGCTAGCCAGGGTGATTCAACATGAAATGGATCATCTGCAAGGAGTATTGTTTGTTGATCGGGTGCAGAACAGCCCCGAACTTGCCAAATCTCTGACTAAACATGGGTTTGCGATCAAGGATGTAGAGCCGCTCAAGAATTAAGATGCTCTATCTGCTGTTATTTCAATTGCCATTTGTGGCGATTTTGCTGCAACGTCTCAGCACTGCCCCACGCCGCATTCCAGCTTTAACCCCGCTTCAGCACCAGCCTCAACCAATGCCTAGGGTAAGTGTGGTGATCCCGACACTAAATGAAATTGAGCGCTTACCCCACTGTTTAGCTGGTTTGGCTGGCCAAGCTGCTACAGAAGTTATTGTGGTAGATAGTCGTTCCCAAGATGGCACGCCTGAATATGTGCTAGCCCAGCAGCCCCACTACCAGCCCCCGCTCCGTCTAGTCACCGATGATCCTTTGCCCCCTAATTGGGTAGGTCGCCCCTGGGCTTTACACAATGGCTATCTGGCTGCTGATCCTCAGAATGAATGGGTCTTGGGTATTGATGCCGATACCTTGCCCCAGCCTGGTCTGGTGGCTAGCTTTCTCCAGGGAGCGATCGCTGGTGGGTATGATATGGTTTCCCTCTCCCCTAGGTTTATCCTCAAATATCCAGGTGAGCAATGGCTGCAACCTGCCCTGCTGATTACTCTAATCTATCGCTTTGGTGCCACAGGTGATCCCCAGCAATTCCAGCAAGATCGGGTGATGGCCAATGGCCAATGTTTCCTCTCGAAGCGATCGCTCTTAGATCAACTGCATGGTTATGAACTCGCCAAGTCATCTTTTTGCGATGATGTTACCCTAGCCCGCGCTGCGGCTCAATCTGGAGCTAAGGTGGGCTTTCTGGATGGCGCTAATCTGATCCAAGTGCGGATGTACACCTCGATGGCCGAAACCTGGAAAGAATGGGGAAGATCGCTTGATCTTAAGGATGCAGCTACTCCCATGCAGACCTGGAGTGACTGTTTATTTTTGCTAGCTGTACAGGGGCTACCGCTCCCAACCTTAATTCTTTTGGTATTTTTAGCGCCGCTGGATCAGATTTTTGCCCAACTATTGCTGGGGATCAATGGCTTTCTGCTCTTGATCAGATTGGGCCTGAATGCTGGGATCAAGTCTAGCTATACCACTGTCGGCTTGTGGTATTGGCTGTCGCCCCTAGCTGACCCCTTAGCAGTTTTGCGGATTTGGCTCTCGGCAGCGACAAAACCAAAGCAGTGGCGGGGGCGCACCTATTCCTAAACCGCGATCGCTAGGCTATGATCAGACCGTAAATTGCTAATCAACTCCATAGGTTTTACTTATGTCTGATTTCAACCGTGGCATCATGAAGTTTGACGGCGCTGATAGTCCTGTAGCGATCGCGCTCTCTGCTGTAGTAGTACTAAGCATGATTGCTATTCTGATCTGGTGGGGCTTAGGTCATGCTTACCCTTAAGTAGAGTTTTAGTGTTCCAGAGCTTAAGGTTCCTGGCTTAACTTTTTAGCAGGACTTGCCCAGTCTGATTTGGGAACTTTGAGCAAAGGGAATTTGAGAGCAGAGCCCTCAAGTGCAGCCCCACACCCCATCTAGAGCCAGATTTTTAGATCACCTTTGCGTAAGTCCTATTTAAATCAGATTCTAGACCAGCGATCGGGGCAGACAGAGCCTCCTCCAGGGGAGCTACCCCCAATCTCTCCTCCAAAATATCGATCACTGCCCGACCAAAATCTGTCCCAAAATCCTTTTCGCCCCGCTGCCAAGCCGCTAGGCAAACTTCACCAAAAAAAGATCCCAAGGGTTCGGGGTTCCATAGCAGTTTTTTTGCTGTCCAAGGCATCATGCTCATGGGGTCGTAGCCGGGTTTGAGAATCCCTTGCTTTAAGGCATATTCTTCCAAGTGAGTATGGGGTTGTAAGCCAATAAAGAAGATCGCAGGTTCCACCTTATCGCGGCCAAAAATGCGCTCTAGCTCGCGGTGATAGGCAATAGTTTGCCGAATCGTGGCAAAAGTCTCATCAATTACATTAAAAGAATAATTCACCGAGACTAATTGATTGAAACCGGCGGCTTTGAGATCGCGACAGTTTTGCAACACGCTTTTGAGGTTATAGCCCATGCGCATTTTTCGCACTAATTCCTGGGAACCACTAGTAATACCGATTTCAAAATAGTTCATGCCCGTTTTGACTATTAACTCACAAAGGCGCGGCGTTAGATTATCCGCCCGAATGTAGGCCGCCCAGTTAATATCAGTCATGCCCGCCGCCAGGATTTTCTCTAGAAGCTCGATCGCGTTATCAATGTAGCGTTTAGCCGGAATAAACTGGGCATCGGTAAACCAGAAATTGCGCACGCCCCTACCATAGAGTTGTTGGATCTCCTTTATGACTTCATCGGCAGGATTGATCCGTACCTGTTTGCCCTCAATTACCGTGTAGACGCAGTAGCAACAATTGTGGGGACAGCCCCGCTTAGTTTGCACCCCAATATAAAAGTCGCGATCGCGGAAATAGTAGTCAAAATCGGGCCAAATCGACTGGATATAGTCATAGTTGCAGGCAGATTTTTCGATCGGCGCAGGTTGCTCATGAATTAAGCGCGATCGCGGTTGGGTTTCACCTACCACATAGCAGCGTTCCTGACTAATATCTGCCCCAACTACTAACTTGGCAATCAGCGATTCCCCCTCGCCTACCGAAATAATTGTACCTTCAGGTAAGCGCTTGCCTTCGCCTAGCTGTTGATAAAATACACTCACTGCGCCGCCCCCCAATACGGCTCGTGCCTGGGGCTGAAATTGCCGCGCCCAGGCTAATCCCTGCCGTACCAGCCTGCTATTGCGCCAGAGTTCTTGGTAGTAGGTGGTAAATAGGCGCAGTCCGTTCAGCGCCCCGCGCAGCTTGATCGCAGGGTTGCGGGCATAGTAAAACTCAAAGGCGTTTTGGAGGGGATTGCCACCCCGACCGCCTACTGGGGCATAGATCTGGATATCTCGCCAGGAAAATACTAATAAATTGGGTTTGAAGCCAGCGATCGCGGTTTGCAAGGCTCGATCATAATCTAGGGGCGGTACTGTGCCCAGATCAAAAATCTGCTGCTGCACCTGGGGATACAGCTTATGAATGTGGTCAGCAATATACACTACCCCAATCGGGAAGATCGGGTTGCAAGGCAGTCTCACGTATAGGATTCGATCGCTAGGGTAATTAGCCATAAAGTTTTATTAAAAGATCTTTACATATTCTAAGACCCATACCTTTACTCTAGCCAAAATCAGGGTAACATTGACCCAGCTAAATCTATGATCTGGCACGACCATCCTCTATACTCAGAAATATAAAATCTGCCCCTTTATTACTGATCCCAACTTTAGGTAGTGCATGTCTGATCCTACAGAAACCGCCGCAATTCCTACCCAGGAAGCCAAAGCTTCTCCCTACCACACTTCAATTGACATCAGTGACGAAGCCCTAGAACTCTTCCATACCTGGACTGGGTTTAACACCCATGCGGATCAAAATAGCAACACTAAATTTCAGATGCGGGATTTCCACATTGATCTGGGCATGGCAGTGCTGGGCTATGCGGTTTTGTGCAACTGGAAAGTGCGGATGCGAAAATTTGAATTTAAGGGCATGAATAACATCTTGTACGAATTGCGGGGATTTGACTCGCCCCAAGATGTGCCGCTCTATCGACAAAACTGTAGCGAAGAGATGGCAAGGTTTCTGCATAGTCGCTTGATCCATTCCCTCGACTTTTTACGCAACTGCTCTCGCTTTGCTGGGGTTCCCCATGTCCATATTATTTGTACTCAGAATTTTTATGTGATCAACGCAATTTGGCGCCCCTACCAGGTCAAGCTCTGGATGTTCTCGGTGGATGAAGTGCAACCAGGGATTATGTCCAACCAGTAAAGATCATGGAAAACTTGCTGTTTGGCGCTTCGCTATTGCCCTATCTAGTATTTTTGGGATTTGCCACTAGGTCTAAACAGTTCCCAGTCTTGGCGCTCTGGGGCTTCTATGGCACTTTAGGGTTTGTGGGGATCACGATTCCAGTAGGGATATATGCCCTCAAGGTTTATCACACTAGTCTTGCCAATGTGGACTGGCTGCATGGCAGTGCGGAAGCATTCTTAACTCTGGCGAATATTTTGGTTGTGCTAGGATTCAAACGCGCAGTTGGATTAGTTAAAAATTAAAAATGAGTCAAATTCTGACCTTTCTGGGTAAAGGTGGGGTAGGCAAAACCTATTTAGCGATCGCGATCGCCAAAGGCTATGCCAGCCAGGGTAAAAAAGTATTATTGGTGGGGCAAGAAGTGGATGGTGGACTGCTGGCCCTAGGTCAAAAATTTGGCTGTGAGCCTGAACCCTGGATGCCTAACCTCCAGGTGGCCCAGTTGCAAGCTACTACGCTCCTGTCTTCCTATTGGGAAAAAATGAAAGCGGCTGAAGCCCAGTTTCTACGCACGCCCTTTTTCCAGGAAGTCTATGGGCAAGAGTTGGGGATTTTACCTGGGATGGATCAGGCTTTAGCCCTGAGTTGGTTGCGGGAAAAGGATCAACACGGGGGCTATGATTCGATCATTTATGATGGCACCGGTGATCTCACCACCTTGAGAATGCTGGGTATGCCCGAAATTTTGGGTTGGTATTTACGCCGCTTTCGTCAGGTTTTAACCAGTTCTGCCCTGGGGCAAACGATCGCTCCCTTTGTCGAGCCAATGTTGCGTAGCGTGGTGCAGGTATCGGGAGATATTTCCCAACAGGCGGGACAGATGACGGATGTGCTGAGCCTGGGAGCAGCCGCAGTAAATGATCCCAAGCGGGTAATAGCCTATTTGGTTACCTCTGCCGATCCAGCCGCGATCGCTACTGCCAAGTATCTATGGGGCAGTGCCCAGCAGGTGGGTTTAACCGTGGGCGGGGTATTTAGCCGCGATCGCCTTGATCCAGCCGAATTTAGTCCCCTAGAGCTAGTCAATATTCCCGATCGCTGTTCCGAGTTAACCCTAGACTTCAACCTAGAACTGGTGCCATCGTCCATGGTGATTGATCTAGTGCTTAAGCAAGTAAAACTATTCCTGCCTGGTTTTGATAAGAAGCAAGTCAAACTAATTCAATCGGGACCAGAGGTGACCATTGAGGCGGGAGATCAAAGGCGTAACTTGTTTTTACCCCCAGCCCTAGCCGGAAAGCCCGCCACTGGTGCTAAGTTTCAAGATGGTTATTTAATTATTTCCTTTTAGCTGCCCTACCCTATGGCTCTCCCCCATCAACGCTGGCGATTTTATCCACCCAATCCAAGTTTGGCTGAAGCGATCGCTCAGACTCATCCTGGAGAGTTAGCCCAATTTTTAATCAATCGCGGTATTGATAGCCCTGGAGCGGCAGCAGATTTTCTGTGCCCACCCACCCACCCGCCCGACCCCAAACAGGAATTCCCCGATCTAATCCCCAGCCTGGATTGCCTAGAACGGGTGAGGGATCTAGGGCAGACTGTAGCCATTTGCGGTGACTATGACGTGGATGGCATGACCAGCACTGCTTTGCTGTTGCGCACGTTTAAAGCTTTGCAGATCCAGGCGGACTACCTGATTCCTAGCCGCATGACCGAAGGCTACGGGATCAACGCCCGCATGGTACAGGAACTCCATGCCCAGGGGGTCGCCCTGATTATTACCGTAGACAATGGCATCTCTGCCCATGGTGCAGTGAGTTTGGCCAAGGAGTTGGGCATGGGGGTAATCATTACTGATCACCATGAATTGCCCGAAATCTTGCCGCCGGCTGATGGCATTCTCAATCCTAAACAGATTTCGCCTGATTCGGTCTATTACGCGATCGCTGGTGTAGGCGTAGCTTATATTTTAGGTACTGAACTAGCAAAGCGCTGTGGCCGCCCAGATCTAGAACCAATTCTGCTAGAACTATTCACCCTCGGCACGATCGCTGACTTGGCGATGCTCACCGGGATCAACCGTCAATTATTACAAAGGGGCTTAAAACTCCTAGCCAACTCCCAAATTCCTGGGATTCAAGCGCTCAAACAAGTGGCTGGGATCAATGACAACGAGGTTAAACCCGATGCCATTGGCTTTAGTCTTGGCCCTCGGATCAATGCCGTAGGGCGGATCGGCGATCCCACCATTGTGATCGATCTGCTCACCACTAGCGATCTGGGTATTGCCCTGGAAAAAGCTATGCAGTGCGAACAACTCAACCGCGATCGCCAGCAACTTTGCACTGAAATTGAACAGCAAGCGATTGCCCAAGTCGAGGCGCAAATTCAAGCTCAAACCCTAGTGCTAGAGCGCGATCGTCTGATCCTTTTAGTTAGCCCCCATTGGCACCATGGCGTAATTGGCATAGTCGCCTCTCGCCTAGTAGAAAGATTCGGCGCCCCAGTATTTATGTGTGCCCAAGAAGATCAAGCCATTCGCAGTTCAGTCAGGGGTATTCCGGAATTTCATGTATTTGAAGCTCTCCAGACCTGTGACCATCTCTTAGACAAATACGGCGGTCATGCCATGGCAGGGGGATTTTCCACCCAAGCGGAGCGACTACCTGAACTCCACCAAACCCTGATCCAGTTTGCCCAAACCCACCTCACCCCAGAGCAGGTCTGTCCAGCGATCGCCATTGATCTAGCCCTGTCCCTCAGTCAAGTTTCTCCCAGTCTCTACGCCCAAATTGAACGACTCCAACCCTGTGGCATTGGTAACCCTGTGCCAACTTTTGCCAGCTACAGTGTGCAGATCACCAGTCAAAATCTGTTTGGCAAAACCAAGGATCACCTTTCCCTCTGGCTAGATCGGGGGGATGGACGCAAAATTAAAGCGATCGCCTGGCGCTGGCGTGACTACTATCCCTTGCCCCCAGTAGTAGATATTGCCTATCGGCTACACCAAAAGCAAGAATATAACGAAACCTATCTAGAATTAGAACTCCTGGGTGTGAAAACCCCTTGGCAGCCGCAACTCCTAGAACAGCACGCCCCACCCTACCCTCATCCTGTGCAGTGGCAACAGCTAGATCTAAGTGCCGCGATCGCTACCCCAGTGTTAATCTATGGCCAAGACCCACCCCTTGACCTTTTTCCTGATGCCGACCGCGATCGCCCCCAAAAAACCTATCAATCCCTGGTGCTATGGCAAATCCCGCCCAGCCCCGCCCACCTCAACTGGCTGCTGCATCTGGGCAAACCCCAGCAAATCCAGGTTAATCTCAAATTCCCGCCCATTCCTAGCCCCAGGCAAATCCTGGCATTAATTCAAGGGGAATACGGCAAGCCCCAACTCAACCTCATGGCCTTGGCAAAGCTTTGGGGGATCTCTCCTGCCGCGATCGTGGCGGGATTGCGCTACCTAGGCATTAGCTGCCCCGACTACCCGCCCACCCCCCCCCTAGAGCAAGCGATCGCCAACCAACTAGCTTGGTATGGCCAAGACAGGTTAAAAGCGTTTGAAAGAACTTGATCGTCTGGCGCAATTCCTCGGCAAAGGTGGCAATCTCCTCAGGCGAGTTATAAAAATACAGGCTAGCCCGTGCTGTCCCACTCAACCCCAACAATCGATGTAAAGGCTGGGTGCAGTGATGTCCAGAGCGAATGGCAATCCCCGCTTGATCCAGCAGCGCCGCTAGATCATTGGCATGAATGCCCCCCGCCACCGTAAAAGCTGCCAAGGCGGCTCGCTCCCCTTTAGTGCCATACACTGTCAGTTCAGGAATCTGACCTAGCTCAGCCAGTAATAACTCCTCCAACTCCTGCTCATAGGCATGAATATTTGCCATCCCGATCGCGCTTAAATAGTCAACTGCTGCTCCTAGAGCGATCGCTTCCCCAATAGCCGGCGTACCAGCCTCAAACCGATGGGGCGGCTCCGCATAGGTAGCATGGTCAAAAAACACCTCCGCAATCATTTCCCCCCCACCCATCCAAGGCGGCATTGAGCGCAGCAAATCCAACTTGCCATACAAAAAACCAATCCCAGTGGGGGCACACATCTTATGGCCAGAAGCCACCAGCCAGTCGCAATCCAATGCCTGCACATCAATCGGCATATGGGGGACACTCTGACAGGCATCCACCAACACCCGCGCCCCCTGGTCATGGGCTAATTGAATAATTTGCTGAATTGGATTGACATTGCCCAAAGCATTAGACACATGCACGGTCGCAACCAACTTAGGGCGATCGGCCAACAGCTTTTGATAATGCTCCAGATCAAACTCCTGGTCGGCATTTAAGCCCACAAACTCAATCACCGCCCCAGTTTTTGCTGCCACCAGTTGCCAAGGCACTATATTGCTATGGTGTTCCATCACACTCAGAATCACCCGATCACCCGGCTGCAAATTCGCCATCCCCCAGCTATAGGCAACTAGGTTGATGCCCTCACTGGCATTGCGCGTATAGACAATTTCCCTACTGGTTTTCGCATTCACAAACTTCGCCACCTTCTCCCTGGCAGCTTCATAGGCTTCCGTCGCTCGGCTGCTCAAACTATGGGCACCTCGATGCACATTGGCATGGTCATGGCGATAGTAGCTTTGCCAACAATCCAGCACTGCCAAAGGCTTTTGGGAGCTAGCCGCACTATCCAAATAGATCAGGGGATGACCATGCACCTGCTGGTCTAGAATCGGAAAGTCAGCCCGCACCTGGTCAGCAAGATTCATAGGAAGATTAACTAATTAGATATTCCTATTCTAGTGCCTAGTTATAGGCTAAGAGAAGCCAACATAATCTCAGGCGAAAATTCTGCTAAAACCCTTGGCGGGTGTGCGCCCTGCGCCCCTTTACCATCTTCAGCTTACATATGCCTACCCACCTAGTCATGATATAGTTGGGAAAACCTTCCTTACTTTTTCGCTCTCTTTTATTCCCTTGCCCATGAGTATCTTCACCCTGCAATCTGTACGCAAAGACTTCGGCATCAAAGAAATTCTCAAGGGAGCGAGCTTCAGCATTGATTCTGCAGATAAAGTTGGGATTATCGGCACTAATGGCTCAGGCAAATCTACGCTTCTACGAATGATCGCTGGTCTAGAGCCGATTGATGGCGGCAAAATTCTCGTGAACCCAGGCGTAAAGATTGTCTATTTGCCCCAACAGCCAGAGATCAATCCCGATTTTACGATTATGGAGCAGATCTTTGCCGATAGCAGCGACAGATTGCACTTAATCCAAAGTTATCATCAACTGTCTGAACAACTCAGCCGCCCAGAAAATATCAGCAATTCTAGCCTAATGGCGCAATTTTCCCAAGTTTCCGAGCAAATGGAACAAACCGGAGCCTGGGAATTGGAAACTCAAGCGCAAATTGCTCTAACCGAACTGGGAATCACCGATTTTACGGTCAAGGTGGGAAGCCTTTCCGGTGGGTTTCGCAAACGCATTGCTCTAGTTACTGCCCTGCTGTCTAAACCCGATGTATTGCTGATGGATGAGCCTACTAACCATCTCGATGCCCTATCGGTCGAGTGGTTGCAATCTTACCTCAATCGCTTTGCTGGGGCATTGCTGTTGATTACCCACGATCGCTATTTTTTGGATAAAGTCACCAATCGCATCCTGGAAATTGATCAGGGAGAAATCTTTTCCTACAGTGGAAATTATTCTTATTTTTTGGAGAAGAAAGCACTAGCTTTAGAATCAATTGCCAGTTCAGAACAGAAACACAAGGGCGTATTACGGCGTGAGTTGGAATGGCTCAGTCGCGGCCCCAAAGCCCGTAGTACCAAGCAAAAGGCGCGGATTCAGAGGGTTGAAGCGCTCCGCCAAAAAGAATTCAAAACTGGTGCAGGCAAAGTAGAGATATCTACCCTAGGCAGGAGAATCGGCAAAAAAGTAGTGGAACTGGTAAATGTATCTAAAACCCTCGGCGATCGCCAGTTAATCAGCAACTTTTCCTACGAATTTTCGCCCGAAGATCGAGTTGGCATTATTGGTGGCAACGGAGTTGGCAAATCCACTCTACTCAATTTAATCATCGGCAAACTCGCTCCTGACCAGGGCAAAATCGAAATCGGTAGCACGATCCATATTGGCTATTTTGATCAGCATTCCGAAGCCCTGATCGAAGCTGCTGACCAAAGTCAAAGAGCGATCGACTACATCAAAGAAGAAGGAGAATTTATTAAAATTGCCGATGGCAGCCAAATTACTGCCTCCCAAATGTTAGAACGATTTCTCTTCCCTGGCAGTCAACAGTACGCGCCAATTCAAAAGCTTTCTGGTGGAGAAAAACGGCGATTGTTCCTACTGAGATTGCTGATGGGAGCGCCAAATTTGCTGATTTTGGATGAACCTACCAACGATCTGGACGTGCAGACTCTTTCAGTATTAGAAGAATATCTCGAAGATTTCAACGGCTGTGCCATTACGGTTTCTCACGATCGCTACTTTTTGGATCGAGTAGTAGATACGATTCTCTGCTTTGAAGGCGAAGGTAAAATTCGCAGCTACAGCGGCAACTACTCTATCTACCTAGAACAGGCTGCCAAAAAAAGTTTGTCTACACCAGCCAAAATTCCTGCGCTCCTCCCAGCCATTCCAGCCCCACCAATTTCCATGAAACCCCGTAAACTCTCCTACAAAGAGAAGCGCGAAATTGGTGAATTAGAACTAAAAATCGAACAATTAGAGCAGCAAAAACAGCAGCTAGAACACCAGCTTAACCAGGCTAGCCACGGCTATTCTGAATTGCTAAAACAGACAGACCAACTCCATCACCTTACCGAACAGATTCACCAGGCAACCGAGCGCTGGCTAGAACTTTCAGAACTGGATAATTAGATTTGCGAATCTCAGCGATCGCTCTTTTGAGTCATCCACCTATTGCCAAAATCAGTTTCTCTCTAGTCCCCGCCTCAATTCGATACTGGGGATCAGATTCTTCAGCTTATCTTAAGCAATAGATTAAACCCAGGCGCTTACAGCTTTAGGGCTGAGAGTCAACTATGTTCAGAACTCTGAACTCAAGCATAATTAATATCCAGCTTGTTATAATATCGCTGACCAGTTCAGGTTTTCCTATGATTAATTTTTTGGTAAACATCCTTGTATTAGTAATTGATGTGGTCTACAAGTCTCGGCCGATTCCTCGCTTTTATGTGCTAGAGACAGTCGCCAGAGTACCCTATTTTGCGTATTTATCGGTTTTGCATTTGTATGAAACCCTAGGCTGGCGGCGTAAAGCTGATTGGATGCGGGTTCACTTTGCCGAAAGTTGGAACGAACTGCATCACCTGTTGATCATGGAAGAATTAGGAGGAGGGCGGAATTTACTGGACAGCTTGATCGCCAGAGCCGCCGCCCTGGTATATTACTGGATTGTAGTGGTGATGTATCTGTTCAATTCTCAAGCTGCCTATCACTTTATGGAGCTAGTGGAAGGACACGCTTTCCATACCTACGATCAGTATTTGAAACAACACAAAGCTGAGCTAGAAAAGCAACCTGCGCCAGCGATCGCTATTTCCTATTATCGCGATGGCGACCTGTATATGTTTGATGAATTCCAAACTAGTCATCCCCTGGGTGATCGTCGTCCCAAAGTGGATAACCTCTACGATGTATTTGTGGCGATTAGAGATGACGAAAAAGAGCACGTCAAAACCATGGTTGCCTGTCAACAGCAGAAGCATCAAGAGCAGATGATTAGTCCCCACGCGATCGCTTCCCAAGTAGTTGCTACTGGAGTTACTAACAAGATAGAACCGCTTTTGGATGCAATGCTGATTCCAGAACAGGAAGTCGTAGAAATGCCAAATACCTAACTGATTTATCATTCAAAATACATATTCCTCCTCACTTATTACGATTTTTGAAAGAATGCGGTACAGAAATCATTAAAACCCATGGCGAGGCTGCGGCCTGCGACCCTTTTTGTTACCTATTAACTTGCAAACTGCAATAATAGGGATGTCAGGGGCAATGCCCCAAACCCCAACTAACTCTTAACTAGGAAATACGCATTTTCCGCCTTGGCACACTTGACAGCTAACATGGCGATGCTGCCCATCCTGGTAACCCATGGTGTAAACCGTTTCAATCAATTTCAGACTGAGGTTGGTCAAAGCCAGGGCTACATAGGGATCCAACGGTTCAGTCAAGTCCATATAAAACTTCTCTACGGAGCGAAGTAAGGCTTCTGGGGTGTGATTGATCACAGGTTTCTCCTCCATGTTGCATAGTGATTTCAAGATCCATGCCTAAATCTAGAATAGAATCGTTATGTTCACGATTACTTGCATTAATTTAGGGAATTGAATAGATAAGTAAATCTACGGGTATAACCTAACTCAGAAACTCTTGGATTGAATGTACTGACCGATACATTACCGTTGCTCTTCCATGCCAGAACTTCCTGCTAACTTTCTAGCTGAAATTACCTCTTCTGCGCAAATTCAGTGGCAAACAACCGCAAAAGTAACTAATCCAGTAGCTCTGTTAATTCTGCCCGATCAGTTGAACTTGAGTAAATTCTCCATTAGCTTGCTAGAAAGTTCGCCCCTACTGATCTGGATAGAATCCTTTGCCTATGCTAGTTTTATCCCCCATCACCGCCAGAAGCTCACCTATATGCTCAGTGCCCAGCGCCATTTTGTAGTGGAGTGCGCTAGTCAAGGCTATGAGGTACTGAATATTTTTAGCCAAGGCACCTATGGGGCAGCGATCGCTCAACTATTAGGTGATAATCCTCACCTGCAACTCACCTACATGCAGCCGTCTGAATGGGATACTAGGCAAGATTTAGAACAGGTAGCTCAAACCTTTAGTTCTAGGATGCAAGTAATTCCCAATAGTTTTTTCTTGGCTGATTTAGCTCAGTTTAAGGGCAAAATTGCCAAGGGCTACCGTCTGGAAACTTTTTATCGCCAACTGCGCAAATCTACTGGCTGGCTAATGGCTGGCGATCACCCCATTGGCGGCAAATGGAACTATGATCAACAGAATCGCAAGAAATTGCCCAAGGGAATCCCGATTCCCGAAATAAAATTCTATCCACCTGATCAGATTACTCAAGAAGTAATTGATTTGGTTGCTCAGCTTTTCCCCGATCACTTTGGTGAATTGGATAATTTTGGCTACGCGGTCACCCGCGCTCAAGCTCTGGCACTAGCTACCCAATTCGTCCAAGAGCGACTGAGCAAATTTGGCGACTACGAAGATGCGATCGCTCAAGGTCAGCCCTTCCTATTCCATTCGGTACTCTCCCTGTACCTAAACAATGGTCTGTTGTTACCTGAAGAGCTATGTCAGCAAGCGATCGCTGCCTATGACCAGGGAAATGCCCCACTAAATTCTGTAGAAGGATTTGTGCGGCAAATTTTAGGCTGGCGAGAGTATATTCGGGTCTATTACGAAGCAATGATCCCCCACGTGCGGCAGAGCAACCACTTTAATTTTCAGCAAAACTTACCCCAATTGTATTGGCATGGTCAAACGCAACTAGCGTGTCTAGCTAGCACCCTAGGAGAGGTAATTAAATATGGCTACACCCATCACATTCAAAGGCTGATGATCCTGAGCAACTTTAGCAATCTTACCTTTACCGATCCTAGGCAATTAAATCACTGGTTTTGGCTAGCCTTTGTGGATGCCTACGAATGGGTGGAGTTGCCCAATGTATTAGGAATGGCAACCTTTGCGGATGGGGGCGTTCTGGCATCTAAGCCCTATGTTTCAGGAGGTAACTATATTCACAAAATGAGTGACCACTGTCGTCATTGCTATTACGATGTGCAGCAAAAAACCGGAGAAAAAGCCTGCCCCTTTAACTACCTCTACTGGAATTTTGTCGATCGCTTTCGTCAAGACTTCAACGAAAATGGGCGAGTATCCCTGATGGTGGGTATGTATGACAAAAAAAGTCCCGAGGAAAAATCAGCCATTCAGGCCTCTGCTACCAGCTTTTTGGAAAATTTACCACGCTAATATTAATAGGGCTTACACAAAGGTAATCTAAAACCCTGGCTTTAAGTGGGGTGTGGGACTCCACTTGAGAGCAGAGCCTTCAGACTCCCTATTAGGCTGCGTAAGTCCTGCTTATAATATTGGGGATGTCGCTGTTCTTTCAGGTCTGTCATGGTTGAAATAGAACTATTTGGGTAAGATTACAGTCGTAGAGGTTAAATTGCTCAAATTTACACTACTCTCAAATTTTAAGTAGAATCCTATGCTGAAACTATTGTGCGTGCTTAGCTTGGCTACCTTTAGTCCTATGACTGCCCAAGTGTTAGCCCAAAGTGCCACTAGCACCTTCAGAGTTGATCGTACTGGCAACCAAACTAATCGCCTGCGGCAGACCACCTATCGAGATGGGACTACTTCTAGCACCAACACCGTAATCAATCGCAATGGTAACGGCGCTTACAGTGGCAGTTCTACTCATACCAATCGAGTTGGCAAGGTTACCACCACCCAATTCAACGGTCAAGTCACCAAAACCCCTACTGGTCGCACCAACACTACTACTTTTTCTCGCTAACGAGCCAATCTTTCCACCGCAATCATAGTGATGTCATCAAACTGGACAGCATCACCAATATGTGCGTTCAGGGCTAGATCTAGGCGCTCCAGCAAGGCATTGGCCGAGTTGGTTTCTGCCTCTAACAACTTGACTAAGTGTTTTTCAGTAAAGAACTTACCATCTATATCCTTGGCTTCCGTGACCCCATCCGTATAGCCAAATAAGATGTCCCCTGGCTCCAGGTAGGTCTGTTGAATCTGAAAATTCATTTTTGGCAACATTCCCACGGCAGGGCCAGTAGACTTGAGCCTAGCTTTAATTTTACCGCCAGAGATTACCACCAAAGACTCATGCCCACCATTGACGTAGGAGAGGATGCCGCTTTTGGGGTCAAGAATGCCCAAAAATAAAGTAGCAAACATATTCAAATTGCTGTGGGCATCCGCCACATAGTCATTGGTAAGGGATACCGCTTTGAGGGCGTTCACATGATCTAAATTCAGCATTACCGGCTTGCCATCATTAGTGGTCAGTCCAGGCAAGGGAAAATTTAGCCCACCTAGGTAGGTTTGTTGGGCAAACACTCGGATCAAGCTGCGGAATAGCGCCATGAACAAAGCTGAGCCAACCCCCTTATCACAAACATCGGCAATCACCAGCCCAATGCCACCACTGGGCAGGTTAAAGGTGTCATAAAAATCTCCTGCCACTTCTCTAGCAGGCTTAAACCTGGCGGCCACCTGCCAATTTTGCGGCTGCACTAGCTTGAGGGGCAAAAAATCCTGCTGCATCTTTCTGCCCTTTTCCATTTCAATCCGATTCACCGCATCCTTCAGTTGGTCTTGGTAGAGATTGGCATTTTCGATCGCGTAAGCCCCTTGAGAGGCCAATACATTACCAAGCTGCAAGTCTTCGGCCGTAAACATCTTCGGATCACGGCGAGCAAAGCTAGCCACCCCAATAGTCTTGCTGCGAGTTTTGAGTGGTACGCAGATCAGCCCATAGAGGGATTGACTACAGCCCTCAAAGCGGGGATCATTAGCAACCTCGTTGATCACTTCACCTTTGCCTGAGCTAAAGATGTTGCCTTCGATTCTGCTGCCAGGAGCGATCGCTTCCCCACACTTAAACATTTCCCCATGAATCGCTGCCACTTCCAGTAAATTAGTTCCAGGATTGAGCAACAGAATGGCACAGTCAGACATGGGAATCAGTTTTTCCGCTTCCAGGAGCAGCAGTTCGCAGATCTCCTCGCGATTGTGCATATTGCCGATTCTTTCTGACAGGCGATAGAGCAGATTCACTTCTTTATACTTGGAAAGCACTTCTGCACCCAGTTTTTTCTTTTCCGCTTCTTGGCTGAGCAGATGGGTAAGCAGTTGGCTGACTACCTGAATTTGCGATCTACCACCATAAATCCAGCCGAGTTGCTGATCGCCAACTTGCAGGGAATGACTTTCTAGGTTGCAGGCGGCACCATCCCCCAAAATAATTTCCTGGTTTAGATCAGCGATCGCTAAAGGAGCATGAATCTGGACAATCTTGGCAATTAAGTCCCGTTGATCACGGTTGGTCACAAATCGCCGCAAGTTAAACTCTGCCATGGCTAGATCCCATAAAAATTTGGTGAGTCCATTATCTTACTAAACTGAGACTTACGCACTTCTTGGTCAAAAATGATCTTTCAACCCAGAGCCGCCCGTAGATTACCCTGATGCTGTGCCAGTAAAGCTCGCGCAGGTGCTAATTCTAGCTGCCGCCAATGGAGCAGGAGAGCCAGTTTCACTTGATTTTGGGATAGTTCCAGGAGCTGCTCTGCCTGATCTAGGGATAAACCAGTTAAATCAGTAATTATCGTCAAGGCGCGATCGCGGAGCTTTTGATTAGTCACCGCTACATCCACCATCCGATTCCCATAGACTTTACCCAACTGCACCATTACTGCCGTAGAAATGGTGTTCAAAACCAGCTTAGTCGCTGTACCAGCCTTAAGACGGGTAGATCCAGCTAGAATTTCAGGCCCCACCAAGGGTCTAATTTCCAGGTCATAATTAGTAGGCACTTGATCCCCAGGTACACAGGCAAAAAAGATGGTTTTCGCTCCCAATTTTTGGGCTAAGCCCAAAGCACCATGCACATAGGGAGTAGTGCCACCGGCAGTAATGCCGAACACCACATCTTGAGCATTTACACCAGCCAAGCGCAGGGCATCTGCCCCATCCTCTGCTCGATCTTCAAGTGCCTCAGAACTACGCACCATGGCGGCTTGCCCCCCAGCTAGTAACCCTTGAATCATGGCTGGATCGCTACAAAAAGTAGGGGGACACTCAGCCGCATCTAACACCCCTAGGCGACCACTAGTACCAGCCCCCACATAGAACAGCCGCCCTCCTAGGGCTAGTTGCTGGCTAATCAATGCGATCGCTGCAATCATTTCTGCCTGCACTGCACCGACCGCTGCCACTGCCGCCTGATCCTCCTGGTGAAATAGCTGTACTAGCTGTTTTAGATCAAGCAGATCCAGATCCTGACTGTGGGGATTGACCTGCTCGGTCAGTAGATGGGCACGAGAATTAATCATAGATCAGCATCATCCTAGGTCAAAAATCCCAGCGGCGTAAACTCCCGCCCCAGAATTGTACTAGGTGCAATCCCCTCCCATAGCTGTAAAATCTCCCCATAGATCTGCCTAAAATCTACTTGCATCGGCAGATTTTGATCAATCAAGCTATCGAGGGCAGGAGTGCCACCATAAAATCCCCCACGCACTGGCCCCATGATCATCACTGGAGCCGCAGTACCATGGTCAGTCCCCCCAGAACCATTTTGGGCGGGGCGGCGGCCAAATTCACTTTGCACCAAGGTCAGTACACTTTGAGCTAGTCCTTTAGCGGTTAAATCCCGCTCTAAGGCCACTAAACTTTGGCTTACCTGTGCTAACAAATATCCCTGCTTGTTTAACTGATCCACATGGGTATCCCAGCCGCCAACTGTCAAATAGGCTACCCGTGGGCGAGACTCTAGGATCTTCGCCATCAGGGCAAATTGATTCCCGATCGCATTTTGCGGATAGGCATTATTAGTAACCCGCCTACTCAGGTCAGCCGCCAATTTTTCAACTGCGGTTTTATTTTCTAAAATATCTAGACGCACCTGTTCAGCCAGAGGGATGGACTGGGGTAGATCATAGAGCGCTAAAATGCTTTTGCCCAAATCTCCAGAGGAGTTGACTAAAAGATTGGCAGAATACTGTAAATAACGTTCATTAGCCTTGCCCAGCAATGCCAGGGGATATTCATCACCTAGAAATACCGCATCCGCTTTTTGGGCTTTCTCTGCTGCGAGCCATCTTCCTAGCCAGCCCGAATACTCATAGCCCGGCACAACTGCACTTTGCCAAATATCCTTGGCTCTAAAATGAGACAGACTAGGATTAGGATAGGAGACATTTTGCACTACTGCCAATCTGCCAGCATCTAGTAGGGTTTTCACCCCTGACATTTCTGGATGCAAGGCGACCGTAGAGCTAACGGGGATGCCATTTTGAATGCCCAGGGTTGGTCGTAGGCGCAAGTAATTGGGGTCAGAGTAGGGAATAAAGGTGTTTAAGCCGTCATTTCCCCCCGCCAGTTCTACAATCAAGAGGCTGCCACGATTGCTACTGGCTCCTAGAGAAGGGTTGGCAGCGATCGCGCTAGTAAGTGCACTTAAAGCTGAAGCAGCCAAAAATTCCCGCCTTTTCATATGGTTAAAACCCCGATTAAAACAGTTGATAATTTGGTGCCGACAAAATCAGAGCAGTCGCATCTCGAATAGATAGGGCTTGGGCATTAGCACGAATTTTAGGATCAATTTGCTGATCTAGAAGTAAACCCAGCAACTGATCCGCCGTGTACTGGGGATTATAGGTATAGCCATTAGCATTGCCGGCGGCGTAATCTTGAGTAAGTTGCCTAGCAGTGTTTAGCCTTGTCAGCAAAGAGGGCGCAGTTAACCAACCAGTTCCCCCTTTCCAACCTTTGACCGTGGGGGCATCATAAAACACCTGTCCCATGGCTCTTAAGGCTTGAATCACTTTTTCGCTGTTGGCTTTGATCTCTAGTTGGCGCAAGGAGCCGATCATAAAACCAATTGGATCTTTGATTTGACTGTAGTAGGCGCGATCGCTATAAAAATGCTTCAGGGAGAAAATCACACTGATCACCGCGCCAATACTGCGATTGTATTTAGTAAACACATCAGCTAAGTAGTTGACAATTCCCGCTTCAGGGTTGGGGAAGACAAAGTAGCTCCATAGCCTGTTAGCCAAATACTTAGCGGTGGCAGGATGATTTGCCAAGATCTCAACTACATCCTCAGTTTTCAGATTTCCCGTCCGCCCCAGATAGGTTTTGGATTTGTTGTCTGATCTAGCAGCTTGAAATTCCGCTGTCAGCACACCAGCATCTCGATCAGTGCGCACCACCCAACCAGTTAGGGATCTGGCACCTTCTTGCACATCTTTTTCCGTATAGTTGCCTTCACCCAAGGTAAAGAGCTCCATCAATTCTCGACTAAAATTTTCGTTAAGGTTATTTACTCGATTTTGATCATTGTTGAGGTAGCGCAGCATGGCAGGGCTAGTGGCAACGCTATAGAGCAAATCACGAAAATCCCCTAGGGCAAGTCCCCGCAGCCTAATTTCATAATCGGTAATTGCTTGGGGCGGCATCCCATTCCGCAGGGAAACCGTAAAGTATTCTCGCCAAAAATTGACCATGCGCTCATGGAGCGGATTGGCGGCACTCACCATCTGACCGATTAACCACTCATACAATTGAGCAACCTGCTTACCGCGGTCACTGCCATCACCGATCGCGCCCAGGTATGGCACATTCACAGATATTTGAGTATTTAGCCAGTAGTTGAGATAGTCAGAGGGATTAGAATTGCTGTAAAGTTCGGTTGGGGTAGCACCAAAGCTGGCGCGGCGGAAAAAATGAGCCTTCTGCACTGACGCATCCATAAAAAAATCAGTCGCCCAAAATTAGTTTCCTATAGTTGCCTACTGCCTAGTATTGCATCGCCACCTGGCTTAGTCTAGCAAATCTCTCAAAGATTTAATCATGCAAAAATGGTCGGTTCTCCTGGTTGCCAATCTACAGGGCAGAACTGATTGGGAAATTTTTGAATTTGTTGAATGGCGCTCAAGGCTCGCCAAGTTTCGGTAACACTGCGACCAAAACCCAGATTATTGATCGTGAGGTGTTGAACCATCCCTTGGGGGTCAATAATAAACAAAGCCCGCGCTGCTCTGCCAGTAGATTGATCGAGTACGCCATAGGCTTGACTAATTTGGTGGTTAGAGTCGGAAAGTAAGGGATATTTTAGCTCTCCGACTCCCCCTTGACTGCGCTCAGTTTGAATCCAAGCCAAATGGCAAAACTGGCTGTCTACGGATACGCCCAGAATCTGGGTGTTTAATTGGGAAAACTCTTGGACGCGATCGCTAAAAGCCATTACCTCCGTAGGACAAACAAAGGTAAAGTCGGCAGGGTAAAAAAACAAGATCACATACTGACCGCAAAAATCTGCCAGCTTTAGAGCTTGAAATTCTTGACCTACCACCGCGATCGCGGCAAAATCTGGCGCTAATTCCCCAACTCTGAGCATTTATGAGTGTTTAGATTTGAGTATTTAAGCTTTAGGCTGAGCAAACTTGCGGGCAATACCGTGCCAAGCCATTTTTCCTAGAGTCAGTAGCCAATTGCCTTCCAACTCATGAAATAGTTCCATATTTAAATGAAAAGCCTGATTAGCTTCGCTGACCACCTGAGCCGTAGTTTCTGGATCTAAATCGAGGTTGTCTAAGGCGGCGCGATACTGCTTTTTGAACTCCCCATGGTTTTTGATCTCCTCAAAGTCATAGAAAGCCGTACCCTGACCATCAGTGAGATTCATGGCTTGTTTAGCAATTTTCTTGAGAATCTGCCCCCCAGATAGATCGCCCATATAGCGGGTGTAGGCATGGGCAATCAACAAAATCGGCTGCTGCTCTGAAGTTTGCTTGAGGTGGTGCATATATTTAGCACAAGCAGTAGAAGGCTGAATCTTAGCTTGCCAATCAGCGCCGTAGTAGTAGGCTAAATCCTGCTCTAGGGCATCTCGCCGCCACAATTCTGGGTAGTAAAGTTTGCCTAAAATTGGGTGGTGCTGATGACGGGTGAGTTCGGCTTCAAGGGTGCTGTAAACATAGTAAAAGTTGGTTACCAGCTTGGCATAGGATTGCCGATCAACAATGCCCTTGAGAAATGAGGTCACAAAGCTAGTGCTTTCCGCCATGGTGTGGGCTTTTTGCGTACCTACCTTGAGTTGATAGGCTAAGCCTTGAATCGGTTGAGTGGGGGATAATGTGGCTTCGCTCACGCTGACTCCTGAAAGTATAGTAAAAAAATAATTAATTAAAGCTTATTAAATACTGGGAATGCCCCAGTTTGGCGCATATAGCTCAAATATACTATTTTAAATCTGGGAAAGTTTTAGAATTGCAACAAAATTTCATCAGCGCGATCGCTTGCTTTAGGGAAGTATAATTGGAATCATGCAGGTAAAGGGAGGTTAAGTAATTGGTACTGAGCGGCTATGAGTATTTGTTGGTATTCACCATTGTCTGTACTTTGGTGCCAGCGATCGGGATTGGACTGGCGAGTTTTTTAAGCCCTAGGCTAGCGACACCAGCCGGTCGCATTTCCTACGAGTCGGGTTGCGAACCCAAGGGTGAAGCTTGGATTCAGTTCAATATTCGCTACTATATGTTTGCCCTGGTGTTTGTAGTGTTCGATGTAGAAACCGTATTTTTATATCCTTGGGCAGTGGCGTTCAATCAGCTTGGGCTATTGGCTTTTGTAGAAGCTATTATTTTTATTGCCATCTTAGTATTGGGTCTGGTTTATGCTTGGAGAAAGGGAGCCTTAGAATGGTCATGAAACCTGAAGAAATTACGCTGGACTTTACAATTGATCAACAGAAAGAACGCTTGATCAATCCGATTGAGCAGTCGATGGTTACCCAAGATCTCGCCAACAACGTGGTTTTGACTACCCTAAACGATCTATATAACTGGGCAAGGATGTCTAGCCTATGGCCAATGCTCTACGGCACTAGCTGCTGTTTCATTGAGGTGGCAGCCATGATTGGCTCTCGGTTTGACTTTGATAGGTTTGGTTTGATCCCCCGTTCTTCGCCCCGCCAAGCAGATTTAATTATTACGGCTGGCACCGTAACCATGAAAATGGCACCCGCCCTAGTGCGCCTATATGAGCAAATGGCTGAGCCTAAATATGTAATTGCTATGGGAGCCTGCACCATTACTGGCGGTATGTTTAGCACTGATTCTTATACTACAGTTCGCGGTGTAGACAAGCTCATTCCTGTAGATGTGTATATTCCTGGTTGCCCACCTCGGCCTGAAGCGGTGATGGATGCAATTATCAAACTGCGGAAAAAGATTGAATCTGAAGACTTTGCTAAGCGTGCCAATATGCAATACACCCACAGATTCCATACCGTGAGTCACCAGATGCGGGTAGTGGAGCCAATTTTGAACGGCAAGTATCTGGAACTACCTAGTCGGATTGCGCCACCTAAGGCTCTAGCTGAGTCTGGTATTCCCTTGCCCGATTTGCGGGTAGTGGAAAAGGTTAGCCAAGAGATTTAGGTAGGCATAGGTAAGCTGAAGATGGCAAAGGGGCACATTCCCGCCCCGGCTTTTAGAAAAATTGTCGGCTTAGATTTTAACTTTACTTTGCCCCACACCCAATTAAATCCAATTAGTTAATTAGCTTAGTTGATTTTTATGTCTGAATCACCAAATCCGACTGAGGCTCTGGTCGTTACCCCTGGTACTGAGTTATCCCAATGGCTGAAGGAACAAGGACTTGACCATGAGTTCATGGGGGCTGATCATCTCAATGTGCCGATCTTAAAAGTGGAGCGAGATTATTTGCTGCCCTTTGCTTCTGCCCTGTACTACAAGGGTTTTAACTATTTAATGTGTCAATGCGGCTATGATGATGGCCCTGGGGGCGATTTGGTGAGTGCTTATCATTTGGCCAAGCTTCAGGATGATGGCTCGCCTGTGGAAGAGGTGCGGGTTAAAGTATTTTTACCTAGGCAAGATCCTCGCTGTGCTTCGGTATTTTGGATCTGGCAGGCAGCAGATTGGCAGGAGCGCGAAACCTATGATATGTATGGCATTGTCTATGAGGGACACCCCAATTTGAAACGGATCTTGATGCCAGAGGATTGGGTTGGTTATCCCATGCGGAAGGACTATATCACGCCTGACTTTTATGAGTTGCAGGATGCCTATTAGTTAAGCTTTAGTTAAGCTTAGCGATCGCTACTTGATCGAGCAAAATTTTTTGGGTCAGCAGATCTTTGACGGTGGCGACTAGGACGCGATCGCTAGTGACAGCAAAATAGATTTCAATCCGATCTTTACCAGTTTGACCAGGAGGATTGAGATAGGCAAGGCAAGCTTGACTGGAGCTTACTCCCTGCACTTGGTTAGGAGAAATCAAAGAGCGGAACTTGGTATGACGTTGCAGTTGCGAGCTAGTCATTTGACCTTCGCGGTTATAGCTTACTTCTGCCTCACAAATTTCGCCGATCTCGCCAATATCTAAACGGATTTCGGTTTGACCATCGCTGGCTACCTGTAGCACTAGGGGTTCATCCCGCTTGCTGGGGTAGGGCAGACCTTTAGCAAATAGGGGATAGTAGGAATAGCTGCGGCTGTAGGGTTCCCAGAGCCTGATCGCATAGCCGTGGTGCAGGTAGTCATCGATCGCGACAGTCTGATCTAGGCGGAGTGCGCCAAACCCAACTGCGGTAAAGGGTTGATCTAGCTTGACCTTGGCTTTACCAAAGTAAGAGACCAGGAGTTGCTGGATGGCTACTAGTTGAGAACTACCTCCCACCATCAGGACTTGTTGAATTTGGCTTTTGGCTACACCAGCACTAGCAGCGATCGCTAGGGTTTCATCTAGGGCTTGACGCAGTTGTTCGAGTAATTGATTCTGCTCTAAAATTTCTGCCAAGCGATCGCGATCTAGGGTAACTAGATGAGAGATGAAGTTTTGATCGTCAAACCAGCTTTCACTAGCCGTAGGTTGATCTGTTAGTTTGATCTTGAGTCGTTCAGCAATTTCTAGTAAATTGAGCCAGCCGATTTCACCAACTTCCTGGCGGGTAGTTTGAGCCTGACGCAAATAATCTTCCACAATCCAGGTATCAATATCAATGCCGCCCACATAGATGTCAGCCTTCGCCAAGACTGCGGCACGCATCACTTGATGCTGTTTTTGACTGGTACGCACTAAACTGAGATCGAGAGTACCGCCACCAAAGTCTATAACTAAAACTATCGAGCCTATGGCGGCGATCGCGTAGCCTAGGGCTGCTGCGGTAGATTCATCAATAATTTGGGGATTAGGTAAATTTAATCTGGCGGCCAAGTCCCGACACCAATCTAAGTAGAGCTCAAATGCTCCAACTGGCACAGTAAAGACTACGGCGCTAATGTCTTGAACTTGAGTGCGTACCTGGGCAAAAATCTCGGTTAAAAACAGTTCAGCGATCGCTTCCACATCATAGCTATAGTCATCCAGGAGGCGGCTAGGGGGGCGGAAGTTGGCGGCGAGATCCCGCTTAAACCCTTGAAATAACCGCTCAGGCTGCCCGAAACCTAACCGGCGCGATCGCACCTGCTCTCCCAGGATTAACTGATCTCTTGCCTGCACATAGAGCAGACTCGGCACCACATAATGGGTCACTGCGCCAGCACTAAATCCGCGACTGATCTGGTCAAATTTAAGAGTTTTAGGCGCTTGGGTTACTGGGTCTAGGATACAAACTACGGTGTTGCTAGTGCCGAAATCAATCGCTACTAGGGTCATCGCCCCCCTCCAGGCAAACTACAACTCACCTTAGCAGGCACTAGAATTTGACTGCCGTGACGATAGCCCACAAATCTGACATAAACTAAATCTCCAGGCTGGATCCCAGGGCTATCAGGTTGGTGAAACTGGGGGTCAAAGCTGACCTGCTGCCAGGGTTGACCAATTGGCTCTAGCTCCCAGGCTTGGATCAGGTTATCTAAACCCACTAGGCTAGCCACTAGATTTTTAGCAGGCAGATCAGGCTTGGACTCCACTAGCTTAATCAAGCTAGGATATTGGGTCAAAAGGGACTGAATTTGGTTAAAACTGCTCTGTCTAAAAGCGGCGATCGCTTCTTGGTTAGCAGTTGCCAGTTGTTGCCGTAACTCTAGGCATTCTTGGCGCAGGGCAAGGGTATCTTGATCTGGGGCTGGAGATGCAGACTTAACCCCAAACTTACTGATCGCGATCGCTATCCCTGCTAACACTAGCAAATTAACCAGTGCCACGGGCAGCAACAACTCAGAGGCTTGTAAATTCTCTAACATTAACCCGGCGGCCATTGCAGCGATCGCCCACCCAGAATATGGAGATGCAAATGAAACACCGTCTGTCCACCATCGGCACCATTATTGATTACCAGACGATAGCCATGATCTAGGTGTTGCTGTTGAGCCACCCTAGCGGCAATCAAGAGCAAATGCCCTAGCAGAGCTTGATCCTGGGGTTGAGCGAGCTCAATCATGGCAATTGGCTGCTTGGGAATTACCAAAATATGCACAGGAGCTTGGGGGGCAATATCCCGAAAAGCCAGGCACAGGTCATCCTCATAGACAATATCAGCAGGGATTTGGCGCTCAATAATCTTACTAAAAATAGTTTCAGTCATCCTAGATCCTACCCCTGAGCATCTGGGCCATTTCGTTGGGCTTAGGCGAATTTTCAATGGCGGTCTCTTCCGTAATTCTGCCATCCTCATACAGACGATAAAGGGACTGGTTCATCGAACACATGCCATCAAAAGTACATTTGGGAATGATTTGTTCCAATTCTTCCACCTCACCTCGGCGAATGTAGTCCTTGATGGCCTCAGTGTTGATCATGATTTCATGGACTGCCGCCCGCTTCGCATCCGTGGTTCTGACCAAAGATTGAGCAATTACTGCCACCAGAGTTTCGGCAATTTGAATCCGCATCGGCCCCTGCTGATCAGGATCGTAGAGATTGAGAATCCGATCAATGGTCTTCACGGCGCTATTGGTGTGCAGGGTACCGAAAACCAAGTGCCCAGTTTGACCTGCCTTAAGCGCGGTATTTACGGTTTCGCGATCGCGCATTTCCCCAATCAGAATAATGTCAGGATCTTCCCGTAGGGAAGCCTTCAGGGCATTATCAAACTTGTGGGTGTGGATTCCCACTTCCCGTTGTTTGACGATACATTTTTTACTGGGATGGACAAACTCCACTGGATCTTCAATCGAAATAATATTTTTCGCCATCTCCGCATTGATAAAATCCACCATCGCTGCCATGGTAGTAGACTTACCTGAACCGGTTGGGCCAGTCACCAAAATCAAGCCCTTATGGGTGTAGCACAGTTCCCGGAATACTTCTGGCAAATTCAACTGCTCCAAGGTGAGAATTTTGAGCGGAATAATCCGCATCACCATGGCAGGGCCACGCAGAGAGTCAAAAATATTGATCCGACAGCGAGCAAAGTCATACTGGGTAGCACCGTCATACTCTAGCTCTTCCCTGAACTCATGAATTTGCTCAGGCGTCAAAACTTCTGCCATCCAAGACTCAAAAGTTTCCGCATCGGTGCGGGGATACTGCTCCTGAATCACAATCAAACCACGACTGCGAAATCTGACCTGTTCGCCCACCCCCAGGTGTAAATCAGAGCATCCCTGTTCAAAGGCATCCTTGACTAATTGTTCAAGGCTAGGCTGTCCCGCACCACGGGAGACTACTAGTGGCGGGCGGTGGATCGCTGGCTGCTGTGGGGCGGGACGATTAGAAGAAGCTGGATTCGGTTTAGCTACCACGCTTGCTGGCATTTCTGGGCGGCTAGACTGGGTTTGGGGCGGTTGAGGAATACTGGTGAGATCTTCCCGCAGATCTAGCTTAGCAGCAGGTTTGGGGCTGGCTCCAGGCTGAGTATTATCAATCCCTGTCCTGTTTAGAGGTGTAGCTGGCGGGGGGACTTGAGTTTGGGGAGGAGTAGGAGGAACACCGCCACTGGTACGGGGGGGGACTCTAGGGGGCGGAACTGGAGGAATACCCGATTGCATAGGAGATCTCTTGGCTAAACTTATCCCTGACCCCAACATTTTAAGCGGGAATAGGCTAAAAATAGAGTAGTAATTTTAAATATCTCCCGATCATGATGAATATCCTTGGCACGCTGCGCTCTCACGACTTGACCAAAGTAATTGCAGCCGAGCCTAAAGTTGCCGATCAGCGCAAGAAAAAATCGGCTGAGCAAACTGGTCAACCCAAACAGACCAAAGGCATTGAACTTAAATCTGAGCGGGAGTTGGAATTGATGCGGGAATCTAGTCGAATTGTGGCTACCGTACTCAAGGAAATTTCCCTGATGCTGGCTCCAGGTATGACCACTAAGCAGGTAGACCAGTTTGCTGAGCAGCGAATTCGAGAGATGGGAGCCATTCCTAGTTTTAAGGGTTACTACAATTTTCCTGCTAGCATCTGCATTAGCATCAATGACGAAGTGGTACATGGCATTCCCAGCGCTAAGCGGGTGATCAAGGCGGGAGATTTGGTCAAGGTAGATACAGGCGCATTTAAGGAAGGGTTTCATGGAGACTCTTGTATTACGGTGGCAGTACCACCAGTAAGCGATCGCGCTGCCAAGTTGATGCGAGTAGCGGAAGAATCTCTCTATAAGGCGATCGCTCAAGTGAAAGCAGGTAGCTATTTACTGGATTTGGCAGGAGCAGTCGAAGATCATGTGAAGGCGAATGGTTTTGCGATCGTTGAAGATTTTACTGGTCATGGAGTAGGTCGTAATCTGCACGAAGAACCCTCGGTATTTAATTTTCGCACTCACAAAATGCCAAATGTAAAACTGCGGGCGGGTATGACTCTAGCGATCGAGCCAATTGTGAATGAAGGCTCTAAGAATGTCCGCATTTTGGCAGATAAATGGACAGCCGTAACTATCGATCGCAAGCTATCTGCTCAGTTTGAGCATACTGTGTTAGTGACTGCCGATGGTTATGAAATCCTGACTGATCGCACTAAGGTATAGATTTTGGTGTTGCACAATTACTCAAAACTTACGCAGTCGATCATTAGCAGCAGCAAGGGTTTTGAGGGGTAACATGGCGGGACAACCTACCATGAGATACTATAGGCTGTCATTAACCTTCTGTAACTGTCATGGGGCAGACAGCGCAAAAGGTTGATTTGTAAATTGATTTATAAGGAGTGTGAGGCTGAGAGGCTTGGTATGATTGAAAGCTGGTGACGAGATTTGAACTTGCGACCGTCTGATTACAAATCAGATGCTCTACCCCTGAGCTACACCAGCATTTGCTTAAATATAGCAAGTCTGGGGGGAGATTTACAAGCAGTTTAGATAGTTGATGAGATGCCGGGCGATCGCTTGTTCAGCTTGGTTAGCAGGAACCTGTGCGGCAGTTGGCGGCTGTAAGTTCTGATGCATAAATTGCCAATCGGACTCATAAAATTCTTGGGGTGAAATAATCAGGTGATGGTTATATTGCCGCAATCCATCAAGTAAGTATTCAGCTTCACGGAAATCTGGGCGAGTTAAGCAAATAGTGGGTAACTGCTGGCGACAGGCTTCTGACAGGGTGCTATAACCTGGTTTGGCAATCAAGCGATCGCACAGGGGCATGAAGTCTACAGGTCTCAGATCAGGGTGAGCATTCAGCTTGATCAGGTTAGCTAGTTCTGGGGCTTTAGAATCAAAAGTCAGAAATTGCCACTCAGGAAAGCGAGCAAGTTGATGATAGGGGATGGCATCGAGGCTAAGCCCACCAAAGGTGAGTAGAGCAGTGGGGCGATCGCTAGATAGGTTGAATTCTTGACGTAGTAATTCGAGGGAATATTTGGGGCTGCCACCAGTAAACCCACAGTCAATCGTTTGCGGGAAGCTAGCCATCGGCTCATGAAAGGGTAGACGTAGCAATAGATCACAATGACGGTGAAGGTCTGTAATCCATTCAACTATAAATTCAAAGCCCGACCACGCTTGATAGATCAAGTCCCAGCCAAAATTAGAGGCGGCCCAGCAGGGAATATGAGCAGCTTGGGCGATCGCGCTCGCGAGCGGAGGTAAATCCGCAAAAATTAAATCTACTTGATGCTGCCTAATTACTGCCAATTCTTGGTGAATGAGCGCAGATTGGTTGTGGTAGAGTTCCTGCCATTTAGCCAGGGTGGCATCTTTATCCATGGTGAAGCTATCGGACTGCACCACGCCAATATCTAAGGTTACAGGATGGTAGATAAAAGGCTGAGATATATAAGATTTCAATAGCCAAATAGGGGCAGTGGTGGCAACAATTACTTTCAGGTTTAGGTCATGGGCAGTGGCTTGGGTTTGCAAGGCCGAAATTACGGCGGCGGTGCGAGTGGCGTGGCCAAAGCCGTGGCTGGTAATCGCAAAGTAGACGCAGAGGGAGGTCATTAGTTGGAATTTTATAAAGAATTGGTTAAGAAACTAGCTAAGCGATCGCTGCAGTCTTTAAGGTGATCTACACCCCTGCCTAGTCAACAATTAGGCATTGGGTAGGCATTGGGGCTGGGGTGGCTTATAACCTCCATCTAACCTAGTGCCTGGGAGCTATTCATCCAGCTTGACCCAGGAACAACTCCTATCCTTACTGGTTTGGGACTATCGAATTTTAATAACTAGTTTTACTTAACACTATGCCTGAAAAATATTACATCATTGGGGCGGGAGTAGCAGGAATTACGGCGGCGGAACAGATCAGGCGGACAGCACCTACTGCCGAAATCTGGGTAGTAAATGGTGAGCACTATCCATTTTATCGGCGGCTGTCTTTGTCCAGTTATTTGCAGGGACAGACCAGTTTAGAGGCTTTGATTGTGAAGCAGCCCCAAGATTATGCAGCACTTAATATTCAGGTGATTCAAGATCGAGCGATCGCTTTACAGCCGACCACCCAAACCTTAACCCTAGCTGAGCGGGGAGACCTGCCCTATGATGGCTTAATTATTGCCACCGGCGGCAGTGCCATTAAACCGCCTCTACCTGGGATTGAGCTAGAGGGGGTAAATCTGGGCTATTGGGATATGGTTCATACCCTCTGGTACGAAGAGAACGCCAAGAAGTATGCTGGTAAGCAAGCGGTGGTAATTGGTGGCGGGGTCTTGGGCCTAGAGTTGGCAGACTGCCTCAATCATGCGGGCATGGCAGTAACTATTGTCCAGTTGGGGCAAACCCTGGGAGAACCGCTTACCGATCACGCCGCCGGCAAAATTCTGTATGACCGCGTGGTAGCCAGTGGCGTGGCAGTCCACTTGGGCGTTTCTGCCCTAGAAATCCTCGGAAACGAGGGTAAGGTTGCTGGGGTAAAGCTCAGTAATGGTCTAGAAATCGGCGCTGACCTAGTGGGGGTATGTATTGGCATTCGTCCCAATTTGAGTTGGCTAGGGGGATCGGGGATTGAAATAACTCAAGGAGCGATCGCGGTCGATCAGTTTTTACAGACTAATCTACCCAGGGTATACGCGGCTGGAGATTGCACTCTAGTCCAAACTGGTAATACGGTAGGGGATCGCCCTAATCGGACTTGGCAAGTGGCCACTAGTCAGGGGATCGTAGCCGCAGCTAATTTGTTAGGAGCAGCTACGGTTTATCAGGAAGGTCTGTTCTATAACGCAGGTGTGCTTTACGACTTGCCCTACACCATGCTGGGTAAGTTTAATCCTGATCCTAGCGATCGCACTTGCCAGACTTACACCTATGATCCTGGGGATGATCCCTATGCCTATTTTAAACTCACGGTTTCGGAGCATGGTCTGCTAGTTGGGGCAATGCTGCTAGGTAAACAGCGCCGTACTAATATTCTGCGTAAAATTATTGAGGGCAACTACCTAGTTACGGGTCACGAGCAGGAGTTAATGGACTCTAAGTTTAAACCGACTGGTCTGCCTACCGCAGATGTAGCGATCGCCGGAGATGCCGAAGTGGAAGCAAAACTAGCTGCCTACGATAAATCAGGCGCTGCTGATCGATAGTATGATTGGGTGAGTTTTTAAATTGAAGCCAAACTAAATAAAAAAATTAGGAGCGATTGGGTTATCTTAATATCCTTGAGCGCAATCACAAAACTCAAGGTTAATTAGATTTTGGGATCAATTCCCTGGCTCATAGCAGCCTAAGTCCAAATTTTCTCCTAATTTTTTCTACCCATTACTGCCAATGCCTGATAGTTTGTTCGATCAATTTCGTCCCAGCGATGCCAGTTCATCTGGTGAAAAAGGTGATAGCAATCCTGGCGCAAATGCGATCGGAAACCTTGAAACTCCAGGGCTAACCAGGCGGAAGTTGACGGTAATTACCCAATTTTACCCTCCTGATTTTGCCGCAACAGGGCAGTTGGTGCATGAATTGGTGCAGGCTTTGGCGGCGGAGGGCTATCAAATTTTAGTCTATACAGGTATGCCAGGCTACGCCTTTAATCAGGCAGAGGCGGCGGGCTATGAATACCAAAACCATACTACGATCAGGCGTACTAGGGCGGCGCAAATTTCCCCTAAACGTATTCGCGGTAAGCTATTGAACAGTCTATTTTTTTGGCTGCGCAGCCTGGTAAAACTGCGCCATTCCGAGTTGCGCGGCTCCCATTTTTTGATCACTTCTGCTCCCCCTTTTTTGGGCATGGTTGGTTGGTTTTACCATAAGCTGTTTGGCCATAGTTACACCTGTTTGGTCTATGACATTTATCCTGATGTAGCGGTGCGCTTGGGGGTGATTGGGCTGGATCATCCCCTAGTAAAGTTATGGCAGTGGATTAATTGTCGAGTGTGGCGGCGAGCTAACAGTTTAATTGTCTTGAGTGAATCCATGAAGGAGCTATTACTGAGTCAGTATGCTAAGCGGATTCCCCAGTTGGCAAGCAAAATTTTTGTGATTCACAATTGGGCAGATCAAAAATTAATCCAGCCCTTAGCTAAATCGAACAATCCGTTTGCGATCGCCCATAACCTGGTAGACCCATTTGTGGTGCAGTATTCGGGCAATCTGGGACGCTGCCATGATGTGGACACCATAATTGAGACCATTTATCTGTTGCGGGATTATCCCCAGATTCGCTTTGTATTTATTGGTTCTGGGGCTGGCATTCCCCTAGTTGAGCAAGCGATCGCTACCTCGAATTTGACTAATGTGAGCTTTCTGCCCTACCAGGACAAGCAAACTCTGCCCTATTCCCTTACCGCCTGTGACTTGGCTTTGGTTAGCATTAAAGCTGTAGCAGAAGGCGTAGTAACTCCCTCCAAGGTTTACGGAATTTTGGCAGCAGGCGTACCAATCGCAGCTATTTGTCCACCGAATTCCTATTTGCGCGCCATGGTTGCGGCGGGAGAGTGTGGTGTATGTATTGACAATGGGGCGGCCCAAGACCTTGCCGATTTGATCCTCAACCTCAGTCAGAACCAGCAGTTGCGCGATCGCTGGGGCAGAAATGCACGGGTTTACCTAGAACAAAATTTCACCCTCGCCCAAATCTTGCCCCTGTATATACAGGCGATTAACTATCATGCTTAAGCGGCTCTAGCAAGCAACCCGCTATGGCGTAAAAGCGGCTCAGTCTGGGGTGATCTGCCCCGAAACTGCTCAAATACTCGCATGGGATGCTCACTGCCACCGAGGGCAAGAATAGTCTGGCGATAACGACGACCTAGAGCCGCGATCGCTTCAGGATTTTCTAGCCCCACCTCCTCAAAGGCGGCAAAGGCATCTGCACTCAAAACTTCTGCCCACTTATAGCTGTAATAGCCCGCCGCATAGCCCCCCGCAAAAATATGACCAAAGGAGCAGAGCATCTGATCTTCAGGCAAGGGTGGGATCACGGTCATGGTCTGGGCTAGGCGCGATCGCACCTGACTAGGGTTAATGTCTACGTGCTGGTGCAGGTCTAGATCTAGCTGGGAAAAAAATAGCTGGCGCAGCATGGCAGATCCACTCATAAAGTTTTTGGCAATCAATAGCTTTTGGTATTCAGCTTCGGGCAGGGGCTCACCAGTTTGATAATGTCTAGCCATGCCAAACAGAGTTTCGCGGTCGTAGCACCAATTCTCCATAAATTGACTGGCAAGTTCCACCGCATCCCATTCCACATTGTTGATCCCTGCTACTCCGCCCAGGTCTACCTCAGTCAGCATATGCTGCAAGCCGTGACCAAATTCATGGAACAGGGTTTCCACTTCCCGAAAAGTCATTAAGCTGGGTTGGTTGTCAAGGGGAGGAGTTTGATTGCAGATTAAATAAGCTACGGGTAACCGCACTTGATCGGCTTGGCGCGATCGCCCTACACAAAAATCCATCCACGCCCCACCCCGTTTTTCGGCTGGACGACTGTAGGGGTCAAGATAAAAACTGGCGATCACTTGCCCCAGTTCATCCTCAATCTGAAAGTAGCGCACATCCTCATGCCAAATCGGCGCTGCCCCATCTGCTGCCACTACCGTCACTCCAAACAGGCGCTGCACCAGCCCAAACAAGCCCGCCAGCACTTGCGGCAAGGGGAAATAGGGCCGCAAAGCCTCTTCATTCAAATCAAACCTGGTCTCCCGCAGACGCTCTGCCCAATAGCTAGTATCCCAATGGCAGAGATTGCCCTCAAACCCTTGACTATGGGCAAATGCCTCTAGATCCGCCAAATCTGCGACTGCTGCCCCATAGCTTGCCTGGCGCAGTTCCTCGATCAAAACCTCGATCGCTGCCAGATTTGGGGCCATTTTGCTAGCCAGGCTCAATTCAGCATAGTTGGCAAAGCCGAGCATTTGCGCTTGGGTATGGCGCAGTTGCAAAATTTTGGCAATCAAAGGATTGTTATCCAGATCACCAGCACTGGCGCGGGTGATGAAGGCACGATAGAGTTGCTCCCTCAAGTCGCGCCGTTGGCTATGCTGCATAAACGGCACATAGCTAGGATAATCTAAGGTGATCCGCCAAGTGTCTGGGGTAGGAGCCGCCTGCGCCGCCTGGGCTAGGTAACTAGGGGGTAAACCCACGAGTTGTGCAGGATCACTCAAGTCCAGGTGAAATTGCTTAGTAGCATCTAGCAGATGGTTAGAAAACTGGGTAGAGAGCTCAGCCAATTCCATTTTGATCTGGTTAAATTGCGATCGCGCTGGTTCAGCTAGACCCACCCCTGCCAGTTCAGCGTCTCTAATTGTGGCTTCGAGCAATCGCTGTTGAGCAGGGCTAAACTCTGACCAGGACTCACTAGCGCGTAAATACTTAGCAGCTTGGTAAATGGGCTGACTTTGCCCCAGCAAATTGTAGAACTCGATCACCTGGGGTTGTACTGCCTGGTAGACCTGACGCAATTCAGGACTATTTTTGACGCCCTGTAAATGACTGATAATCCCCCAAGTCCAGGAGAGGCGATCGCCAATTTGCTCTAAGGGCGGCACTAGATCTTGCCAAGTGGGGGCAGAGTGGGCAGTAAGATGCTCCTCTAAGGCTTGAAGCTGACTAGTCAGTTCTGCTAGCAAAGTAGCGATCGCGGGTTCAACCATGGACACTTGAATTTGTTCGAAGGGCGGTAGACCCTCACCGCGCAACAGGGGATTGGCAATTTCAGGCATAGACACTCAGTAGATCCTTAAACTTTTGGCTTTTGTACAGACTCTATCAACATTCTAATTTGCTTCACCGCGATCGATGGTCTAAACTGCCAAGGATAGGGTAACTTGCCACGCCGCCACATCCGCCAGCCTAGGGGTAACAAACTCCATAGCCCTGACCAGTTCCGCAAATTATCTGCCACCACCGCCAGCCCAAACTTACTTTCGTCAATCCACCCTGACTCCTTGACTAGCTCTACCATAGTTTGACGATGCCTGACAGCGGTCGCCACTTGGGGATCGGCACTAGGTTGAGCTGCCGCCAGAATCACCTGCTTGACCTCACTAATCCGATCAAGGGGTGCCACCTCTACCGGACAGACCTCATTGCAGTTAAAGCAACGGGTACAACCCCAAGCAAAATCTAGATCACTATACTTAGCCAAGCGTGAATCTAGCGACTGATCGCGATTATCTGCGACTAGCCGTTGTGCCTTGGCGAGGGCATGGGGGCCAACAAATTCTTGATTTACGGTCACTGCCTGGCACTCACTGTAGCAACTGCCACACAAAATACAATTGCTGGCTGCTTGGAGTTGCTGACGTTGGGCAGGGGTTTGCAAAAATTCCTGGAGCGGCGCTTGCCCAGTTACCACATGAGGATCAACCCGTGCCAGATTTTGCCAAAACTTAGTCATATCTACCACCAGATCCTTGATCACAGGCAAGTTGCCCATGGGCTCGATCGCTAATTCAGTCACCCGATCCTGCTCTAGCACCTCAGCAATCAATTTTTGACAAGCTAGGCCAGCCCGTCCGTTAATCCGCATGGCACAGGAACCACAGATCACATTGCGGCAGTTACGGCGAAAGCTCAAGCTCCCATCCTGCTGCCATTGGATTTTGTGCAATAGATCCAGCACCGTTTGGCTGTGGGGATCGATCGCTACAGTAAAAGCTTGCCACGCCGATGGACTAGTGCGACTAGGTTGGCGGCGGATGTGGACGACCAGATTATTCATGGGCAGTACGGTGCTCTAGGGCGAGTTGGTAATATTTTTGGGCATGGACGATTAAATCAGCTTGTTCGGCGGCCGAAAGTTCACGGGTGACCTTGGCTGGTATGCCAGTCACTACCACCCCATCTGGCACATCCTTGGTCACCACTGCTCCCGCGCCGACAATACTGCCCCTGCCCACCTTTACCCCTTCTAACACGATCGCGCCAATTCCAATTAAGCTACCAGAAGCGATCGCTGCCCCATGCAAAACTGCCCGATGCCCCACCGTCACATGATCCTGGATAATTAAATCCACTCCAGGGTCACCATGCAAAATTGCCCCATCTTGAATGTTGGTACAAAAGCCCAGTTCGATTCGATTGAGATCGGCCCGCACCACTGCCTTGTACCAAATACTCACCCGTGCAGCTACTAGCAGATCACCGATTACCACCGCATCGGCAGCAATAAAAGTAGCCTGATCGAGTTGAGGTCGAAGATTTAACCGCATTAGTTTAATCAGGGATTTCACCCCTGCACCCCAAATAATTCATGCCTATTTTACGGTGGAAAAAGAGTTACTTGCAGACAATTAGCCAAGCGTGATATATTCTAAAGCCGCAACGCCCTGGAGAGATGGCCGAGTGGTTGAAGGCGCAGCACTGGAAATGCTGTTTAGGGGTAACTTTAACGAGGGTTCGAATCCCTCTCTCTCCGTAGAAACCAAGTTATTAGGATTTTTGTTATTAGGATTTTTGAAAGAATGCGGTACAAAAATCATTAAAACCCATAGCGGGGGCGCGCCCTTTTCGTCACCCAATAACTTGCAAACTGGAATAGGTGCTAGAAATAGCCGAGAATCTCGCTCACGCAAGTATCAAACTCTACCAAAATCCTCCCCCAGATCAAATACCATAAGCCTCCCTCTAGTGATTTACTGGGTTTGAAGCATATGCGGATCGAGGAGCTACAGGCATTTTTGGCAGTGGCCCAAACTGGTAATTTCCAAGCTGCCGCCAAACTCTGCGGCGTTACTCAGTCTACCATTAGCCGCCAAGTCCAATCCCTAGAGCAGCATCTGGGCGTTGCCCTGATCCATCGCCACGGCAGCCATAAGCTCACTCTAGCAGGTGTATCCGTACATACCCATGCTCAAAAAATTTGCCAGGAATGGCAGACCGCTACCACCAAGCTCAGGGATCTGATAGCAGGTAAGCAACCTGAACTGTGTGTGGCAGCTATCCCCTCGGTCTGCGCCTACAAGCTCCCTCCAGTCTTAACCAAATTTGGCAGAGACTACCCAGAGGTGCAACTACGAATTACGGCTCTAGGTAGCGATCGCGCCCTCAAAGTACTCAAGGATGGCCTAATTGATGTGGCGATCGTGATGAAAAACCGCTACCTCAACGCCAATAGTGAAGTCCATGTAGATTTGCTCTACACTGAAGAAATCCTACTGCTGTTGGCTGCTGACCATCCCCTCACCCAATTTAACCCTGTGCCTTGGCCAGAGCTAGCCCGCTTTCCCCAGGCCGTATTCAAAGATGGCTATGGCGTGCAACAAGAAGTGCAAGACCAGTTTAGAGATCACGGCCTAGAATTAAAATCTAGCCTTGAACTCAATTCCTTAGACGCTTTCCGCAATGTGGTCAAACAGGGAGAACTAGTCGCACTGCTACCCAAAGCGGCTCTGGCGGAAGCCTGGCATGATCCAGCCCTAGCAATTCGATCCATGGCCAGTAGCACCCCGTTCCAACGCCAAGTAGTCTTAGTTACTACTAGCGATCGCTTAGAAATTCCGCCGATTAAGCACTTTTGTCAATTGGTACAGCACCATCTCAAGCCATCTCTAGCTTTTGCCAATTAGTTCAGGACTCACGCAGTCTGATTAGGGTAAGCTGAAAAGTGGGCATTGCACCATATCAAGCTAATTTTCTAAAAATAATGGGTAGCACAGTAACGACTATTAGCCCCAAAGCTAAATCCCTAATCTACAGTATTAAAGAATTTTGGGAATACAGGGATCTACTGTATATGCTAACCCTGCGTCATATTAGCATCCGCTACAAACAAACGGTGATTGGCATAGCTTGGGTACTAATTCAACCTTTAGTGTCCATGACTATTTTTACAATTATTTTCGGTAACTTAGTCAAGATTCCTTCCGATAGCATTCCCTATCCAATTTTTAGTTATTCGGCTTTAGTTCTCTGGGGGTTATTTTCCGAAAGTATTAGTCGCTCTGGGGCAAGTTTAATTAGCGAATCAAAATTAATTACAAAAGTTTATTTCCCCAGATTAATCATTCCCCTATCAGCCGTTGGTTCTGCCTGGATCGATTTTGTCATTTCTTTGTTTTTACTTCTCCCCCTTGCCCTAGCCTATGGCATGCGTCCAACTTGGCAGTTACTATTAATTCCCTTAGTAATGGTAGTAACCATGTTGTTTGCGGCCGGAGTCGGCATGATCCTAGCAGCCCTAAATGCTCGCTATCGGGACTTCCAGTACATCATTCCGTTTTTAATCCAAGTTTGGCTCTATGGCTCCCCAGTGGTGTATTCAGTGCAAATTGTTCCTCCGCACCTTTTGTTTTGGTATTACTTGAACCCTATGGCGGGACTCCTAGATACCTTTAGGTTTGCTGTGACTGGACAAACTAATTTGAGCCTGATTGGTTTGGGTTGGTCAATATCATGCGCGATCGCTACTTTTAGCCTAGGTACATGGGTATTCCGTGCCGTTGAAAAAGATTTTGCCGATTATATTTAGGAGTTTCCGATGTCATCTTCAATTAGTCAAGATGCCCAAATCTCTCTACCCTGCGTAAGCTGGGAGCAATTTGAATTAGTCGAGTCCAGTTTTGCTGGGATTGCAGGGGTAAAATTCATCTACTTTGATGGCATTTTAGAAATTATGTCTCCCAGTTCGGAGCATGAAGATGATAAAAGTACAATCGGACTCCTCTTGGAGGCTTATATGCAGATGACTGGTATCCGCTTTTATACCAGAGGGAGTGCAACTTTAGGAAATAAAGCGATCGGAGGACGCAAAGAACCTGATGAATCCTATAATTTTGAGCGGAAAAAGCCCATACCCGATTTAGTAATTGAGGTAATCATCACCAGTGGGAGTATAAACCTATTGCAACTTTACCATCGCTTGGCGGTTCCTGAGGTGTGGCTGTGGAAAAATGGAATACTGACGGTTTATCATTGGCACGAAAACAACTATGCACAGGAGCGACAAAGCTACTTTCTACCAAATTTGGATTTAGATATGCTGGTAAAATATATCAGTTACCATGACCAATATGATGCGGTCAAAGATTTTATTAAGCAACTAAAAGGTAGTTAAGAACCAATAAAAACTAAAGTAACTCATGAGCCAGCCAGTAATTCAAGTTCGAGATTTAAGTAAGTCTTACCAAATTCGTGCCGCCAGCAAAAAGCCCTATCACAGCCTTCGAGATGATTTGATGGATGGCTTAAAAAATTTATTCAAGGGGCGATCGCCGCAAACCGAAACATTTTGGGCATTAAAAGATATTAATTTTGATGTCAATCAAGGTGATGTAGTTGGTATTATTGGGCGAAACGGGGCAGGTAAAAGCACATTACTGAAAATTTTGTCCCAGATCGTCCAGCCTACCACAGGAGAAATCACAATTAGGGGCAGAGTTGGCTCCCTTTTAGAAGTTGGCACAGGGTTTCATCCAGAATTGAGCGGAAGAGAAAATATCTTTATGAATGGAGCAATCTTGGGAATGAAGAGATCAGAAATCAGTCGCAAATTTGATGAGATTGTGGCATTTGCCGAAGTAGAACAATTTTTGGATACCCCTGTCAAGTTCTATTCTTCGGGGATGTATGTACGCTTGGCTTTTGCGGTAGCTGCCCACTTGGAGCCTGAGATTTTAATCGTAGATGAAGTTCTAGCCGTTGGTGATGCCGCATTCCAAAAGAAGTGCTTGGGGAAGATAAATGACGTAGGGCGTGAAGGAAGAACAGTAATTCTTGTAAGCCACCAGGTAGGTAATATAACCCATTTATGCAATAAAGCAATTCTTCTGAATAAAGGTAGGGTAGTTGATTCAGGTGAGGCCGAAAAAATTATTGACCTCTACCTAAGAAGCCTATTAGTAAAGAGCCAAAGACGGGGTCTTGACTCAGAAGATTCAACTAAAGAAATGTTTGTATCAAAAGTTCAAGCTTTGAACTCAAATCAAGAAATAACCTCTTCTTTTTCACATACAGACCAGATAGACATAGGCATAATTTACACAATAAATAAATGGAGATCAAATATACATGCAGGTTTTTTTGTGACTGACCAGAGAGGAAGAAGGGTATTCACAACCGAAAACAAAGTATGGGATATCGCAGATATATACGATGGAACATTAAGTGCTACGGTTACTATCCCACCCAATTTTTTGGTGTCAGGAGAATATCTTTTTACGTTCTATGTTAGTATTCCGAAATTGAAATTTATAGATTGGCAAGAAGATGTTTTAAGTATTTCTGTAATTGATACAGGATCTGATTTTTTAATGTACGAAGGCGGTGATTATGGGTGCGTCTTTTGTAACTGCAACTGGGAAATTAAGGCTTTAAGTTAAATTTAGTTAAATTTACTCTAATCAAATGAACATCATGAAAGTGCTTAATTACTTGTACAACAAGATAAAGGCAGTACCAAAAGTAGTTGTCTCCCACAAAGGATTCAGTCAGGATTATCAAACTCAAATTATTTCTGTATATCAAAAAATTCTTGGAAGAATGCCCGACAAAAATGAAATAATACATTGGCAGACAACAAAAGCGAGCATTAATTCAATCAAGCAAGTATTGATTCAAAGCTATGAGTATCAACAAAAGATATTATTTCCTGATGTAGTACTAGTCCATATTAATTCCTTTAAAATTTATGCAATGTTGAGTGACTTAGATATTGGCAATCATATTATTCAATCAAAAAGTTATGAACCTCATGTCACGCATATGTTGTCTAATGTCCTTGAACCTAGCGGAATCTTTTTAGACTTAGGAGCAAACATAGGTTATTTCTCGCTTTTAGCCTCCAAAATTGTTGGTTGTTCAGGTAAGATAATATCATTTGAACCAAATATCCAAAACATACAATTATTCTATTCCAGTATTGTAGAAAATCAATTTAATAACATCTACATATACCCTTTCGCTGTTTCCGATACAAATCAGATCTACAAAATAAAATCCTTTGGATCTAATGGCTTTCTAGAACCACCCAAATCTAGTCAAAGAAGTGGTCAATTTACCCAATCTGTAGTAATTGATAAGATTCTTCAAAATGAAGAAAGGATTGACGTAATAAAAATAGATATTGAGGGTTATGAACCGCTAGCATTGAGAGGCATGAATGAAATGGTAAGGAAACACAAACCCGTTATCCTTACAGAGTTTAGCCCATGGCATATCGAGCATAGAAGTCGTTCTAAACCACATGAGTATTTGCAAGAAATTTCAAATCATGGTTATTGCCTATCGGTGATTGAGCAGTCAGGTTGTGCTCGTGTTATGGCAAATGTTAAATCTTTAGTAGCCTACTGGGAGAGCCTCAACAATGATAAGCAGCATCTCGATTTGATAGCCCAGCCTTTAGAAAAAAGTACATCTGAAGAATTTGAAACATTTTTCAAAAGTGTGAATAAGTCAACTATTCCATACAGATTTGACAATGGAGTTTCCTTGTATCAAACAATCATAGGTGACTATTATTTGCCTGATAACATTGATACAGACATAGTTATTAATACCATGCGAAAGGGAGAAGTTTTTGAACGAGAAATTATAGAAATTGCGAAACAATACATTTCTTTTAATTCTACAGTTTTAGATGTGGGAGCAAATTTTGGGCAAATGACTCTTATCTTTGCTGAACTTGTTGGAGAAAGTGGACAGATTTTTTCGTTTGAAGCAAGTGACTTTGTATTTAGTATTCTTGAAAAGAATATTTCTATCAGTAAATTTAAAAACATCAATGCAATTTGCAAGGCAGTTTATGATAAAGATGAACAGACAATGTTCTTCCCAATTCCTGATTTTCAAAGATTTGGTTCCTATGGTTCTTATGGATTATCCCCTGATGCCTTGAGTGGCAGAAAGGTTCAAACAATTACAATTGACAGCTTAAATATCCAGCTTCCAATAAGTTTTATGAAGATTGACGTACAGGGAAGCGACTTGTTCGTGCTAAGAGGTGCTGTAGAAACAATTAAAAGACATCAGATGCCCATTGTCTTTGAATATGAAGAGCAGTTCAATAATGAATTTCACACATGTTTGGATGATTACCTTGAATTCATTGAATCAATTGACTATAGAATTGAAAAAATAGTTCTTGGTATAAATTATTTAATTATTCCTAACTCAAAAAAGTAATACTACTATGGCTGAAACTCTTGGTTCTTTATGCGATAAGCTAATAATTGTTAAACTGAAACAATGGCATTCTGAAGATACTCAACGTTTAGAAAGCCTCTCTAAACAAGAAATACAACTTCAGCAAGAAATTGATTTGTATTTGAGCAGTGCTGTCTCAGGTTGCATCCCCAGAGAAAGACTGACCTTTGATTCTAATAAAGTGTACAAAAAAGAAGGCAACCAAATTACAGAAGCAATAGGTAGTATTGGCGATATTTTTTCTCAACTTGCTATGGTTAATTGTCAACTTTGGCATGAACAAGAAAAAATCTATGAATTTGAAAAAGTGCCAATTGAAGCCAAAGATGTTGTCGTAAAACAATTAGCACTGCTCAACCTACAAAGGAATAACTGCATTGATTCGATAGATAAACAGTTTTCCAATATGGTCAAGACTTTTGACACAGCAACATCAAGCTGATCTTAATAAAAACATCTAATCATGCACCTAATTCATCGTAAAACCTGTCGAGTCTGTGGCTCACAAGCTTTAACCCCTGTAATCGACCTAGGAGAGCAGCATCTGCAAGGTTCATTTGTTAAACCAGGGAAAGAAGTTCCGCCGATGCGGAAAATTCCCTTAACTCTAGTGAGATGTGATCCAACAAGGGATGAACATGCTTGTGGCTTGTTGCAGATGGAGCATAGTGTCCCTCCCGAAATCTTATATTCTGCCTATTGGTATCGCTCAGGTACTAACAACACCATGCGAAATCATCTTCAAGGCATTGTGACTCAGGCTGTTACCTTGCTAGAAAAATCATCCGGTGCGGTGCTAGATATTGGGTGTAATGATGGTACCCTCTTGGGATATTACCCAGAAACATTTAGCAAATATGGTGTCGATCCTTCCGATATTGCTCAAGAGATTGGGGATAACGTCATTGTATTTCAAGATATTTTCCCTTCAGAAGAATTGGCTAAAGAAATTCCTAACAATTACTTCGATATCATTACTTCGATCGCTATGTTTTACGATCTTGAAGATCCAGTGAGCTTTACAAGAGAAATTGCCAGATTGCTTTCACCTGAAGGGCTATGGATCTTTGAAATGTCCTATATGCCTTCAATGCTAAAAATGAGTTCCTACGACACAATCTGTCATGAACATTTAGAATATTATAGTCTCGCCGTTATTGAAAACATTCTTAAACGAGCAAACATGAAGGTTATAGATGCTTCGTTAAATGATATTAATGGAGGTAGCATTCGTTGCTTTGCCACGCATATTGGTAATTTTACTTACAAGAAGGATGGATTTCATCAAAACCTATTATTTCTGAGGCAAGATGAGTTTGACTTGTGCTTAGATACCGATAAACCTTATAAAAATTTCCAAGATCGGATTAATTCTCATCGAGAAGAACTAAACCTCCTCCTCAAACAGTTAAAGAAAGATGGCAAGCGAATCCATATTTATGGAGCTTCAACCAAGGGCAACACTATTTTACAGTGGTGTGGTATCGACAATCGTATTATTGATTGTGCGGCTGAACGTAACCCTGACAAATACGGAGCTTTCACTCTTGGTACAGATATTCCAATTATCAGCGAAGCTGAATCTCGGTCTATGAAACCTGACTACTACCTTGTCTTACCTTGGCACTTTAAATCAGAATTTATTGAACGGGAAAAAGAGTCTTTGTCCAAAGGGATTGGACTGATCTTCCCATTACCAAATATTGAAATTATTAAAAATCATAACTAATTTACAATCATGTCTACTTCAATAGATTGTAGGATTTTGTTCATATCACACTCGCAAAAACGTTGTGGAGTATATCAGTATGGATTGAACATTGCAAAGGCACTTGAGAAATCAGGTAGGTATTTGTTCAAATATAGTGAATGTTCTGGTAGTAATGACTTCATAAATGCGGTAAGCGAGGTTAGACCATCGGCAATTATTTATAACTACTATCCCAGTACCTTGTCATGGCTCAATAAAAGTATTATCAGTAGAATTAAAGTCCCCCATCTAGGGATTATTCACGAAGTTACACAAGGGGTAGCAGACTCATTGGATAATGAGTTGTTTGACTATCACATTGCTCCTGATCCAACACTACTCCTTAAAAATAATATTGTTTTCAAGACTGGCAGGCTAATACCGACTTATGAGAATAATTTTGACCTACCACAAATACCAAAGATTGGTAGTTTCGGCTTTGGTCTACAAGGCAAAGGATTTGAACACCTAATCGCCACTATACAGCAAGAATATAACGAGGCAGAAATCAGGTTACATATTCCATTCGCCGCTTTTGGAGATAATGATGGCGTACAGGCTCGTACTATTGCGCAACATTGCGCACAATTGATTGTTAATCCCAAGATTAAATTAAGTGTAAGTCATAAGTTTCTTCCCCAATCTGAATTACTGGATTTTCTGGCACAAAACACCCTAAATGCTTTTTTCTATGAGAAATATTACGGTCGTGGTATTTCCAGTGTAATTGATTATGCCTTGGCCGTTCAAAGACCTATTGCAATCACTCGTAGCAATATGTTCAGACATATCATATCTAAATCTGATAATTCTCCTTCAATTTGTATTGAGAACTCGGAACTCAAACAGATTATAGCTAATGGAACTACTCCTCTAAAATCTTTTTGTAAAGAGTGGGATGAAACAAATTTAATATGGGACTATGAGCGCATCATAGATATTGTTCTAAATAATCCTCCAAGCAGACCAAAGGTATCATCCTTTAAAGACAGAGTAAAATATTTGGTCAAGAAAACATTAGGCTTGAAACCACTGCGAAATCAGAATAAATGGATTAGAGAATCAGATATTGAATATCTAGCCTACACTAGTTCTCTTCCTAAGAATTACAAACCTACAGAAATTACTGATGTTGAATGTTTTAATCGAATATTAGACGATTCTGCAAGAAAGCAGTATCAGCCTATTATTGTTTTTCTGTTTGCTGTTGTTCCTGAGATTATGTCTCAAAAAATTGCAGAGGCTAATGTTCAGCAAGCTTTTGTCCTTGATACTGTATTGAAATTTTCTCGGCAATTATGCCTGCCCAAAATTTTATGTGTTGGTAGCTATGAGGATACTGCTGCTGCTGGGATAAAAAAACTTGGCTATTTGATCGAAGAGATAGATCCAGTAATCAACTATGATCTTAATGTGTTTTTTTACAAGCCTTCAACAATTAAAAATAGTTATGATATTATCTTTTCAACTTCCGTAATTGAACATGTAGAAAATGATGAACTGTTCATAACTCAAATAGTCAGCCTTTTGGCACCTGGAGGTACAGCAATTCTGACTTGTGATTATAATGATCAGTATAAAGTAGGTGATCCAATACCCGACGTAGATTTTCGGTTCTATACCCAAAAAGACTTTAAAGAAAGATTTTTGCCATTGCTCAAAGATTGTTTTTGGGTTGATGAACCCCAATGGGATTGTCCAAATCCTGATTTCACTTATGCGGGAACTTATCGCTACACATTCGCCACACTTGTATTCCAAAAAAAGAAGTAATGTTATGAAAGCTTTGATCTTCGGCATTAGTGGACAAGATGGACATTACCTCGATTCGATACTTAAAGCGCAAGGAATTCAATGTATTGGCGTCTCTAGGCAAAGTTATCCAATAAAAGCTAATGTAGCTATCTACAGTCAAGTTGAGCAATTAATAAGCAATCATCAACCCAGTTATATTTTTCATTTAGCCGCCAATTCGACTACACGCCATGAGGCCCTCTTTGAAAACCATGAGACTATATCTACAGGTACTTTGAACATCCTTGAAGCAACAAAAAAGTATTGTCCTAATGCTAAGGTATTCATCACTGGTAGTGGTGTGCAATTTCAAAATAGAGGAGAGCCAATTTCGGAAACAGATATTTTTGAATCTAGCAGTCCTTATGCCTTTTCCAGAATTCATTCAGTCTATGCCGCTCGATACTACAGATCTCTTGGCATGAAGGTTTATGTGGGCTATCTGTTTCATCACGAAAGTCCTCTCCGCAAAAATAGTCATGTAAGTCAAATGATAGCGTTGACGGCTCAGAATATTGCCAATGGAGCGACAGAAATTTTAGAATTAGGAGATGTTTCTGTTGAAAAAGAATGGACATTTGCTGGCGATATCGCACGGGCAATTTTTACATTAATTCAGCAGGATGAGATATTTGAAGCAACGATTGGTTCAGGTATTACTTACACAATTGAAAATTGGCTGGAGTTATGTTTTGGTTCTATTAACAGAAATTGGCGGAATTATGTCAAAATTCGACAAAACTTTGTCCCTCAGTACAACCGACTTGTTTCTAACCCAAGAACTATTAATTCAATGGGCTGGATGCCTAAAGTGACTTTTTCACAATTATCTGCCATGATGATGAATAGCGCACCAAGCAAAGCCCAATGAAACAAGATCTACTGCAACAACCAACAACTATAAAAGCCACAGAAGAAAAACAATCTTCAAAGAAAATTCTGTTAGGACAGCTTAGTTCTAATGGAGATTGCCTTTATGTAACAGCGATTGCTCATCAAATCAAAAAAGATTATCCTGAATGTCATTTAACATGGGCAATTGGCTCCATATATCGTTCTGTCCTAGACCTTAATCCTCATGTTGATGAAGTTTGGGAAATTCCACTTATCGATCCTAAAGACATTGGTATTGCATGGAAAATTTTTAATAATGAATTAGAGAATCGCCAGAAAAGAGGAGAATTTGATGAAATTTTTATTACTCAGATGCAAGCTGTTAGATTCGATGGAACAATACGTTCTTCAACCTTTAGCGGTTACCCAAAACCAATTACAATTTCAGTCTCTCCTGTTTTACGATTGCATTTTCAAGAGGTGGAAAATGTGCGTCGATTTGCGGAATCACATCAACTCCCAGCAAGAGATAATACCATCCTAGTCGAATGTTCGGCAAAGTCTGAGCAATCTTTTATAACTCCTGATTTTGCTCTAGAACTTGCAAGAATGATTGTAGATAGGTTCCAAAACTATTGCGTTATTCTTTCATCCAACATAGCAATAATTTCAAACCATGAAAGAATCATTGATGGTAGTGTATTGACCTTTAGGGAAAATGCAGAATTAACTAAATACTGCTCCTTCTTAATTGGCGGCTCTAGCGGAATTACTTGGATATCTACCTCCGACTGGGCAAAATCTCTGCCAATGATACAGCTGATTAATCCTGATGCTCTATGGTTTGCTTCAGTTACATATGATCACGAATATTGGGGTTTACCAACAGATAATATAATTGAAATGATTCCTTGTTCTGCTGAGAAAGTGTTTACTTGCTTTAAAATAGTCTTTGAGCAAGACTTTCAAATAGCAAAATCTAAGTTCCATACTCGTGTTCTGCCAAATTTTAAGGGTTATCAGCAATTTCAATATGAATTTATGGTTACTTATCAATTCAGAAATGTATATAGGATTTCTCAATGTACAATTAACAGAAATGGGCTTAACTTAAAAATCATATTTTATATACTATTGAATCTATTAATGTTTGTTGCCAAAAAACTAATTCCACCCATACTTATAGATGCTATCAAGTTTACTAGACAACTCTTCAAGAAATTATAAGGCTTTACTTCAATTTTGAAATATGGTCGTTTTCATTTAGAATGAGACTGTTTATGATCAGTTTCGAATGTCCATTTCAGTCTAATAAAGGGCTTGAGGTTGACATACTGTTTCAAACTCAAATTGAATGATCATAAAAAAATCTTCAAGCTGTATTCTTTATAAAAATAAAGATGTATCAACAGAAATTATTATTTCCGAGCTCTAAAACTTTAAGGTTAGAATTCTTGATCCCTTCGTACAAACGGCCTGATTCTCTGGGTCGAGCAATATTTTCAATTGCTTTGCAGATCCAAGAATTACAATTGGGTGATCGTATTAGTATTTCAATAGTTGATGATGCTAGCCCAAATATAAATGAAGTAGAGATGAACAAAATGATTAGCCCCTTTAAAGATTTTGCAAAATTTGAGAAGAATACGACTAATAAAGGGATGAATTTAAATATAAGAGACATGGTTGCTGCCTCAAAGGCTGATTTCTGCACAGTATTAACTGATGACGATCACTTACAACCAGAGACTCTACGAGATATCTTAAAGACTCTAGATAATCTGGACGATGAAATTGGCTCCTTTTTTGTTCCAAGATACTCATATCTAAATGATAAATCGCTCCACTGTATTGTTTGTAGTCCTTTCAACAAAAACATGACTATTAAGTCGAGTCCTCTTAACTCAATTAAATATTTACATAATGGCTTTATATTAACAGGATTATTTTTTAAGCCTAAACTAATAAACTTTCAGCTTTGGAATGATAATCTTGAAAATAGTTTTTTCCCTATAATTTACTTTGCTGATCTACTATTAAAAAGTGACTGTTTATTTCTTAATAAAAATTGGTTCGTACATACTGTCAAGAATAAATGTCATTGGGAAAGTTGGGGTGAAACAGAAAAAGATATAGTTGAGAAGCTCTATAGTGATTACATAAATGCAGTTTCTCTCTCAACTGAGAAAGCTTTGTCGAGAGTGACAAGTGAGCTGATTACTTTGCAGATACTCTTGGAAGAAATTTTTCTATATTTAAAGCAAATGAATTCTTCAAAAGAAATAATTGGTGTTGCTTATATCTATCAATTAAAGCAATCTAGATTCACATATAAACTAGCGATAAATATATTTAAAGTAAACAATATGCTATTTATTCCACTGAAAAGACTGGCTAAATCAACTATAAAATATCTTAATAAAAAGAGGAATGACAATTAGTCACTAAAAATGTGTGGTGTATTCGGATTTATAGATAAAACTTCAAGTTCCAAAAATGATCTAAGTAGATTTTTGCAGTTACTTTCTCACCGCGGTCCTGACGATCGCGGAGGTTGGCATAACAAAAATGTTTATCTTGGGCATACCAGGCTTGCCATAATTGACCTGAGCGCTTCTGGGCATCAACCCATGTCTTATCAAAATCAAAGATATTGGATCAGTTTCAACGGAGAAATTTATAACTATTTAGAAATCAGACGGGAATTAATTACCCTGGGGCAGAGATTCAATAGTAATACTGATAC
>JANRLH010000007.1:0-10610 GCA_033762795.1 Pseudanabaenaceae cyanobacterium bins.68
TCCTATGTCGTTCCTAATCAAATTAAATCTGGTAGCCAATTCTTTGTGTCTGGAGCCGGAAACGGAGCAACTCAGCAAGAGTTAGAATTTTCCTATTACTTCCCGATTAGCAAAAATATTGCGATTGTGCCGAACGCCTACTTTATTTTTAATCCCAATAGCTTCAGTAATAACCCTACAGTTTTTGTAGGCAACATTAGCACCCGCTTTAGCTTCTAAAACTTGCCACGGTTATTGAGATGGCAGAAAGTCAAGCCTGACTGTAGCGGCGCGGCGTATAGACCCAAACTTCCCCATTGGCTCGAGCAAACTTGCGCGTCTGACTAGAACCCACGATTACTAGGGTTTGCATGGTAACTGACTCTGGGTTTAGCTGCGCCAAGGTGGTAATTTGCTTAGCCTGATTAGCCCGCCCTAAACTGGTAGCCAGCACTACAGGAGTATCTGGATGTCGTCCTGTGAGTAAAAGCTGTTGGGCTTGACTGAGTTGATCTGGACGCTGACTGGAACGCGGGTTATAGAGGGCAATCACCAAGTCGGCAACTAGGGCTGCTCGCAATCTATGCTCGATCACTGCCCAAGGCTTGAGAATATCTGAGAGCGAAATTACGCAAAAGTCATGACCTAGGGGCGCACCCACTAGGGCGGCAGCAGCTTGCATGGCGGAAATACCTGGAATCACTTGAATCTCTATCTGTTCCCAAAGGGGCTGGGCTTGGGTTTCTAGCACCTCAAACACCGCACTTGCCATGGCAAAGATCCCAGGATCACCACTGGAAATTAATGCTACCTTTGCCCCAGTACCTGCCAAATCTAGAGCTTGTTTGGCGCGATCGCTTTCCTGCCGATTATCCGAACCATGGTAATTTTGCTGCCCTAGCCAGGGCTTTACCAAATCCAAATAGGTGTAATAGCCCACCAGATCAGTAGCCGTATCTAGAGCGGTTTTGGCTTCAGGTGATAACCAGGCGCGATCGCCAGGGCCAATCCCCACAATCATTAACTTACCTGGCACCGGCACTCGATAGTAGACTAGGGTATGATCTGGGATTAGGTAGTCTGGGGTAGGCGCTTCAGCCAAAACTTGGATGCGATGACTACCTTGGGCTTGAAAGGGCAAAGATCTCAGCCAATCTGCTTCCCCTTCTAGCTGTAGCTCTGCACCTGCCAACACATCCGCCACAAATACCTTGGCCGTCTGATCAGAATTGAGTAAGACATAGCCTGGGGGGGGAGTAAGTAAATTAGTTTGCCACTTCACTTCGGCGGCTGTAGTGATGGCAGCCACTGCCCCTAGATGCTCTGCTACTAACCTGGCTAATTGATTGGCTCCCTGCAAGCTACCCAACAAAGGTACTACCACACTGCCATCGGCAGCGATCGCCAGCACAGGGGGATGTAAGCGCTTGTCTTGCAACAGACCCACCAGACTAGTAATCAAAATGCCACTGGCACAGATGCCCAAAATTGGTCGCCCTGCCCTAAATAACTGGCTCACTTGATCGGTAAAGCGATCGTAATAAATATCTGCCTGAGCTACTCGCCCGCGCAACCCATAGATGCTGGATTGGGGTAACACAGCTTGAATTTGCTGCGCGATCGCCCAGCTTGCATCACTTAAAATCAGAATTGCTGGCTCAGCCATCACTACTAATGGTCTTGGGGGGGATTAATTTGCCGATGGCGACGGGGAGAGCGGAATGCTTGCCAACCAGCCTTGATTCCTGCTAAAGCAGTTTGAGTGCTTAAAGATACTCCCTTGGCTTGCTTCTGCACGGTCTTCAGTCCTTGATTGATCTGCTCTACGGTTTCGCTAGCACTTTTAGCCCCTTGGTTAAGTTCCTCTGAGAGCTCACTAATTTCTAAGCCCGTCAACCGAATTGATTCTAAAGTTGGCGGTAACTCCCGCGATAGGGTATCTGCTAGCTTCACTACTGCTCTGGCGGCGCGAGTAATTTCCTGAAAAGCGGGAATTGCAGTCACCAACAAAGCAGTCAGGCTAATTGCCACTAACAAGATTGATAGTCCTAGCCAAAATAGAGGCTCAGTCATGTTTCTAGTTCCTGGGACAACTTGCGACTAGCCTCCTGTCCGGCGGCGATCGCTTCCTGTACTCTCTCGCTAGTTTGATCCAAAGTTTTTTGGGCGGTTTCGCCAATTTCGCTCAACTGTTCTCCTAGCTTGCCCGCCAACTGATCTGCTTGAGACTGCAAAGTTGAACCCAGCTTGGACCTTAAGAGCTTATGGCGGGTTTCTTTGCCTGAGCGCGGTGCTAAAAGTAGCCCTGCTGCTGCTCCGATCGCGCCGCCAACTAGCAAACCACCCCAAAATTTAGCTGCCCCTTCTGCCATGATCACTTCCTCGCCCAGTTATGATTATTTTCTCATGTTCTCATCCTAGGAGATCTCGATCCAGATTTTTGACCTCGCCTTGACCGCCAAACTAAACCTACTAGCCAACGACATCCCCGCAGCAGCGATCGCCACTTTGCCAGCTTAATTTGTAATTCTTGGTAGCGATCGCGTGCTTGATGCAATGCCTGTTGTGCCTTGAGCACATTTGCTGGCGTATTCCCTAAACCATTCTGACAGGCTGCCGCATAGCCCAAAATATTGTGAGTTGCCTGTTCCAAGCCAGGCTGCGCCCGCCGCACTTGCCAAGCTAGCCAGAGTAAACCCAGACTCAAAAGCAAATTGCACCCCACAATAATTGCCACCATATATTTTCTGGTCAAAAGAGAATTTGAGCTTATTTCTCCTGGGGAAAAAGATTGATCCGCTGTGCCTTAGCATCCTCATAGGGCAGTACCGCTCCCGATACTGGACATACCTTCAAGCATACGCCACAATCAATACATACCTCAAAATCAATCCAAAACCAGGCTTTGCCCTTTTGGTTCAGAGGTTGCCCCGCCAGTTCGCCACTGTGAATACAGGATACTGGACAAGCAGTCACACAGACCGCTACCCCCTCACATACATCGGTTGCGATCGAATAAGCCATAGTTTTTGGGGATCACTTGGTAAGTTTTACTAGCCCTAAAGTCTGAATCTAAGGTTTTGCCAAAAGATTAAAGATCTGTTCAAAATAAATGTTATAGGTAATACTTCCTCAAGCTCAAAAGTAATTGTTCTATGCCCAAAGTTCTTGTCTCCGACCCCATTGACCAAGCTGGAATCGATATTCTTTCCCAGGTGGCAAGTGTTGAGGTAAAAACCGATTTCACGCCTGAAGAATTACGCCAGGCAATTGCCGAATTTGATGGCATTATGATCCGCTCTGGCACCAAACTCACTCAAGCAATCATCGAAGCTGGCACCAAGCTCAAAATCATCGGTCGCGCTGGCGTAGGTGTAGATAACGTGGATGTGACTGCTGCCACCCGCCAAGGCATCGTTGTGGTCAACTCCCCTGAAGGTAATACGATCGCTGCTGCTGAACACGCGATCGCGATGATGATGTCTCTTTCGCGCTACATTCCCGATGCTAATCACAGCCTCAAGCAGGGCAAATGGGATCGCAAGAGCTTTACTGGCGTAGAAGTTTACAAAAAGACTCTCGGGATCTTGGGACTAGGCAAAATTGGCTCCCATGTGGCCACCGTAGCTAAAGCTCTCGGGATGAAGCTCTTGGCTTATGATCCCTTCCTCACGGCGGAGCGAGCCGAACAACTGGGCGTAATTCTAGTAGACCTAGAAATCTTGCTACGGGAATCAGACTACATCACCCTCCATCTCCCCAAGACCAAAGAGACCCAGCATTTGATTGATCGCGATCGCTTGGCAATTATGAAACCCAACGCCCGCATTATCAACTGCGCTAGAGGCGGCATTATTGACGAAGCTGCCCTGGCTGAAGCCCTCAACCAAGGCAAAATTGCTGGTGCGGCTCTGGATGTGTTTGAGAACGAACCCCTCGAAGCTGACTCCCCCTTACGCCAAGTGGGACGAAACCTGATTCTCACCCCTCACCTCGGCGCCTCCACTGAAGAAGCTCAAACTAATGTCGCGATCGACGTAGCTGAGCAAATTCGCGATGTACTGTTGGGTCTACCCGCCCGTGCCGCCGTTAATATCCCTGGTCTTGGCCCCGATGTGCTGCAAAAACTCAAGCCCTACTTGCACCTGGCGGAAATGCTCGGCAACCTAGTGGGTCAGCTAGCGGGTGGACGGGTCGAAACCCTCGATGTCAGGCTACAAGGGGAAATTTCCCGTAGTCAAGCTCAACCAATTGTAGTGGCGGCGCTCAAAGGTCTCCTCTCTCCTGCGCTCAGAGAGCGGGTCAATTTTGTGAACGCTAGTTTAGAAGCCAAAGAGCGGGGCATTCGTGTTACCGAAACCCGGGACGAATCCAACACCGACTACAGTGGCTCGCTCCAACTCACTGCCAAGGGCAGCCATGGGCAGCAATCTGTAACTGGAGCCTTGTTAGGCAAAGAAGAGCGGCGCATCACCAACATCAACGGCTTCCCGATCAACGTTGAACCCACCAACCATATGTTGCTCACCCTGCACCAAGACACCCCTGGAATTATTGGTCAAATTGGCTCCCTGCTGGGTAACTTCAATGTCAATATTGCCAGTATGCAGGTGGGTAGACGCACAGTGCGGGGCGAAGCAGTGATGGTACTCAACCTAGATGATCCCCTATCTGAGGGCATCATTGAAGAGGTGGAACGCATCCAAGGGGTGAATGAAGCCTTTGTGGTCAACCTGTAAATATCTATGACCAACCCTGAACCGACTAAGTTTCATAATCATTTTGTCGGCTATATGGATCTCTATAGCGATCGCGCCAGCGTGATGGACTATCTGGATGCTCACCAGGGTTGGTTTGTGCGCTGCGCCAAGCCCTTCAAAGCCGAACCTTTGGGCGAAAATGGCTACGCCATGGGGGTGGGGCGGGTGGGAGCCTTTGGCTTCTTTGTTGAACCGAAGGTAGGGCTAGATCTGCTGCCCCAAGATCAAGGAGTCTATCGCATTGTCACCGTGCCAATCCCAGACCAACAGGATCTAGGCTATGAGGTCGACTTTCAGGCAAAGATGGAACTAGTTGAAAAGCCTACCCCAGCCGAATATAGTCAAATTTCTAGCCTATACACTGCCGTAGAATGGACATTAGATCTAGAAGTTAGCCTCAAGTTTCCCCAGTTCATTTTGTCGATGTCGCGGGAATGGATTCAAAACACTGGTAATGGGGTGCTAGCCCTGGTAGTCAAACGGGTGTCCAAAAGTTTGACCGCGAAGGTGCAGGCTGACTTTCACCACAGCCGTCAAATTAGCCTGCCCAAAAAATTGAAACATTAAGCCCAGAAACTAAAGGGGTGGCATTTTCCCCTCTTCTAGAGTGCCAGAGGATCTGCTTAGGCTCTAACCCTGCCTTTAGGTGGACGGATAGATCCTAGTGCCTGCGTCAGCCTCAAACAAATAAACCTGACCTGAGATTTGCCAATGGGTTTGGTCGCCAATTTGGAGAGGGCAGTTAGAACTGAAACTACGGGCGATCAAGGTTTGGCTGGGGCGAGATAACTGAATTTGAATTAGGGTTTCGCTGCCAAGGGTTTCAATCAGACTGACTGTGCCAGTGAGGTCGGCTTGGTCTGAGTCATGCACCAAGGTCAAACTCTCAGGGCGAATGCCTAGATCTAGTGGCGTACCGATGGGGGCTGAGGTATTAACAGTTAAAGGCTGGCGTAAATGGGGTGATTGGAGTTGCTGATCGGGAGCAAGGGTGACGGGTAAAAAATTCATGGGGGGGCTGCCAATCAACTCGGCGACAAAGCGGTTGGCAGGTTGGTGATAGAGCTTGAGGGGGGAATCTACCTGCTGAATTTTGCCATCCTTGAGCAGGGCAATGCGATGTCCCATGGTCATGGCTTCGGTTTGATCGTGGGTGACGTAGATCGTGGTAGTAGCTAGTTCTCTTTGCAACTGCACAATTTGGCTGCGGGTTTCGCTGCGCAGTTTGGCATCAAGATTGGATAGGGGTTCATCCATTAGGAATACTTGAGGCGATCGCGCGATCGCTCTGCCCAGGGCTACCCGTTGTTTTTGACCACCAGAGAGTTGAGCGGGTTTACGGTATAGCAGTGGTTCAATTTGGAGGGTTTGGGCGACTTCTTTCACCCTTTGGGCGATCGCGCTTTTGGTGGCTTGGGGTTGCTGGCGGCGCAGTCCAAAGGCAATATTGTCAAATACATTGAGGTGGGGATAGAGGGCGTAGTTTTGGAATACCATCGCCACATCTCGCTGTTTGGGCGGCAGGGGATCAATTTGGCGCTGATCTAGATAAATTTGTCCTTGACTGGGCTGTTCTAAGCCGGCAATTAATCGTAGCAGTGTGCTTTTCCCACAACCAGAGGGACCAACTAATACCATAAATTCGCGATCGCTAATAGTGAGATTGATATCTTGCAGCACAGGGGTTGTCCCAAAATATTTACAAATACCCGCTAGACGCACCGCAGCCATAATTTACCTGAACAGAGATTTTTTTACTTTATCACGCTAGCTTACTCAGCTTGAGCGGAGCTCAGATTCCTTGCTGCCCCAAAGGTAGCTAAAAATTGCGATCGTAGTCTGTGCCTCAGTCCTGGTAGGATGATGTTGCTCTTGTCAGAACGTTTTAGTAATGAAATTTGCCGCTCGTGTGTTTGTGAGTTTGCATCCTGCGGTGCTAGATCCAGCAGGAACGGCAGTGGGTCAGGCGATCAATCAGCTTCAATTGAGCCAAGTAGAATCGGTGCGCTTGGGCAAATATTTAGAAATTAGCCTGGAGGCGGAAGATCAAGCCGCCGCCACCGCCGAACTCAAGCAGATCTGTGAGCAGGTTTTGACCAATCCCGTGATTGAGCAGTATCGGTTTGAATTACAAGCGAGTTAGGCTATGAAGTTTGGCATTGTCGTATTTCCTGGATCTAATTGTGATCGCGATCTAGCGACTATTACCAAGGGGGTTTTGGGTCAGCCCACCCGCCTAGTCTGGCACACCGAGACCGATCTAGCTGATCTGGATGTGGTGATGTTGCCAGGAGGATTTAGTTATGGCGACTATCTGAGGTGCGGCGCGATCGCTCGATTTTCGCCCGTAATTCAAGCAGTGATCGATCATGCCGCCCAGGGCAAGTATGTATTGGGCATCTGTAATGGTTTTCAAGTCTTAACCGAGGTGGGGCTATTACCAGGAGCCTTGATCCGTAACCGTGATTTGCATTTTATCTGCGATCGCTTACGCCTCAAAATTAATCGTTTCGACTTAGCTTGGACGAATGCCTATCAAACCTCTGTAATCACCCTGCCGATCGCCCATGGGGAAGGCTGTTATTTTGCTGATCCCGACACCATCAAGCGCCTAGAAGATCAAAATCAAATCGTGTTTCAGTATTGTAATAGTGCAGGGGAGATCAACCAGGCTAGTAACCCTAATGGCGCGATCGCTAATATTGCTGGCATCTGTAACCCAGGCGGCAATGTCTTGGGGATGATGCCCCATCCAGAGCGGGCGGCTGATCCCAGGGTTTCCCCGCAACTGGACGGGATGCCTTTATTTAGTTCACTTCTACATTTTTTATGCAAGCAGTAATCATCGCCGGTGGCAAAGGCACGCGCTTACGTCCCCTCACCTACGGTTGTCCCAAGCCCATGCTGCCCCTATTTGATCGCCCCTTTTTGGTGTGGTTGATCGAGCGCTGTCGCCAAGCGGGCATTGTGGATATTTTGCTAAATGTGCATTACCAAGCCCAGCAGGTAATTGACTATTTTGGGACAGGCGATCGCTTTGGGGTACAGATTAGATACATTCAAGAATCTACTCCGCTGGATACGGCGGGAGCGGTGAAATTAGCTGAGCCTTGGTTTACGGGGCAGCCCTTGGTAGTATTTAATGCCGATATTTTGACCGATCTAGATTTAACCGCACTGATTACTTTCCATCGCGACAGCCAAGCTCAAGTCACCCTTGCCCTCACTCGCGTAGCTGACATCACTCCCTTTGGTTTAGTCGAACTAGATCAAAATCGGCAAGTCCTAGCCTTTCGCGAAAAACCCACTTCTGAACAAGCCCTGGTGTTTTTAAGCCAAGGAATTAACACGATCAATGCCGGTACCTACGTGATCCAGCCAGATTTGTTTTTACCCTACCTAGCAGGAGAGCCTTTAAGTTTCGAGCGGGTATTTTTCCCTGAAGTGTTGGCCCAAGGCGCTAAAGTCATGGGATTTGTGCATCAGGGCTATTGGCTAGATATTGGCAATCCCCAAAAATATTGGCAGGCCCATCGGGATATGCTGGCAGGTTTAATTAGCTACAACTTTGCAGTTCCCACCCCTAGCCCTGGGGTTTGGCTGAGTTCTACTGCCGCGATCGCGGCTGAAGCCCAAATTTCTGCCCCCTGTTTTGTGGGCGATCAGGTCTGGATTGGTGCAAATGCCGTTATTCCTCCCTACACGGTGCTTGGAGCCAATTCCATCATTGACCGAGCAATCCAGCCAGGCATCTATGCTCCAGGCAGTTTATTGGTTTAGGGCTTGGAATTTTTGGTCAGCTTAGCTCTTACATATAAACCCAGCACTAAACTCGCACCGCCCAATACCAAGTCTTGATTAAACTCAAAGGGGACTGGCTCTATGCGCACATTATCAACTAGGAGAGCAGAAGCACCAACAAAATCATTCACATCAATTACGCCAAAAGCGATCGCAAAAGTACCAGGATTAGCAAATGTAAAAGTCTGGGTTGTCAGCCCAGGAGCATTGCGCCGCAAAAAGGGTGATCCTGGCAAAGCCGAAGTACTAGTAGTACTAGCCAACACATTCACTTGGTTACCCACACTAAAAAAGCCATAGTCATTAAAATCAGGCTCAGAGCTAGTAGTCAACAGGCTCCATTCAAAAATCAACCGATCATTAGCTGCTACCGTGAGAGTACGCCGTACTGCTGAGCCTTCAAAGCCAGAGTCGCCGGCTAGATTAAAAATGCCCTCGGGTAATGCCAGTTGAGTTTCTAGGGTATTGCCAACCTGCACAGGATTAGTGCCAGAAAAATTAAAACTCGGCTCATCCACCAGATCTGCGGTAGTCAATCGCAACATTCCTGCTCCTTCGCTGGGGTTCACATTGTTAAAACCGCCTACGGTGCTAACATCGCCAAACCCTGTCCAGCCAGCATCCAGACTGCCATTGAATCCTCCGACCAGCACCGCCTCCACCCCAGGCTGCCACAGAGCAAGGGCTCCCAAAAACCAAATACATCCTTTCATCTGCTTTTGTTCCTTAGAAAATAAAGTTACTCGCCACATTCAAACTAGCAGGGGTAATATTCTGCACCAAAATATAGGGACGAGGGCTAAAACCCGTACCCACACCATCGTTATCCAGGAAAATCCGCGTACTACTACCGCTTGCCCCAAAGCTCAAAAAACCATTAGTAATTAAGTTTTGACCTGTTTGTCCCAGGCTGGTGGCCAAGCTCCGAAAATCGAAGCGATCAATACCACTTTGAAAATCAACCACCAGATCGCCAGCATCTCGCACCGAGCTGTAGATAAAAGTATCTTGAGCTAAACCACCCGTAAGTGTGTCTGCCCCAGACCCGCCAGTAATCAGATCCAAGCTATTATTGCCCGCCAAGCTATTACGGTTGCTATCGCCATTCACCACTGGACGTGGCAGAGAATTTACCGCTGCCACCCCATCAATCAAACCAAAACCAGAATTGACATCATAGCCAGGGGCATCCATATTGATTGCCGTAGTTTCCATGGCGGTATAAATCTGGCTGGGAGTTGCAGTAGGAATCCCCTGCTGGATCAAAGCTGCCACTGCGGCGGCATGGGGAGCGGCTGCCGAAGTACCAAAAAAGTTGGGGAAGCTATCTAGGTCAGTAGTGCCAAAGCTAATATCTTGACCAAAAAATGAGGTGTTCCCGCCATCGGGAGCAACAAACTCAGGTTTCTGGCGCACTTGGCTGGTGGGCGCGCCTGTCGTAGTATAAAAGATCGAAGAAGAAGTGGTTCCCCTGGAGGAAAACGACTCCAACAAAGGCGGGTTTTGACCAAAGGCTGGGGTAAAACCATAAAATGCTGCGCCGACGGCTGCTGCGCCTGTGGCATTGGCATGACCCACAATCGTGTAGCTTTGGGTGTCGTACTCTACCGTAGTAGTGTCATTGCCAAAGTTAATGTACTTGACTAAGCTGGGAAAACTAGAACCTGACGCTTGCAAAATTAAAATATTAAAATTGGCTGCTGCTCCCGTAGTATTGGTAAAGCTGAAAATCTCTACGGCGTCATTGCCTAAACTACTAAAGGCGCTACCAGCCACCACCGTATTGTTAGCTGCATTCAACACATAAATATCTAATTCCTTGTTTGTGCCTGTGCCGCTGACGGAGAAAAATGGATCATCCCATTGGAAAGAAAGAAAAATTCTGGCATTGTTTTGAATAGTCACCTGCTGAAACACATCTACACCTGCACCTGGGTCAAAGTCATGGGCAATGCCACCAAAAAAGCCACCAGGGTTGGTGTTGCCAGGCTGCACTGCAACTGGTAGCTGACCGCTAGTAAAACTCACACCCGAATTCACAAAAGCCGACTGGTAGGACTGCCGAGCAGT
>JANRLH010000008.1:0-3793 GCA_033762795.1 Pseudanabaenaceae cyanobacterium bins.68
CAAAAATATTAAATACAGTACCCTCTAACTCCCCTGTGGGAGTATTGGTGACAGTGGCAGTGATGCCCGTGCCACTATTTGAGCCAATTTGCAATCCATCAATCGTACCTCTGACCACATAGGGATTTGCTCCCGTAGGTCCATCTATTGGCACAAAAGACCAATTGAGAGTGATAGCTTGAGCAGGGGCAGAAAAGGCTAGAAGGCTGGTGGCAAGGGCAGTTACGCCGCCGATTTTTTGTAGAGTTTGGTGCATAGCTTTGGTGAGGGTGTAGATGGGCAGATATCTGGCGATAATCTAGCAGTTTTAGCTCTATTTTGTAAATGGCAGCCCTTCGCTAAACTACTAAGGACAAATTTACCTCCCCCAGGGAGTTGTAGTAAATCAATCAAGGATGCTAACGGGGATATAGCTGCATCAATGCCTGTACTTGCTCGGCCTGATAAGAACTCCGAGTCAAAGGCGAAGCCACCACTTGCAAAAAGCCCAACTGTTCCCCAACTTTTTGCCAATGACTAAAGGTATCTGGAGTGATAAATTCCTGCACGGCCAAATGCTTTGAACTGGGCTGCAAATATTGGCCAATCGTGAGAATGTCGCAGCCAACCTGACGCAGATCGGTCATCACTTGGATCACTTCGGCGGGAGTTTCCCCTAGACCTACCATCAAGCCAGATTTGGTATAGAGCCAGGGTGCTTGGTCATGGGCAAGTTTCAATAGTTCTAGCGATCGCTCATAGTTGCCCTGGGGGCGAGTACGTCGATATAGGCGCGGCACGGTCTCGATATTATGGTTGAGCACTTGGGGGCGAGCTGCCCAAATCTGCTCTAGGGCTGTCCAGTCACCACAGAGGTCGGGAATTAGTAGTTCAATTGTGGTTTGGGGCATCAACTGGCGAATTTGGTCACAACAGAGGCGAAACTGGCTAGCACCGCCATCTTTGAGGTCATCCCGATTCACGGAAGTAATTACCACATGGCTGAGATTTAACCTTTTGACTGCTGCTGCTAACCTCACTGGCTCAGTTGGATCAAGAGGTTGGGGCTTTTTCTCAAAGTCAATGTCACAGTAGGGACAGGCGCGAGTGCAGGCGGGACCCATGATTAGGAAGGTGGCGGTTCCTGCCTGGAAACACTCGCCTATATTAGGACAGGAAGCTTCTTCGCAGACCGTGTTTAGACCCAAATCCCGCAGGGTTTCCTTGACGCTGCCTACCCTTTGCCATTGGGGAGCTTTTACACGCAGCCATTCGGGTTTTACGGTCATAGGTCTAGATAAGTTTAATCAAGAACAGGGAGTTTAGACGGTGATCGGCTTGATGGGAATCCAATTGGGCAACACGGCCGACGGGTCTTCTAACCGTAACTGACTACAGGGAATAGTGTCGGACAAAATTGAGCTGGCCATCATTCCAGAGTGAATTTCTAGGTGTGCGCCTTCAACCGCTTCAAAAATTAGATGCTGACCGGGAAAAACTACTCGCTCAAAATACCAGTTGGCAACATCAGCAATCCTAGCAATTTGAACCTTGCTGGTGGCATTTACATAGCAGCAGCAAATCTTGGTGTCAAGCAAGATATCTGGTAGTTGATCAAGTGCAGGCATGACGTTTACCTCAATCATCTGGTTTACGAATAAAAGTTGCTTTTTAAATCAGTTTTAGATAACTATAGATTTAGCCATGCTGCCACAATTATATCTGCATTGTGGTTTACATATTCCTAACTAGATCTATGAGCGAGCAACTAGAGCGATCAGGGCGGGGCGGCATCCTCCAAGAATTTAAGCTACAGATTTTTACCCTAGGCGAACTGGCTTTGCTGTTGTGGGTGATCGAAATCGTCAATGTGGTGTTGGGCTTGCGCTTGGCTAGTTGGGGGATCTTGCCAAGGCAACCATTTGAGTTGTGGCGAATTTTGGTATCACCATTTTTGCATTTTGGCTTTGCACATCTGGCGGCCAATACCCTGCCATTTTTGGTGTTGGGTTGGTTGATTATGCTGCGCAGTATGTCGGATTTTGTGATGGTTTCGGTAGTGACTGGGGTGGGTAGTGGCTTGGGGGTATGGCTGTTCAGCCCCACCTACTCCGTGACTGTGGGGGCAAGTGGGGTAATTTTTGGCTATTTTGGCTTTTTGCTCGCCAGAGCTTGGTTTGAGCGTAGTTTGGTAGCGATCGGGATCGCTGCTACGGTGATGTTTTTATACGGCGGCATCATTTGGGGCATATTCCCCACCCAGTTGGGGGTTTCCTGGCAAGCGCACCTGTTTGGTTTTCTGGTCGGAATTTTGGCGGCGCGGTGGTACAGATCAAAAAAATCAAAAGCTTAACTTTCTATTAATTTTCATGTCTCAAAACCTAGGACTCCAGTGATCATCAGCTAATCACCTTAAAATAATCTAAAGATTTGGGCTGAAGGATCATGCAAGCAAAATACCTGTTACAGCTATACGAAATGGGCGATCGCTGCTTTAGTGGTATTGATTTACGGGGCGCAGATTTGCGGGGTGCCAACTTTATCGGCGTGGATTTTAGTGGTGCAGATTTTACTGGTGCAGACCTCAACCATGCCTTTTTGATGGGCAGCAACTTTAGTGAAGCTTGTCTACATCGCGCCAATCTCAGTTTTGTGAAATTCAGTAATGGCAGGTTCAATCGGGCCGATCTGAGCAAGGCCAATCTCAAGGGCGCGTTTTTGGTGAGAGCCAGCCTGAACTTTACTAACCTCACGGGGGCTAACCTCAGCCATGCCAATTTGCGTACTGCCAGTCTGCAAAAGGCTAATCTGACTGGAGCCGATCTAGGTGGCAGCAATCTGCGGGGGGCAGACCTACGCCAGGCTAACCTCAGTTGGGGCAATCTGCGCGGCGCCAGATTAAGTGGGGCAATTTTTCATGGAGCTAATCTATTGGGGATCAACCTTCAAGAAGCCTATATTAATGGGGTAGATTTAAGCTTGGCAGATTTGAATGGAGTTAATCTCAGTGCTGCTAAGCTCTGTGGCAGCAACTTGGCGGGGGCCAATCTCCAAAATGCGATTTTAAGTGCCGCCCGCATGGATGGGGCAAATTTAGCCCAAACGGATTTAACTGGGGCAGATCTGACTGCTGCTTCCTTGTATCGTGCCAATTTGAGTGAGGCAAACTTGACTAGGACAAATCTGGATCAGGCATACTTGCAGGATGTGATTTCGGTGGCTTAGGCTTTGACTCCCTACTTATTTTTATTACCCGCACTAATTCTGTTGACGATTTCTGCCTTCTATCCGCTCCTAGCGGCGGTAGGTTTGAGCTTTACTAGCTATGACTTTGTGGGCGCGATTGAGTTTGTTGGCGATCGCAACTATCGAGCTATTTGGAGCGATCGCTTGTTTTGGCAAGTTCTAGGCAATACTTTGAGCTATTTGCTACTGGTAGTACCGGCTTTGGTGACCTTGCCCTTGGGCTTGGCAATCTTGGTGAACCATAAACTCAGAGGAATGGCGCTGTTTCGGAGTATCTACTATCTACCAGTGCTAGTTTCAGTGGTGATTGCCGCGATCGCTTGGCAGTGGATTTATAGCGAAACGGGGCTGTTGAACTATGCGCTTACTAGTTGGTTTGGTGGTCTGGTGGGTAGCTCAGTGCAAATTCCCTGGCTGAGTAACCCCGATACGGCAATTTTGGCGATCGCTCTAGTGATTATTTGGCGGGGCTTGGGCTACTACATGGCAATCTATCTGGCCGGTTTGCAGGCGATTCCTCCAGAACTGTATGAGGCGGCGGCAATTGATGGTAGTGATGGCTGGCGCA
>JANRLH010000009.1:0-20263 GCA_033762795.1 Pseudanabaenaceae cyanobacterium bins.68
ATCTTACTCAGTTGGGCGATTTCGATCACACTCATTCCCAAAAGCAGCCCATGGCGAATAGCGAAAATCCGCTCAGGGTTGGGAGTACGGAAGCTGGCTTTCACCTGTTCTAAGCTGGGTAAATCTTCATCGCGATCGCCCCCGAAGCCAAATCTATTGGTTTCCAAAGATCTGAGGGCTTTTTGTAAAGACTCTTGAAAAGTGCGACCAATCGCCATCGCCTCCCCTACGGATTTCATTTGGGTGGTTAAGGTTGGTTCAGAGCCAGGGAATTTCTCAAAGGCGAAGCGCGGTATTTTGGTAACCACATAATCAATAGTTGGCTCAAAACTGGCGGGAGTTTTGCGGGTGATGTCGTTGGGAATCTCGTCTAGGGTATAGCCGACGGCTAATTTAGCGGCTAGCTTAGCGATCGGAAAACCTGTCGCCTTAGAAGCTAAAGCAGAGCTACGGGATACCCGTGGATTCATCTCGATCACTACCACTTCGCCATTTTCGGGATTAATCGCAAATTGAATATTGGAACCGCCAGTTTCTACACCAATTTCACGAATGATTTGAATAGAATAGTCTCTTAGGCGCTGATATTCTTTGTCAGTGAGGGTTTGCGCTGGCGCTACCGTAATCGAATCTCCCGTATGCACACCCATTGGATCAATATTCTCAATGCTGCAAATAATCACCACATTGTCGGCTAGATCCCGCATGACTTCTAATTCGTATTCCTTCCAGCCAATTAGGGATTTTTCAATTAGAATTTGGGAGTTGGGACTTGCTTCTAAACCAGAGGCGGCGATCGCTTCAAATTCTTCTTGATTGTAGGCAATTCCTCCCCCCGTACCGCCCATGGTGAAGGCAGGACGAATAATCAAGGGATAGCTACCAATCTCGGCGGCAATTTCATGGGCTTCTGCCTGGGAATGGGCTAGACCTGAAGGACAGACTCCCACGCCAATTCTCGCCATCGCTTCTTTAAATAGCTTGCGATCCTCTGCCATTTGAATCGCCCCTAGTTTCGCGCCAATTAACTCTACGCCAAACTTTGCCAAAATTCCCATCTCTGCTAGGGCTACTGCGGTATTCAGGGCAGTCTGACCACCCATGGTTGGCAAGAGGGCATCAGGTCGCTCTTTTTCAATGATTTGAGCTACGATTTCGGGCGTGATCGGCTCTACATAGGTGCGATCGGCCGTAGCAGGGTCAGTCATGATCGTGGCGGGATTCGAGTTCACCAAGATCACAGTGTAGCCCTCTTCCTTCAGCACTTTGCAAGCCTGCGTCCCAGAATAGTCAAATTCACAAGCCTGACCAATTACGATCGGCCCTGCACCAATCAACAGGATTTTTTGAATATCATTGCGACGTGGCATAAGGTTAGGGAGAGTTTATATCGGCCTGTACATTTTACAGCTTAGTTGCGATCGCAAAAATTACAGTAAGCAAAGCCACATTTTCACTCATCCTTTGCCCTTCTCCCCAAGGGTCAGTCTTGGGAATATAGGTGCATGAGGCTAAATAAATGGAAACAGCGATCCCATTCACGGGTTTTGAGTGGTTCACTTTGGCGGGGGGCAAGGTGGAGTTGAGGATTGATTGCTTCCCGCAGCAGGTCGGTGTAGCCCAGGAGGGCTTCGCCAAAACTGACGAAATCATAGGTACTATGGCGATCGGGGGCAATTTTACGCCACCAGTTGATCAGAGCTTGCCAACGTTGCTGCACCGTGGGGGATAGATGGGGCAAGGGGCGATTCACTGCTAGCTGTACTCCTTGGCCAAAGTCATAGGCGTTGTCGTGGAAGCGGAGAATTTGCGGCTGTGAGTCTCGATCTGAGTTTAGATCTAAGTGCAAGTCACAAATATGAATGTAGTCTAGAATCTGCTCTTTGCTGGTAGCTTGAAACTTGGCATCAAGGGTGGCAACTTTGCTAAAAATCGGGATAGCACCCGTGACTTGACGCTGGATTTGATTGAGATTGAATTGAATAGGAGGCTGGTCTTGGCAATGGGCGATGATTTGGTCGAGGTCGATCAGTTCAAAATAAGTGACTTGAGCGATCGCTACCTGGTTGATCTGGTTGAGGCTAAACCAAAAGCTCGGAATACCAAGTTCTTGCAGTTGGGCGCTGTAGGTTGCCAGTTCTCCCCCTAGACCCAGGCGCAGAAGTTTCGGCTGACGCAGAGGAATCCAAGTGGTTGCTGTAGCAGGGTCAGTGCGAAAAATCCGGGCGATCTTGGCAGCAGCAGCTTTTTTTGACCAAGAGCTAGGCAGAGGGTGAAGTACCAGGAAAGCCAAGGCTTCACCATTTGGTTGGGCTTTAGCCTGGGTGATCCGCCACTCCTGGGCTTGCCTTTCCGCATCTAAAATTGTTTGCAGACCTTGACGAGCTTGGCTGAGCAGTTTGGCATTAGTGGTGGTTTTGAGCACAGTGCGGTAAGCGGCTTCGGCAGTTTCCCTTTGACCTTGGGCTTGGTGCAGTTTCGCCTGGAGCAAGAGTAGTTGGGGTTGGAGTTCTGGATTGGGCTCGCTCTTGGTCTCAGTCTCAATTTTAATCTCGATTTTAGCCAGGGTGTGGGCAGCCTTGGGCAGATCCCCTTGGACTAGCTGTTGTTCAAATTGATCAATAATTGGGGCTAGATCCATGTTGGGCTAAGGGCAATGATGCTGGCTCAATTTTACCCCGAAGGCAGGGATTAGTTGCTGGTATTTGGCTCTAGAGGGACATTTGCTGCCTGGGCTTGTTGTTGCACCCTTGTCAGATGGAGATGGGCAAGCCCAAAATCTGGTTGGAGAGCGATCGCGGTTTCTAGCAAGAGGGCAGCTTCCTCTAGCCGCTCCAGATCTGCCATGATTAGCCCTAGATTGTAATACACTTGGGTAAAATTAGGGTCGATCGCGATCGCTTCCTGGAAGCAGAGCATAGCATTTTTTAGATCTCCCGTTTGCCAAAATACATTGCCCAAATTGGCGTGGGCATCGGCATAGTCGGGCTGGAGAGTGATCGCTTTAGTAAAACAATTAGCCCCATAGTTCCAGATCTGCTGTTGGCTAAAAGCCACGCCGAGGCGGTTATAACTGGCGGCGGGAATCAAGTCTGCCCCATGCTCAAACAGTTGCCAGGCTGACCATAACTGTCCGGTTGCGCCATAGGCTACTCCCACCTGGGCGTAAATTTCAGGTGCAGGGTTGACTTCTAGCACTCGCAAACCTGCTTTAATTACCTGGGGCCAGAGGTGTTGGGCTGCCAAATTCTGCAGGAGCTGGAGATGGGCAGCCAAATCAAAGGCTTGGGGTGCAAGGTAAGTTGCTTGGCAGAACTGCTCTAGAGCCAAAGCTGACCAGCCCTGGGCTTGATAAATTTCCCCGATCGCTAAGTAGCTAGAGAGATCACCAGGATCGATCGCCAAAATTTTCTGGTAGAGATCTACAGCTTCTAGGGGAGGAGAAATTGCTGCTAGCTCCCTGTAGATCAAGCTGCTCTGGCTAGGCTCAGCCATATCAGCGATCGCCTTGCGATAGTAGTAGGCGGCTCGGTCTAGTTCGCCTGCGGCGGCAAATTTCCTAGCGGTCTGCCACTGGTAATTCATTACTCTACTGTGACTGATTTAGCTAAATTGCGCGGTTGATCCACATCTAAACCACGATGGGCGGCAATGTGATAGGCCAACAATTGCAGAGGCACTACCGTCAGCATCGGCGAAAAAATTTCATCCACCAGGGGAATGGGCAGAATATGCTCAAAGGTTTCCTGGGCTACGGGGTCATCGATCGGGGCAACGCCAATCAATCTGGCATCCCTGGCCTTTGCTTCTTGGGCGTTGGATAGCACCTTTTCATACACCTTGCCTGGGGCAGCGATCGCGATCACAGGTACAGCTTCATCCAACAAAGCGATCGGGCCATGCTTCATTTCGCCGGCTGGATAGCCCTCGGCGTGAATATAGCTGATCTCTTTTAGTTTTAAGGCTCCTTCTAGGGCGATCGGGAAATTAATCCCTCGTCCCAGATAGATAAAGTCTTGGGTGTGAGCAAAACTATGGGCAAGGTGTTCCACATAGCGTTCTTGACTTTCCAGAATTCGCTCAATTTGGGCAGGTAATTGCCTTAAGCCCGTGATCAAGTTCTGTACCTCTGGTGGTTCTAGGGCGCGATTTTGCACCCCAAACTCGATCGCTAGCAAATAAAACATCAACAACTGGGCGACAAAGGTCTTGGTTGCTGCCACGCCAATTTCAATGCCGGCCTGGGTGTCCAAGATCTGATCTGCCAAACGTCCAATCGAACTCTCTGGCCGATTGGTGATCCCCAAGCAGCGATCGCCGCGAGATTTAGCTAATTCAAGTGCCGCCAAAGTATCGGCAGTTTCCCCCGATTGAGTCACGCCAATCACTAAAGTATGAGCCAAGGGCGGCGGTGGGGCATAGCGATATTCTGAAGCGTACTGGACTGAGGTGGGAACCTGGGCTAACTGCTCCAACAGATACTTGCCCACCAGTGCCGCATGCCAACTAGTACCGCACGCCACAATTTGTACCTGGGCAATCCCCGCCAAAAAATCAGTTTCCAGTTTGAGATTGACCAAATCTTGCTGATCAATAAAGCTCGCTAACCCCGCCCGAATTACCCCTGGCTGCTCATAGATCTCCTTGAGCATATAGTGACGGAAGCCCTGCTTTTCTACCATCACTGGATTCCAACTCAGGGTTTGAGGTCGCAGCCGCAAGCGATCGCCTGCCAGATTAAACAATTCCACTTGTGCCCTAGTCACCCGCGCAATTTCGCCATTCTCTAAATTCAAGATCTGGTTAGTGTGAGCCACCAAAGCTGGCGTATCCGAGGCAATAAAGTGCTCTCCCTGCCCCAAGCCAATTACTAGGGGAGCCTGCTGCCGCACCACAATAATTTGATCGGGATAATCCAAGTGTAGGACAGCGATCGCTACTGCCCCCTGCAATCTCAGGGCAGCCAGCCGCACTGCCTCCAGGAGATCCTTAGTCTGCTCCAGGTATTCCCCAATCAGATGGGGGATCACCTCCGTATCCGTATCCGTGACAAACTCATGACCGCGACCTTTGAGCTCTTGGCGCAAGCCATGATAGTTTTCCACAATGCCATTCTGCACTACCGCTAAGGTTTGAGATTGATCAGTGTGGGGATGGGCATTATATTCTTCTGGCTTGCCATGGGTGGCCCAGCGGGTGTGGCCAATACCAATGGTAGCTAGGGATTGTTGGGGATCTGCCCCCACCTTTTCAACTAGATTGATTAGCTTCCCTTTAGCTCTAATTCGCTCTAAATGATTTGAATGGGGCAAGATAGTGGCAATGCCGGCAGAATCATAGCCCCGATATTCTAGTTTTTGTAAGCCAGAGAGTAAAACCTCTGCCGCCGATCGCTTGCCAATGTAACCAACAATTCCACACATACCTTAATCCTGGTTCACCATTAGCCTATTGTGCCATTTGAATGCCATGGCTACAGGTAGTGACTGCCCAAGCATCCACTGGAAAGTTTAAACTCTGAGGTAAATCAGCAGCAATTTGCTGAGCTTGACCTAGATCGCGGGCGATCGCAAACACAGTCGAACCAGAGCCAGACATCAACACTCCATAGGTTTCTTCTGCCTGGAGAGCCGCCTTTAGCGCTCTGACCATGGCATATTCAGGCAATACCACCCGCTCTAGGTCGTTATAGAGGTGGCGACCAATCCTAGTCAAATCTAATTCTGGGCTAGCGATCGCCGCAATCATCTGGCTAGAAAGCTGCACTTGAGGAGCATTGACCAACAGATTGCGCTGGCGGAAAGTTTGATATACCCAACCCGTAGAAATAGCCAAATCCTTGGGCTTAGCAATTACCAGTGCCAGATTTTCCAACCCAGGCAAGGATGACAACACCTCCCCCCGCCCCACCGCCAAAGCTGTGCCGCCGCCCAGGCAAAAGGGCAGATCAGAACCCAATTCTGCCGCTATTTCTTGGAGCTCAGTTAAAGTCAAGCCCAACTGCCACAGATGATTTAGCCCCACCAACACTGCCGCACCATCGGCCGAGCCACCTGCCAAGCCTGCTCCCACTGGAATATTCTTCTCAATCCTAATCTCTACTCCGCCATGATCAGGATAGCGCTCCTGCAACAGCGCCGCCGCCCGATAGGCCAAATTAGTCTGATCGCAAGGTACCTGGGGATGATTGCAATGCACCTTGATCGCATCTACACCCCAGCGATGGATTTCTAAGCGATCGCTTAAATTGATACTCTGCAACACCATGACCAACTCGTGGTAACCATCAGCGCGATTAGCCTTGATCTCTAAATAGAGGTTGATCTTGGCGGGTGCTAGCAGCGTAACTTGATCCCGATGGGAATATCCAGTCATAAAAATTATTAGTGGGAGAAATTCCGCTTGTACAGGGTTTGCAAGCTGTGGTGTTCTTCCCCTTCACCAATGCGCCGCAACAACCGTAAGCGATTCTCAATCATCAATTTAGCATCATTACGACTCACGGTCTCAAAGGCGAGACCGCCAGGGGTAGTAACTTTGATCAAAAAAAATAAACGTTGGGCGTAAAGCGTAGTAAACAGACTGCTATGGTCATCCACCAAGCAAATCCGAGTCAGCAGCCCAAAGGTAGGGTGATTAAGATATTTTTCCAGCATTGCTCACATTTAACCAGACCGAATTGTAGCATTAATCACTGCAAAACCTAGAAAAGTGCCTTACCCCAATTCTCCAAATGTCTACCCGCTTGTAATTACAGCCTATTCAAGGATTAAGGAATACAGTGGGGGTGAGGAGCTACGCCGTACTACACAAACCTATAAAAGGCTATATTGCGGTTTTCAAAAGCAGGACTTACGCAGTTTGATAGGGGTGGAAAAAGGGAGTTTGAGGGCTATGCCCCACATCCCACTTAAAGCCAGGGTTCTAGATCACCTTTGCGTAAGTCCTAAATCTATAGTCGAGCCATAGGGATTTGGTATTACCTCAGTTCACAAAAGTTAAGCGCTTCAGTCTGTAGCCAAGATTCAGAGAATTTCTGGCATAATGAAGCTCAGTTACCCCAGATTGATCTTGCCTAGGGGCTGGTTTAAATTCCTCTTTCAGCTATGAAAATATCCCCTATTCCAGATCCCACACCAAGCCTAATGCTCCAGATTTCCGTCAAACAAATTTTGCAAATTTTGGTAGGCTGCCTCTTGGCGCTTTGGCTATGTACCCTGCTGCCTAACCCTGCCCTGGCACGCAGCCGCTATGTACCCGACCATGGCGCTCCGATCTTAGACGGTAACATCACGGGTGAAGCTTGGTTAGCAGCGGCGGCTGAATCTCGTTTGGCCTTTTGTTATGAAGCTAGCGCTGCCTTTCGTGGTTCTGCTGCCCAGAGTTACACAATCAGTTGGAATGTTCAGAGTCTAACGGCGGCTGGATTATGCGATCGCATAGCTCAGTACTACGCCCAAGAGGAAAACCTGGATACCCGAGTCAGTGCTGCCGCCGCGATCGCTCCCTTGCTCTATGCTGATACCCCCCTTAAGCCCTAAATTCTCCTTTAACCTGCATGATTTGGATATTTAAACGCAAATTCAAAAAAATGATCGCCCGCGTTGAAATTAACGGCGCGATCGCCACTGCTACCCGCAACCGCGTGCTAGAAGCCCTAGAGTTTGTGGAAAAAAATCACTTCCCTGCCCTCCTCCTGCGGATCGACAGCCCTGGCGGCACCGTGGGCGACTCCCAGGAGATCTATCAAGCCCTGAAAAGAGTAAGACAACACACCAAAGTAGTAGCTAGCTTTGGCAACATTTCCGCCTCTGGGGGCGTGTATATTGGCGTTGGCGCCGACTATATTGTCTCTAACCCAGGTACGATCACTGGCAGCATCGGCGTAATTTTGCGGGGTAACAACCTAGAAAAACTCCTAGATCGAATCGGCGTTTCCTTTAAAGTGATCAAATCAGGTCCTTACAAAGACATCCTCGCCTTCGACCGTCAGATCACCGAGGCTGAAAAGCAGATCCTCCAATCCCTAATTGACAGTAGCTATGATCAATTCGTCCAGACCGTAGCCGAAGGACGCAAGCTCAGTCCAGCTACAGTCCGCTCTTTTGCAGATGGCAGCGTATTTACGGGTGAGCAAGCTTTGAATCTAGGCTTGGTAGATCGTCTTGGCTCCGAAGAAGATGCCAGAATATGGGCAGCAGAGCTAGTGGGACTTGATCCAAAGCAAACCAAAACCTTCACGATCAAACCACCTAAATCCCTGGCAAATCGGTTACTACCTGGCACTCTACTTTCGGAACTGCAATTTCATCTGGAGACCGCAGGAGTCCCCCTATGGCTATGGCGTCCGTAACCCGACCTAGGCGAAAGCCCAAAGCTAAAACAGGATTTTGGCGCTGGCTAGAATATCGCTATGCTCGCCCAGAATTTGGCGGCAGTCTGTTGTTGAGCCTGGCAATTTTCTTCTTCATTGCTGCCACCAATACCTTAGCTGGTTGGCTCTACGTGATCAGTGGGATCATTGTGGCACTGCTGCTAATTAATTTGTTCCTGCCTGGGCGTCTATTAGCTAAACTACATCTGCAGCGATCGCCCCTTAAACCCATAAGCGCAGGAGATCAATTTTGGCAAGAACTCCAGATTATTAACACCAGCAGCACCCCCCTACAACTAATTGGTGTTCAAGACCACATTCCTCCTGGGGTTGAGCCAGTAAGAAGTGCAGACGAGCAAATTTGGCAAGAACTGCAAATTATCAACACTAGCAGCACCCCCTTAGGACTAATTCTTAAATTTTATGGTTTTGAGAGCGACATTTCTCTTGGGCTTCAACCACTCAATCACCAAACCCTAATTAGTAGAGTCATTGAGAGCATTGCGGCTCAGAAATCTTACCGCTGGTGCTATCGCTCACAAGCGCCCAAACGCGGTCTCTATCAGTTTGATACTATCAGCCTATATACTTCTAGCCCCCTCGGTTTATGTCGCAGTAGCCGCACCAGATTAGCTCCCCAGACCTTGACCGTCTATCCACAGGTTTTGCCCCTCACTAATTGCCCGATCATCGATCAGCTAGGCTCAGGCGAACTCAGACAGTTTCAAACTTGGAGCCGTAAACCCCAAACTGCCAGCCACGGCATGACCAAGGCTCTCCGCCCCTATCGCTGGGGTGACCCAATTAGGCTAGTACATTGGCGCAGCAGTGCTAAGTTTGGCGAACTGCGGGTGCGAGAATTAGAAATCAACCCAGGGGGAGCCGAGCTAGTTATTGGCATTGATCTAAATCAGGGATGGCGATCGCTCGACTTTGAACAGGCGGTAGTAACCGCAGCCTCTCTCTATTTCTATGCCAAAAGTCGAAATCTAGAAGTGAAAATCTGGACTGGATCTGAACCAGATTGCATTGAACAAGCGGACGTACTCGATCTGCTAGCAAAAATTCAGCCCACAGTCGGATCAATCCAACACCTAGCTTTTCCGGCTCAGCCGCTCATCTGGTTGACTGCCCACCTCGATCAGTTACCACTTCTACCCGCCCGCAGCCGCACTATCCTTTGGCAAGCCCATAATTCTGAACCTAGTTCTCAACCCAACTGCCTGACGGTGATCAATAATCCGAGTGAGTCGCCAGAGTCATTCTCTGGGGATGGCGGCATCCTCGATCAAGGTCAGCTTAACCATTTGCAAAAACTACTGCAAACTACCTACTAGGGCTGAACTTGCGACTTAATCGGAATTTCGTTAGGCTTATGGGCGCCAGCTTTGCGAATGTTATCTTCTTGATCTCTACCAATCCCAAAACTTTGGCTCAACTGCTCTTGTAGCTTTTTCACCTCCTCTGCAGAGGAAGAAACATTTCTTTGCATTTGATCTAGCCTCTGCTTCTCTTCATGGTTAGAGGTGATCTGCTGCCAGAGGAAAATCGGTAAACTGAAAGCAAATAACAGCAACACTGCAATAAAAATCAAGTTTTCCATCACCTTCTGGTTGTGGAGCTTTGCTGCCGAGGCTCCTAAGTTAGTAGGGGGCTTTTGATCTGTAGCCGGCATATGGGATAGCTTGTTAGGTTGCACTACCTCTAGCTTGATCTTGGGGTCAGGATGAGGTTCGGACATTTGGTTTGAGTGTGGGCGACTTTGATATTTGGCAGATCTAGACGAAGACTGATCCATAAATAGCTCCGCAGCTTTTGATTTTATATTCATGAGAATTTTAGCACTGCACGTCTCAGAGAACATGGGGGCACAGTCCCCGTTATAGTTCTAATAGCTAAACAGCTAGGAAAATTATTCGGATACCGTGCCAAATAGCGCGCAATGCTTTCACCTGCACCTAGCCAGAATGGCGATGGGCAGTTCGGTAATTTTAGCTCCAATTAGGCTAGAGTTTGCGGTCTAAACCCAATAGGTTAGGCATCAGATAGGGCAGTACCAAGTAAAAGCGCCATGATCCCAGGAAACAGGGCAATTACTAGAGCAATCAAAATTTGAGTTTCAGATAGGGGCATGATAAAAACCTCAATAAAATACTTATTAGAATAGACCTTGTTCTTCGTCAATATACCTAAACTAGGCAGATCAGCTAAGCAAATATTAAGCAAACTTCATGAAATCTAGTCTCACAAATTTAATTGACGGTGAGTACTACGCTGCCTTGCTTTTGCCCTAGCTCAACATATCGGTGAGCCTGGGCTGCTTGATCGAGGGGATAGCACTTATCTATGACTGATTTGATCTTGCCGTCCTCAATTAATTCTTTGAGTAAGATCAAGTCTGCCTTGCGCTCGATTGCCGTACCGCCCATAACTTTCCTAGTGCTGGTGATCGAAGTCCAGAGTCCGCGCAACACCATAATTGGGTTAAAGTGCACTGCCCGAAGATAGATACCTTTGGGTTTGAGTGATCTAAGACAACCCCTAAAATTGCTTTTGCCACTGGTATCAAAGATGATGTCGTAGGTTTTAGGGTTGTGGGTGAAATCTGCTTGGGTATAGTCAATCAAGTGGTCAGCCCCCAGGGACTTTACCATAGCCAACTTGGCAGTGCTACATACCCCAGTCACCTGGGCGCCAAAGAATTTGGCAAGCTGTACAGCAGCAATCCCTACAGATCCAGATGCCCCATAGATTAAAATTTCTTGCCCAGGCTGGATCTTGGCTTGGTCTTGCAAAAAGAATAGGGCAGTAGTTGCCCCAAAAGGAATCGCGGCTGCTTCTGTGTAAGTCATATTATTGGGCTTGAGGGCGATCGCCCCATCTTCGGGTAAGCAAATGTATTCGGCATTAGCGCCAAGAATTGTGCCTGTGCCAGCAAATACTGAATCACCTACCTGGAACTGAGTCACTTGTTTCCCAATTGCCACAATCTGCCCAGCTAGCTCCGAGCCGAGGATAGTGTGGCTTTTGGGTTTGATTAAGCCGTAGAATAACCTGATTGGAAATGGGTCTGCTTGACGAATCCGCAGATCTGCTGAGGTTACGGTAGTGGCATGAATTTTGACTAGCACCTCATTAGGCTTAGGGCTAGGCTGGTCTAGATGCTGAAGCCGTAAAACCTCTGGAATTCCGTACTCTGTACATACGATCGCTTTCATGTTTTTTATGAAATCTCTTACAGTTAGGACTTACGCAACGGTGATCTAAAAACCTGGCTCTAAGTGGGGTGTGGGGCTCTGCCCTCAAACTCCCTTTTGTCACCTACTCCTATCATCCTGCAGACGTGCAACACCTGAGTTATGGTAGGAATATTATTAAGGATATTTGGTACTATTGAGCTAAGATTTCGATGGTTGGGATGACTTGTGGTTCAATGTGAGGATCAAAATTTCATGAATAAACTGAATTTAACTGTTGGATTGATTGGCTGCCAACTTGTCACAGGCTCTCTGGTGATTTTACCAGGCTGGGCCGATACTCAAGTCAAATCTGACGCTACCAGAACTGCTGAGGCAATTCAATCTCTGAATCTAGAATCGAATCCTGACCATAGTGCTGAAGAAGTAGCCCAGGTTACCGCGGTATCTCAACTGAGTGATGTTAAAACCACTGACTGGGCGTTTACTGCATTGCAGTCTCTGGTAGAACGCTATGGCTGTATCGCCGGTTATCCTGATCGCACTTTTCGAGGACAGCGATCGCTCAGTCGTTATGAGTTTGCGGCGGGCTTGAACGCCTGTCTAGATAAGGTGAATGAGCTTTTGACTGCTGGCCTAGCTGATAAAGTGAGTCAAGCAGATTTGGCTGCTTTGCAGCGTTTACAGGAAGAATTTGCTACGGAACTGGCAGCACTCAAGCAACGGGTCACTGGTTTAGAAGGCAAGGTCGCCAAATTGGAAGCCCAACAGTTTTCTACGACCACTAAGCTCGAAGGTCAAGCAATTTTTGCGCTCAGTGGCGCTGCTACTCCCAATAGTCCCTTTTTCTCCTCTGGGATCACTGGCAATGATGGCCGCACTGCCAATTCGATCGCCGACTCTGGCACAAATACGGTAGCCCTCGGTCGAGTCAGACTCAACCTCAACACCACCTTTAATGGCAATGATCTGCTGTTTACCCGTTTAGAAGCTGGCAATGGTGGCGGTACGGCGGCTGCGGTTTTAGGTAACCTACCTGCTGGTAATGCTGGCAATTTGGGCTTTGCTACCTTTGGTTCCGACTATGCGGGTTCACCCACCACAGTCAGCCTTACCCGGTTACGCTATGACTTTAATCTCACTCCTGATCTACGGTTGAGCATAGGGCCTCTGGTAACGGTGAATGATCACATTGATGCCAATAGTTACGCCAATAACGAGTCAGTAGATTTTTCTAGCACCTTTTTCATTAACAATCCTTTAATCGTAGCGATCAATGGGCTGAAAGGTGGTGCAGGTGCAGTGGCTAACTGGAATCCTGGTCAAGGAGCCTTTACTCTGCGAGCCCTGTATGTGGCGGCTAATGGTGCTGATCCCACTAGAGGGGCGGGCGAAAATGCCAACGGCATTGTCTCTAACCGTGGCTTGACTGGCGACCCTTACCAGGGCAGCTTTGAATTGGAATTTGCACCCAAAACTAAAGATGGGGAGAAGGGCCCCTTTGCCATTAAGCTGCAATATACTAATGCTTCAGTCAGCAATCTCGACTTGAATTTTGGCGGCGTTAATCTGGAGTGGGCTTTCAGCAAAGGAGTAGCGGTATTTGGTCGCTATGGTTTTGGCTCGATTGGCAGTCGTGGCGGTGTAGCTGTGAGCAATAACCCTGGTCTGTTTAACTTGGTGAATACTGGTGCTAGTGGCACTAGTCTCAGCCCTCAAACTTGGATGGCGGGCTTAGCTTTTCCCGATTTGTTTAAGCCAGGAGCGATGGCAGCGATCGCAGTAGGACAGCCCTTTATTGAGAGTCAGGTGGGTAACAGCACCCAGACTAATCTGGAGTTGTTCTATAACTTCCCGATCTCCAAGAACATCACGATTACCCCTGATTTGCAGTTTATTTTTAATCCCAATAACAATAATGCCAACAACAGCGTTTTTGTGGGAACCCTGCGGACAGTATTTAGTTTCTAGGAGTCCAAGATTAAATGAGCACCAAAAATGTGCTAGGTGATGACCTAGAAATCTGCTGCACTTCTCCTATGACTGGGTTTTACCGCGATGGCAAGTGTGAAACTGGCAGTCAGGATCTGGGTAGGCACCTGGTCTGCGCTGAGGTGACGGCGGATTTTTTGGCGTTCACTAAGTCTAGGGGCAATGATCTGTCTGCTCCTAGTTTCAGTTTTCCAGGATTAAAGCCTGGCGATCGCTGGTGTCTCTGTGTATCCCGTTGGCAGGAAGCCCTGGCGGCAGGTGTCGCCCCACCTGTAGTTTTAGCAGCGACTCACATTGCCACTCTGGAACAGGTGAGTTTAGATCTGCTACAAGAATATGCCTTGGCATAGCCTAGAACTTAGCTAGCCAATAAATCGTAAGCCATTTTCAAGATCAGACCGCTAACCACAATTAAAAACAGTTGACGGATAAATTGACTGCCTTGGGCGATCGCTGTTCTGCTGCCCAGGATTGCTCCGAAAATATTACAAATCGCCATGGGGAGAGCAACTCCGTAGAGCAGGTGTCCATGGCTGACAAAATAAATGAGGGCAGCTAAATTGGTGGCAAAATTAATCACCTTGCTAGAAGCAGTGGCGGTCAAAAAGCCGAAGCCCAAAATGCTCACCAGAGCAAAGTTGAGCAGGCTACCAGTGCCTGGCCCCAAGAAACCGTCATAAAATCCTAAGCCCAAGCCAATCAGAGTCAAAGCTAAAGTTGGTCGAGCCAGTTTAGGCTGGTGAATTTTGCCTAGCTCTTGGTGGTTGAAGGTGTAGAGCGTAATCCCTACTAAAACCACTAGCACCACTGGCCGTAAAACCTGGCTACTAAGCTGATTGGTGACACTAGCGCCGGCAAGCGACCCCAGAAAAGCGGCGATCGCTCCCCAAACCAGACCTTCCCAGGGAATAGCCACAGACTTTTGGTACTCAACCATCGCGATCGCAGTGCCCGCAATTGAAGCGAGCTTATTAGTACCAAGCAGGGTAGGAATTGCTGCCTGGGGCAGAAAAACAAATAGGGCAGGTAACTGCACTAAACCACCACCACCCACTGCCGCATCCACAAAACCGGCAAATAGGCTAAAACCACAGAGGGCAACTAGAGATCCCGCCATTCTGCTGGAGTGTAGGCACGAATTGTCAAGGCATGGATTTGGCTGGGAATTTGATCGGCTAGGACACTATAAATCAGACGATGGCGCTGAATTAGGGTCTTGGATTCAAACTGCTCTGAGACAATTACCAAATCGTAGTGACCACTGCCAGCCGGTGCTTGTTTCCTGCCAGGGTGGTGCCGATGGCGATCGCTTTGATCTTGCAGCTCTAACCAGCTAGGGGCGAAGGCGGTATTTAGCTGGCTTTTAATTTGGTCAATTTGCGCGGTGCTCTGCTCAATCACGGGAGGTTTGTCCTACTTCATGTCCTAATTTAGTGATCGCAGCGTTAAGTTCAGCCTCAGGTAAGTTGGTTTCCACTGTGATCTGCTTGCCGCCCAGGTCGCCGCTAATTTTGGCCTGGGGATCAAGGGTAGCGATCGCTAAGCTAATCGCTGAGATACAACCACTACAGGCAATGGTTGGCACTTGTAAGGTAAAAGCCATGATTGTGCTAGGTAAATTTAGCCTAGTTTAGCTCTAATTCTCCTTGGGTGAGGTCTGCTCCAGGAAATTCTACATAGACCAAGCGATCGCCTAAGTTCCAGGTAGTAAGAGGGGTAACAATTTGGATCTGCTGCTGATGTTGTAAAAGCAGGGGCAACAGCTTACCCTCATGGCGCAGGAGTTGAAGGCTTTCTAGGGTGTCTTGATCTTCTAGGTCGGCTTCGGTAATTGTGGTGCTTTGAGCCTGTAAAAATTCTAGCCAGGTTTTTAGCTCTACCTGATGGGCAAAGGCAGGCTGAACTTCTTTGACATTGCTATCCCCTTCAGGGCAGACCGCATAGACCTTAGCAGGCTTAAATTCTTCTGCTACCCGTTGGGCAATCACCAGATTGACATCCAGATTAGCCGTTAGGGCAATAAAACTACCAACCGCATCTAAACCTGCCTCTGCCATAGTTTTCATGTCTAAGCCATTGGCAACCACGGCGGGAATCTGGGCAGCGATCGCTTGCTGACAGGCTTCTGCACTGGTATCAATGATCATCACCCGTTCTCGCCGTTGGATATAGTATTTTGCCAGGGTTAAACCCAGCAGATTCGCCCCTACAATCACAATTCCCTGGGATCTAGCCCCAGTCAAGCCCAAAATTTGAGCTACCCATTGGGCAGTCAAGCCCTGTAAAAATACCGTAAGGCAAATAGTGAGAAATACCTGGGCTTTGATCGCTTCTCCCCCGTTTACTCCCCCCTCTTGCAGCAAGATCGCAAACAGAGAAGCCACCGATGCTGCCACAATCCCCCTGGGCGCACACCAGGACAAAAACAACTTCTGTCGCCAAGTAAAAGAGCTATTCCAGGTACAAATCAGCACATTTAAGGGGCGGACAATAAACATCAAAGCCAAGACTGTAAACACACCGCCCCAGCCCAAGGCCACCACACTGGGTAAAGACAAACTGGCTGACAGCAAAATAAATAAGATGGAAACCATCAGCAGGGTAAGTTGGCTTTTGAAGCGTAGTAACTCCCGTTGACCTGGCAACTCTGCCGATCGCACCACCATCCCCATCAACACTGCCGTCATCAGCCCCGACTCGCTCTGCAAGGATTGGGACAACTGGAATAGCCCCAATACGGCTGCCAAAGCCACCGAACTTTTCAAGTCATCTTCTAAAAATTGCGCTCGCAATAGGAACTGCGCTAACAGCCAGCCTCCAGTTAAGCCCACTAAAGTGCCGACCCCTAGGCGAGATAACAGTCCTTGGGCAATTTCCAGGGCGGTAGTGTCGCTGCCGTTGATCACAATCCCCAACACTACTACTGCCAGCACTGCCCCGATCGCGTCAATCAGTACCCCTTCCCCTTCTAACACAGTTGCCAAACGTCTTTCTAGCCCCATGTTCTTTAAGAGCGGATTGATTACGGTCGGCCCAGTCACCACCACTAAAGAGGCATACAAAAAAGCGATCGCCCAGGGAAATTCACTTAAATAATGGGCAGCCACTCCCCCACCCACCAGGGTAATTAACGCTCCTAGGGTGACCAGGTTACGCACACTGGCAGAGACCTTACCCAAGGCGCGCAGTTCTAAGCTCAAGCCCCCTTCAAATAAAATTAAGGCAACACATAGGGAGACAATCACCGCCAAACCTGAATCTAGCAGTTGCGGGCGAATCAAGCCAAAGCCATTCCCCCCCATAGCAGCGCCAAAGACTAATAGAAATACAATACTGGGTAATTTGCAAAGGTTTGCCAGGGTTTGGGCAGAGACTCCAGCCGCGATCGCCAAAATAATCAGGCGGGTGAGGGCAGCAGACTCTTCCATGTAGGCAGTGGGGGTAGGATGATTAGTTATTTTTACATCTTGACATATTTAGGACTTACGCAAACTTGGCTTAAACCCTCGGATTTAATTGGGGTATGGGGCTTTGCCCTCAGACTGGCTTTTTAGAACACTAGATTTAGAACACCAGCCTATTTCTCTGCCAGTTGATCCAGTTTTTGGCGCCAATTCCAAGCCAGCCACGCCTGTAAGCAGCCCCAGCCGCTAAAGGCAGCCAAGCAAGCAGCCGCGATCGCTAAGCCCGATAGTTGCCCCACCATTAAAACCGCCGCCGTTACTAGGCTAAAACCCATTACGCACACATGGATCAGCACCTTCACAGCCAAGTCTAGGCGTTTGAGGGCGCGATCGCTTTCCAAGGATTTGACTTGAATTTCCAGTTCTCCCCGTTCTAAGCGTTCTTCGAGGCGCTTGATCAAGACTAGGGTGGGATCGGGTTGGTTTAGGCGATCGCGAATCAAGCCTCTAGTCTGCTGTGCCAAACTCACCAGCAGGTTACCGCCACTCTGCACTGCCAAACTCCGCACAAACGGCTGGGCGGCCGCCGTGAAGTTATAATCTGGGTCAAGGATGCGGGCAATCCCATCTAAAGTGGTAAGGGACTTCAGCACATAGGTCATCTTGGCAGGCAGGCGAAAGGGCTGAGATTCAAATAGGGCAATGATCTCGCTCCGCATTTCCTCAAAAGCTCGCACATCTACTGGTTTTTCGGTAAATTTATCCAGCACAAACTTCATGATCCGCTTCACAGGGGTCAGATCACCCACGGGCATAATCAAGCCCAGTTCGAGCAGGGTATCTACTACCCCATTGGTATCCTTGCGTAAAATCGCCAAAAAGCTCTTCACCATCTGATCACGGCTCAAGGCCGGCACCTCCGCCATCATGCCATAGTCATAAAAAACCAAACTCCCTTGGCTAGTGACCGCTAAATTTCCAGGATGGGGATCAGCATGAAAAAAGCCATCTTGCAAAAATTGCTTCAAATAGCAACAAATCCCCAGTTGATTGATTTGCTTGGGATCGATGCCTGCCTGCTCTAGGGCTGCCCTTTGATCAACTTTAATCCCTGGCACAAACTCCAGGGTTAAGACCTTGGCGCTGGAATACTGCCAATAGACCTTCGGCACCACAATCTGGGCATAACCAGCAAAATTTTGGCGGAAGCGCTCGGCATTTTTGGCCTCGTGTAGGTAGTCAATTTCTTGATACAGCACCCTAAAAAATTCCTGGTAGATCCCTTCTAGTTCATACTTACGGGCAGCAGCCCAATAGCGCTGTAAAAATTTGAGCAATTTCAGCACCGCCAAACTGTCCAGATCAAATAGTTGCTTTAAGCCTGGGCGCTGAATTTTTACCACGACTTCTTCACCCGTATGCAGGCGGGCGCGATGTACCTGACCTAAACTGGCGGCAGCGAGGGGTTGAGGGTCAAAGTCTCGATAAATGCTGTAGATTGTCTGTCCCAACTCGGCTTCAATGACGGCGATCGCTTCGGCAACTGCAAAAGATGGCACCCGATCAGTTAATTCACTTAAAACACTGACATATTCTGGCGGCAGCAGATCCACCCGCGTAGACAAGGACTGACCCACCTTGATAAAACTGGGGCCCAAATCTAAAATTTGCTTGACTAACCAGCGCGCCCGCCGCTGTCGCTGACTTGAACTGGAATTGCGCCAAAACTGATCCCACCAGAGTTGGCACAGAAAACTGAGGGCGGCATAAAATACCTCTACTTGACGCGACCAAGGGGAAATTTGCTGCCGTTGCCACTTAAGTTTGGCAGGAAGTTTGGCAGGAACAGGGTTAGACATAGGCAAACTCTCATGCAAACTTCAAGCGATCGCCTATAATCTAGCTTACCTAAAGCCCTACCAAGTATGCAACCTGCTTATTTGAGCCAAATCTGGATCTTTCCAATTAAATCCCTAGATGGAGTCAATCTAGAGCAGGTAGAAGTGCTGAGCAATGGAGCCTTAAGAAGCGATCGCGCCTATGCCCTAGTCGATCAAACGCAAAAAATCATTAATGGCAAAAATTGCGCCCAGATCCACCAAATTCGCGCTAGTTATGATCTGAGTAATTGCCTGGTAGAACTAACTGCCCCCACCCACCCACCCCAGAAATTTCACCTAGAAAGCGATCGCTTTGTTCTCGATCAATGGTTTAGCGATGTTTTGGGGTTTAAGGTGGCGCTGATCCACAATCCTAGAGGTGGTTTTCCTGACGATCTGAACGCCCCCGCCGCCACTGTAATTAGCACTGCCACCCTGCAACTAGTTAATAGCTGGTTTCCAGATTTAGAATTAGCGGAAGTGCGCCGCCGCTTTCGTACCAACCTGGAAATAGATGGCGTGAGTGCTTTTGCCGAGGATGTTTTACTTAGCGAACAGCGAGAACTCCCTCGTTCCTTTCGCCTTGGCTCAGTAGATTTTCTAGCGATTAACCCCTGCCAAAGGTGCATAGTCCCCAGCCGCGATTCCCATACAGGCATTGCCAATCCTGGGTTTCAAGCTCATTTTAGCCGTCAAAGGGCAAATACTTTACCTGGAACGGTGGCGCGATCGCGCTTCAATCATTTTTATCGTTTAGCCATCAATACCCAAATTCACCCAGCCAATCAGGGGCGATCGCTGCACATTGGCGCTCCGATCAGCTTGATCTAGGATAATTTAAAATCAAAATAATTAGCACGCTAACAATTGATGGAATTTACTTCAAAACTGGAGCAATATACTTACCTTGATCTTGAAGTAGATCAAGCAGACCAAATTCACTGTCTGGGTCTAGTGTCAGCAGCCCAAGAACAAAAAATTATCCAGGTTGAATCTGCTGAAAAAGATTTAAATTTGCTTCGCAATTCAGGCTCATCTATCTGTGGGCATAATTTTCGGAGATTTGATTATCTTCACTTGATCAAAAGATTTCCAATATTGCTACCTTGGCTAGTAATTGACACCTTGGAGTTGCCGATCCTGGCTTTCCCTTTAGCGCGATCGCACAAACTCAACAAAGATTATAAACTCAGTGAATATGCAGGCAATGATCCCCTAGAAGATGCTCTTGCTACCAGGAGCCTGTTAGAGAATCTTATAAGCACTCTGAATACTAAGCCTAGAAAACTTTTAGATACCTATGCCTATCTGCTCAGTTGTGGAGATGATCAAGCTAGCCAAGCATATCGGGGCCTATTTGCTGACGGGTATAATTCTATTCCCACTTTAGAGAATCTACCACCAGAAGCGATCGCT
>JANRLH010000010.1:0-5117 GCA_033762795.1 Pseudanabaenaceae cyanobacterium bins.68
TCTTGTCATTGTTCTGTGCTCGCTAGCGCTTTAGTCCTCGGCTCGCTGGCCTCGTTTTCGGCGCTTTATCAATATACCTATCCCACCCCCTCCTGTCAATACCTAAATCCAATTTATTTCCAAATACCCCCCATCCACTGAATCTTAATCTTAGAAATCATGCTCACCCTGGTCATCGGCCCTAGCCGTTCTGGTAAAAGTGAATGGGCGGAGGTTTTAGCAAGGCGATCAGGTAAAGCAGTTATTTACATTGCTACGGCACAACCAAATCCCCAAGATCTGGAATGGTCAGCTAGGTTAGAGCTCCACCGTGATCGCCGCGATCCTAGTTGGCATTTAGTTGAAGTGCCATTAGCTCTGAGTGATGCTATTGCTCGGGTTGATCCCTGTCATTATGTTTTGGTGGATGCCCTTGGTACTTGGGTAGCCAACTGCCTAGAGCAAACAGATCAGGTTTGGCAAGATTGTTTGGAAGAGTTTTTGACCGTTGCCACTAGCTTTGATGGAGATCTGACGCTAGTTGCGGAAGAAGTGGGGTGGGGGGTAGTGCCTGAGTATATTTCCGGTAGAATTTTTCGCGATCGCTTGGGTAGGCTTACACGCTGTTTAGGGGCGATCGCTGCTCAAGTATATTTGGTAACAGGGGGGCACGTCTTGCGCCTGGATTTGTTGGGGGAGCGGTTGAATAGTTGATGTTGTGTGCTGAGTACTGTACATCTGGCTCGACTACCTATAGATGCTGTTCATGGGCAGTGAGAAACTTTTGGGCTGTTGAGACTTAGAATTAAACCTAGCCCTGTTCACTTTCTGAATTCCCTATGGAAATTGACCCCAAATCGCTCTACAGCTTTGAAGAGCTAGCTCTGCCCAGGAATGGAGTAAAGGAGAGGGGCTGGGTTCGTCCCTATATTTTGTTCAATATGGTAGCCAGTGTAGATGGCAAAACCACTACCAACGGCGCAGGTTTAGCAGGCTTGGGTGCCAAAATTGATCGGATAATCATGCGAAAGCTGCGATCGCAGGTGGATGGGGTGTTAGTGGGTGGTAACACCTTGAGAATTGATCCATTCGTGCCTACTGTAACGGGAGATCTACTTTTAGAGCGATCGCAACATTTTAATCAAGCTCAGCCTTGGGGAATTGTCCTCAGTCAGTCGGGAGACCTGCCTTTAGATCATCCCTTTTGGCGAGGAGGCCCACGCTTGGTAATTACCCGTCAAGGTTTAGCTAAGGATCAACTTCAACTCCTCAGCCAGGGAGCAGAAGTGCGCCAAGTTAGTTCTGACCCCCAAACTGGTCAACTTGAACTCAAACAGGTTTTAACCCTGCTACACCAAGAATTTGGCATTGATCGACTCTTAAGTGAAGCAGGTGCTAGGCTCAACCGCCAGTTACTGCCCTATGGTGATGAACTATTCCTGACTATTTCTCCTCATCTGATAGGAGGTGACACCAACGCTACTCTGCTCAGCGGTGAACAACTAGCACCATTACAGGTTCTGAAGCTGAAATCTTGCTATCGCCTGGAAGATCACCTATTTTTGCGCTACCGACTCAAAGCCTAGCTCTAGCCAACTTAGGTCGGGTTTTTCTAGGTTGGGGGGCAAAACCTCACAATTATATTTAGTCTTGTGGCTCTGTCTTTGGCTGTCAACTTCTACAGTGACTGCCTCAAAAGTAGCTTCTAAGATACCTAGGGGCAAGGTTATTAAGGTGTCTGCTGTGTAACGATCAGCTACCTGTTCTAGATCCCACAACCAGCGCGGGCCGTCAATAATCTGGCGAGTTTGGGTATCCTTAATCCATAGGCGTACTGCAAGCTTTGTGCTTCCTTTATAACTCATGGTCAGTTTGCAGGGGTAACCAGCCACCACTTCAGTGGCGATCGCTATACTTGGCGAAGGCAGGTCTTGATGCACAGGGAGTTGGGAAACAATTGGCGGTAGCGGGTTCAAGGCTGGCGGGGGCAATAGCTCAGGCATGGGCGCAGTTAAAAGCTGATCGATTTCTTGGTATAGCTGCTCTAGGTGTGGCTGAGCCGGTAGTATTTGTTGTAGTTTGGTGAAAAAGCCATCAGAGTGATCATAATCAGCGCCGGGATCCAGTGGATCGGGCATTTGAGTTGCCACTGCTGGTAGGCAAGTAACTGAGATTGCTTGATAACTTAGATAGTTGCCCAAGTCATAGTCGAGGTTAGGAGGCAAAATCAACTGCACTGTCCCTACTAACACGCCACTGTGGTGAGGTAAAGTCAGAGAGTGGCAGAATTGATAGGGATATACATCACCTTCCAAAATAAATTTTTGTTTAATCACAGTCCGCATAGTTTGAGGATCATTAAGTGTCACCTCCAACTCTCCGAGGATTTCCGCTTCCCCCATCAATTCTAGGGGAGCGTGTTCTGCCAGAGTAAACTGTAACTGATCTAGTCTTAGCAATACTTGGCGGGGTGCAGGAGCATCAGGTACTGGAACTTGATCTTCCACTGTCAAAACTTCAAGTTGTAACTTAGGTAGAACAGTATGCGTCTGACGACAATTAATTTGCCAAGTACCAGGCGTAAGCAGTCTATAGGTCATCACCATCACTAACCCTTGTTCGTTGACTTGGCGCTGGCTTTGAGTAGATTCAGCTAGGCCACCACCTGGGGAAATGTGGCAGGTATCAATGGTAATGGACTGATTAGATAGACGCGATCGCGCTGCGACTCGATAGTAGCCTTCCAAAATTTCTGCAGTTACCACCGCTCCTCTAGGTTCTAGGGGCAGCCAAGACTTGTCTCCTTGTTTTTGTAGCAGAAATTCCCAGTTCAGCATTGGCGATCGCCTCTTTTAGTTACTTGTTAGTTTAGATCTCTAACTGATTCACTTCCTTGGGCACAGCCGCGGTCAATACCTCATGACCGCGATCAGTAACCAATAGATCATCCTCAATCCGAATACCGATTCCTTGCCAACGATCATTTACCTGTAGACGCGGAGATACATAAATACCTGGCTCAATTGTGATTACCATCCCTGGCTGGAGTTTAGACCATTTCTGTTCGATCTTGTAGTTACCCACGTCATGTACATCCATGCCCAAGTAATGTCCGGTGCGATGCATAAAAAATTGCTTGAACCTTTTTGCTTGCTCCACCTTGGGGTCATCAGTCTCCTGTAGACCTTCTTCTAATAACTCTTCAAGCTCACCTGTCAACAGACCAAGTTCATGCAGGCCTCTGATCACCACTTCCACTGCTGCTTGGTGGGGAGCGTTGTAGGGGTTCCCTGGCTTAACTGCAGCGATCGCTTGCTTTTGGGCTGCCAACACAACTTCATACAGGGCTTTTTGTTCGGGTGAAAACCTCCCATTAGCAGGAAAAGTGCGCGTAATATCCGCATTGTAATAGTCATAGCAGCAACCTGCATCAATCAATACCAAATCCGCAGCTTGAATTTGGGCATTATTCTCCACGTAGTGAAGAATGCAGGCATTAGCTCCCGCTGCCACAATCGAAGGATAAGCACAACCCATTCCACCTCTTCGCCGAAACTGTAACTCTAGCTCCGCTGCCAACTCATACTCATACATACCTGGCTGACACAACTGACGCACCTGCTCATGGGCAACTGCCGAGATCGCGATCGCAGCACGAATTTGCTCAAGTTCTGCTGTTGACTTGATCACCCTAAGCTGGGCTAGCGCAATCTTTGCATCAGTAAGTGTCATTACCCCCATGCCATGGCGGGGATAGCTAGCCATGAACCTTTGCCACAAATCCAGCACTTGCTGGTTTACACTTTGGTTATTTCCCAAGGAATAGTAAAGGGAGTTGGCTTGCTTAAGGTAGGGCAACATCCGCTCACTAAACTCACTGATGGGATAAGCTACATCAGCACCATAGTCTGCTACTGCCCCTTCCACTCCGGCTCTGGGGCCTGTCCAGGTCTCTGCTTCTAAATCTCGGGGGCGAACAAACAGAATATATTGATGCTGAGTGTGACCAGGAATCAAAACCGCGATCGCCTCTGGCTCATTAAACCCGGTCAAATAATAAAAATCACTATCCTGACGGTAGAGATACTCCACATCATTATGATTCACAGCCACTGGCGCGCTAGCAAACACCGCCATCCCATTACCTATGCGATCGCCAAAAGCTGCGCGGCGGCGGGCAAATTCAAGTTGAGTTAATTTATTGCCAAGACTAGGAAAAGTCGCAACCATGGGCTTTAAAGTTTTAAACAAAAAACCCCTCCACAACGCCGTTTTACCGCAGTTCTTGACCCCGGAAAATCCAGGTGGAAATGTTCTGGTGGCCTTAAAAGTTTCTGAATCTAAGTTCAGTCTACTGCTGGCCACTCAATGAGCAAATCCTCAAAAACGCTTATAGATCAACAAACATTATTGGTAGTCACGCACGTCATCGAGAGGCCTCATCATTATAGTTGCTTTTTCTTAAACTTGTGGCAATCATCACCCCTCCCCTGGGTGATTAGTCAAGATCAAGGTATAGGCTGAAAAAATCAACCAATTTTGGCTGTTTATTTGATATAGTTAAATCCTAAATGCGGATCTGGCGGAATTGGTAGACGCGCATGTTTCAGGTACATGTGCCGCAAGGCTTGGGGGTTCGAGTCCCCCGTTCCGCATATACTCTATATTTACCCTCAATTACTTGCTATGAGTGAGCTTTGAGGGTTTTTAGTTTGGGTATGGCGATCGGACGCGATCGTGGGCAATTAGACCAAATTAGTCGAAATTAGGGGTAAAATTAAGCCAAAATCTAGTCCAAAAAATAGGCACAGAGTCAATGGTTGACACCATGTTGCGCCATCATGAGCGTATAGATAAATCAATAAATGAGGCAAATCTTAGGCTTAGGGCTTTGAGAACAATTTTGCCACCCAAACCCAAAAGCAAACAAGATAAGTGGACTCAGCAAAGAATTAGCCTTGACTTGCAGCTAGATTCTGATGCGTGCGCTTGGCTGAGGCAAAAGCTAGGGAAATTAATGGACTACTTCTAGCTGATGCCTTTAGATGGGAAGCTTACATTACGCATGAGCAAGAAGAAGTAGAAGTTGTTAAAAAATGGGGTGAAATTGTAATTGCATTACTTGGCTTCTGCTGAGG
>JANRLH010000011.1:0-10691 GCA_033762795.1 Pseudanabaenaceae cyanobacterium bins.68
ATCACCATCATTGACAATGACGAGCAAAGCTTCAGCCCCTTCTTTGAAATTCCTCCTACTCCCAGAGTTGGCACACCTGATGCCGATTTCCTAGATCTAACTGACAATGCTGATCTGCAATATGCCAACCAAGGTAACGACACCATTTCTGGGCGAGGGGGCAATGACAGCCTCTTTGGTGGGGCAGATCAAGACCTAATCAGCGGTGGCAATGGCACTGACCTATTATTTGGCAATCGGGGCAATGACACCCTCAACGGGGATGCCGGTAATGACTTCCTCTATGGCGGTCAGGGTGATGACATTGTGATTGGGGGATCTGGCAATGATACGCTCACTGGTGACTTGGGCGTAGATACCCTGACTGGCGGCTTCGGTTCAGATGTATTTATCTTGCGTAACTCTAGCGGTCTGGATACGGTCACTGATTTCGAGCCTGGCACTGACCTGTTTGCACTGGCTGATGGCATCAAGTTCCAAGATATTTCGATTCAACCTGGTGGGACAGATACTTTGATTTCCCTCACCCTCACAGGTGAAATTTTAGCTAGAGTATCTAATACCTCGGCTGGGTCTCTTGGCGCTGGCAACTTTATCCAATTACCTAATCCGTTTGCCTAGTTTTTTGCCTAGCTAGATTTCTGCACTAGAATGATTTGGGGCTACTAGTCTATTAAGATTGGTAGCTCTTTATTTTTTGGGCTGATGCTTAGCTATAAATTCGGCTACGCCCTCACAATTCTTTTTTCCCCACTGCCAAAATCAGATTAGGTAATTCCTGGTTTTGAAGCAGCAGCCTTTGAGGCAAAATGCTTAAATCCTGCTAACGTGAAATCCTCATAAACAAAAACAGACAAAAAATGGCAATGCAATTAAAAGTCTATGTGAAGGATCACCCCTTAATTCGCCATTGGTTGACCGTGGCACGCGATCGCTACACCCCTACCCCACTTTTTCGGACAGCGATCGCTGAAATGAGTAGATGGCTTACCTATGAGGCTATCCGAGATTGGTTGCCTACCCAGGCGGTGATGGTGGAAACTCCTTTAACGCAATCGGTAGAAGGGCAAGTAATTAATCCAGGGATTGATCTAGCGATCGTGCCGATTTTGCGAGCAGGGTTAGGGATGTTAGAAAATTGTTTGACTATTCTGCCTGGAGCGAAGATTTATCATCTTGGTCTAGTTAGGGATGAAGCAACTCTTCAGCCCAGTTGTTATTTAGATCGGCTACCCCACCAGCTTAATCCTAATACTCAGGTTTTGATCCTAGAGCCGATGATGGCGACTGGTGGTTCCATAATTCAAGCCTTAGATCTGATAGTTGCCAAGGGTGCAGACCCAAACTGTATTCGGGTGCTGAATATTATTTGTGCTCCACCAGCGCTGCAAAAAATCGGACAGAGCTACCCCCAAATTCAAATTTACTCCGCCATGATTGATCCAGAAGTAAGTGCTCAAGGCTGGATTTTGCCTGGTTTGGGGGATGCGGGCGATCGCACCTTTGGTACAGATAGTTAATTGGGGATTGGGTAGCCGTTAATTAAGTAAATAAGCTTATAAACTTGGCTTGCTCTTGGGTGGTACCTTAAAATCTAATTTAGCGTAAATTGCAATTACAAACCCATGGAAAGCTTAATCGATTTCAAGACTTTACTCATTGCCCTCACAGGGCTGTTTATCATTAGCTGTCTGTTTTTTGGCACTCGCAATGGTTTTTATGACACTGACAAATATCACGGCAACGGCTCGGCTCACTAAATCTGCTGATTCTCAGGGCTAAATCTGCCAAAATATGGATTGCTATGTCTAGGAAAACTTGCTACTTTACGCCTATCTGTATATATTTTGTCTAAGCTTAGAGGAGGATAGGATGGCTACCTTAACAGTAACAACGCTCGCTGACGAACTCGATCCAGTTAATAATCCTAATGGTTTTACATCTCTACGGGAGGCGGTTAGGGATGCTGCTGCTGGTGATACGGTGGTTTTCTCCAGTGCGATCGCCGCTGGTACAATTAACCTCACCCTGGGGCAACTGGTTTTAAATAAAGGCCTCACCATTGATGGCGAAAATCGTCAGATTACTGTGAGCGGTAGCAACTCTAGCCGCGTATTTGCGGTTGCAGGGGGTACTACTGTCTTCCTTAATGACTTATCGATTATCAGCGGTAATAGCCTGGGCGACAATACCATTGGTTTTAATGGGCTTGGCGGCGGTATCCTCAACTTTGGCAATCTCACCGCTACTAGGCTGAATGTTATTGGCAATACTGCTACAACAGCAGGTGGTGGCATCGCTAGCGGCACTGGCTCTACTCTAGTTATCAACCAAAGCACCATTGATAATAACAGTGCCAATACCTTTGCAGGCGGGCTACTAGCTAGCCAAGCTAATCTCACAGTCAACACCAGCACAATCAGCAACAATACTGCGCCCCAGGCGGGAGCACTTCAAGTTCAGAACACTGCCAGCGCAGTGTTGAACAACACTACTGTAAGTGAGAACACTTCTACAGGTGCCCAAAATTCTGAAGTAATTCTCAATGTTGCTCGTGCCGTAGGTCAAGCCAACTCTAACCTGGTGATCAATAGCAGCACGATCGCTAATAACTCAATTGCGCCTAACGGCGATGCCACCAGACCTCCAGGCGTTTATACCTTCGCAGATGCTGGCTTTACGGCTACCACTACTCTGAACAACTCAATTGTGGCCAACAATACTGGTGGCTCTACCCTACAACTGGCAACTGGCGGCAACGGTACCAGAATTGTCAATGGTGACTTTAACCTGATTAGCGACAATAGTGTACTCACTGGTGCCAATAACCTTCTCAATACCAATCCTCAACTACTGCCCCTCGGCAACTACGGCGGTGTAACCAAGACCCATGCCCTGGCTGCTAACAGCCCTGCCATTAATTCTGGCAATACAGCCCTTACTAATGATCAAAGAGGCAGTATTCGCCCTGCTGCCATCACTGATGATCGCGGTGCTTTTGAAGCTACCCTCACTGGTTCGCCAATTAATGTACGAGTCACTGTTAATGGTGGTCTGTTGATCCTTGGATCTAACTCCAGTGAATTGATTTTTGGTGATCAGCTAGGTGAAGGTAGTAATGACACGATCGCTGCATTTGCCGGTGAAGACATTATTGATGGTTTAGCTGGCAATGACAGCATTGATGGCGGTTTTGGCAACGACAGCATTATGGGCGGTCTAGGTAGCGATACCTTGCTGGGCAACATTGGCAACGATACCCTGATTGGCTCACGTCTGGCTAACACTGCGGAAATTGATATTCTGGTGGGCGGCTTAGGCGAAGATAGATTTATCTTGGGCGATGTAACTGCCACTTTCTACTCCATCGGTAGCGGCTATGCAGTGATTCGCGATTTTGAAGCAGGTGATGTGATTCAGCGAGGGCAAGCAACTCTGGATCTTGATGCCGTGGCTAATCCCCTGGGATCTGGCAGAACTCTATCTTTGGGGGGTAACCTTGTGGCCGTAGTGCAAGGTAGCGGCATTGCTAATTTGAATATTGTCCAACCTTTTTAGGGGCTTACCCAGTCTCACCAATCCTTGGGGATGATAACTTCAGGACTTACACACTCTGATTTAGGAAGTGTTGTAAGAATAGACTTTGAGGACTCTGATCTCAAGTGGGGCGCGTACGGAACCTAGGCGAAACCATTAGCCCCACACCCCATCTGTAGTGAAGATTTGGGGAATTGGTACGATTCCTGAATGTAACTATCTAATTAAAAATATGCTGAAGTTGCATAGCCATTAAGAATTTGTAATAGCCTATACGAAAATTAAAATCCAGGGCGGTTATATTCCATTGCATTCAACTGGTGCCAAAGGAAGCATACCGACATGGCAAACAAAATAGAAGACCTCAAAGCGAAGAAAGACGGCTTGGCGGTCAAGGCAGAAATAGAATATTTTGCCCAAATTGGTTGGGAAGCGATTGATGAAGATGATCTACAGCACCGTTTAAAGTGGCTAGGAATTTTCTTTCGTAAAACTACGCCAGGTAAATTCATGGTGCGGATGCGGATTCCCCATGGCTTAGTGACTAGCGAGCAGATGCTAGTGATGGCGAATGTCTTGGAGCGGTGCGGTAGCGATGGGGTAGCTGATATTACTACCAGGCAGAATCTGCAAATGCGCGGGATTAAAATTGAAGATGTGCCGCAGATGTTGAGCGATTTCCATGGCTGTGGTCTTACCAGTGTACAGTCGGCAATGGATAATGTGCGGAACATTACTGGTTCCCCAGTAGCAGGGCTTGATCCCGATGAGATCTATGACACCAGAGATCTAGTGTTAGCAGTGCAAAATATGATTACCAATCATGGGGAAGGGAATCCCGAATTTACTAATTTACCGCGCAAATTCAATATCGCGATCGACGGTAGTCGAGATAATGCTACCCATGCCGAGATTAATGACATTGCTTTTGTACCTGCTTTTCAAGGTGAAGATTTTGGCTTCAATATTCTAGTGGGGGGATTCTTTTCTAGCAGGCGAGTAGCTGCTGCAGTTCCTTTGAATGCCTGGGCTAAGCCCGATCAAGTGGTGGCAATTTGTCGGGGGATCTTGGAAATATTCCGAGATCACGGCAGTCGAGAGAATCGCCAAAAAGCACGGCTGATGTATTTGATTGATGATTGGGGGATAGAGAAATTTCGGCAAATGCTGGAAGATCGCCTAGGCTATAGCTTAAGCGCGGCGGCAGAGCAAGATCTATTCACCAGTCACAAGCAAGATCACATTGGAGTGCATAGACAAAAGCAAGCCGGTTACAGCTATGTGGGACTACAGATTCCGGTGGGAAGAATGTATGCCCATGAGATGCGGGAACTTGCCCGCCTTGCCCAATTCTATGGAAGTGGAGAGATGCGTTTGACCGTGGAGCAGAATTTGATCATTGCCCATGTGCCAGATCAGAATCTTCCCTCGCTTCTAGCGGAGCCGATTTTAGAGCGGTTTCCCGCTTCTCCTTCTTTCTTGGTTAGAGGTTTGGTTTCCTGTACAGGCGCACAGTTTTGTCCAGTAGCGATCGTGGAAACCAAGAATCGATCTTTGGAATTGATTCAGCAACTCGAAAGTGATTTAAGCCTCACTCACCCAGTGCGATTGCATTGGAGTGGCTGTCCTAATTCCTGTGGTCAGCCTCAGGTAGCAGATATTGGCTTCATTGGCTGCAAAGCCCGTAAAAACGGCAAGGTGGTGGATGGAGTGGATATTTACATGGGAGGGAAGGTGGGCAAAGATGCTCATCTCGGTGAATGCGTGCTGGAGAAGGTTCCTTGTGAAGATCTTAGAGAGATAGTGGGGAATCTATTGATTCAGCATTTTGGAGCCGTTCCCAAAAAACAACTAGCTTCGGTTTAATTGTTCTTTTTATTGTTAATTCTTCAAAATTCATATGTCTAATCTATCTCGTCGTCAATTTATTCTTTCTGCTGGTGCATCTGCCTTGGGAACTGTTGCTAGTCACGGCATTGGTGAAGCGATCGCTCAAGCGAAGATCGTGCCAGAAACCACTAAGGCTAAGCTGGGCTTTATTCCTTTAACTGATGCGGCTCCCTTGATCATTGCCTCAGAAAAAGGCTACTTTGCTAAGCATGGCATGAAAGATGTGGAGGTGATTAAGCAAGCTTCTTGGGGAGCAGTGCGAGACAATCTAGTATCTGGCTCAGAGGGAGGAGGAATTGATGGAGCCCATATTCTGTCGCCCATGCCTTATCAGATGAGTGAGGGAACGATTACGAATGGCAAAAAAGTGCCGATGTTCATCTTGGCGCGGTTGAATACCAATGGTCAAGCTATTTCGATCGCCAATGAATACAGCGCTTTGAAAGTAGGATTGCGCTCTCCTGAGTTTAAGGCGGCAGTAGCAAAAGCCAAGGCGGGTGGGAAGGAAGTGAAATGTGCAGTAACCTTCCCTGGTGGCACCCATGATCTATGGATGCGATACTGGTTGGCTGCTAATGGAATTAATCCAGAAACTGATATTGAGACAATTGTGGTACCGCCGCCCCAAATGGTAGCAAATATGCGCAGTGGTACGATGGAAGCCTTTTGTGTAGGAGAACCTTGGAATGCCCGTTTGGTCGCTCTGAAGCAGGGTTATACGGCTCTGGTAACTGGAGAACTATGGAAGAATCACCCAGAGAAGGCTTTCACTATGCGGGCTGATTGGGTAAGGAAGAATCCTAAGGCTGCTCAAGCGATCACGATGGCAGTTTTGGAAGCCCAAATTTGGTGCGATAACCCCGCTAATCACAGTGAAATGTGTAAAATTATTGGCGCAGACAAGTGGTTGAAAGTGCCAGCCACAGAGATCTTGGGTAGAATCCAAGGGAAAATTGACTATGGCACTGGGCGCAATGTGACCAACCCAGATATTTCCATGAAGTTTTGGAAAAATAGTGCTTCCTATCCCTTCAAGAGCCATGATCTGTGGTTTGTGATTGAAGATATGCGGTGGGGCTATTTCCCCCCTAACACTGATGCCAGGAAACTGGTGGATGCCGTGAATCGTGAAGACATTTGGCGAGCGGCAGCAAGAGCTATTGGACAGGGAGGAGCGATTCCCAAGTCTACTTCCCGTGGGGTAGAAACTTTCTTTGATGGGGTGAAATTTGATCCCGCTAACCCTGCTGCTTATCTCAAAGGCTTGAAAATTAAAAAGGCTTAACTAGCTAAACTCTCTCCCAGGCTCAATCTACCTGGGAGATCAACTTTCTATTCTTTTACTACTGGAAGACACCATGGCATCTACTGCTCTACCCCAACCTTTGACGCGATTTCTGCAAGATTCCCTAAAGAGCGCGCCGAAATATATTTTCCCCCCAGCCTTGGCTTTGCTAATTCTGTTCTCGATCTGGCAGATTCTCTGTAGTGGAGAGGCGCCTCCTTTGCCTCCCCCTACCAAGGTGGTTACAGAAGCATGGAACTTCATCATTGATCCGTTCTTTGATAATGGCGGTAACGACAAAGGGCTGGGTTTGCAAATTTGGGCAAGTTTGAGACGGGTAGCAGTTGGCTATGGTGGCTCGGTGATAATTGGCATTGCAACTGGAATTGTGATCGGCACCAATGTAGTGATCTACCGAGCATTTGACCCCATTTTTCAAGTATTGAGAACTGTGCCGCCTCTGGCTTGGCTGCCGATTTCTTCGGCGGTATTTGAGTCTTTTAAGAGCAGTGATTGGCTGAAGGCTATGGGTACGGATGCAGTAGAGCTATCGGCTATTTTTGTGATCTTCATTACTTCGGTGTGGCCAGTATTGATGAATACGGCGGTGGGTGTACAGCAAGTGCCTCAGGATTATCGCAATGTGTCGCGAGTGTTGCGTTTGTCTCGCACTGAGTACTTTTTTACGATTCTAATTCCTTCGGCAGCGCCCTATATTTTCACGGGTCTACGGATTGCGATTGGGTTGTCTTGGCTAGCGATCGTGGCAGCAGAGATGCTCAAAGGTGGGGTAGGAATTGGCTTCTTTATTTGGGATAGCTATAACAGCAGCAAATATAGTGAGATGATTGTGGCGCTTTTCTATGTAGGTTTTGTGGGTCTGTTGCTGGATAAGCTGGTCTATTACATTAGCGTTTTTCTGGTACAGACTGATGATTAACTTGCCGAAAATGGGAGAGCATATGCAAGCATTGGGCACTAATAGCAGCAATGGAGAAGTTAAGAAAACCGATCCGTTTTTGATTATTGACCAGGTGAGTAAGTCTTACCCGACTGCTCAGGGAGATTACACGGTTTTGGAAGATGTGAATCTCACGGTTTATGGCGGTGAGTTTATCTGCATCATCGGACATTCGGGTTGTGGTAAATCCACCCTGCTCAATATGGTGTCTGGCTTTACTCGCCCAACTAGAGGTGAGGTGAGTTTGGAGAGCCGAGTAATTACTAAGCCTGGCCCTGATCGCATGGTGGTATTTCAGAATTATTCCCTCCTGCCTTGGCTGAGTGCTTTGGAGAATGTGGCTTTGGCGATTAAGTCTGTACATCCAGAAAAATCTAAAGCAGAACGGCATGGGTTAGCAATGGCGAGTTTGGAAATGGTGGGCTTGGCGGAAGCTGCTAGTAAAAAACCTAAACAGATGTCAGGGGGAATGCGACAACGGGTGTCGATCGCGCGAGCTTTGTCAATTCGCCCCAAAGTATTGATTTTAGATGAGCCGTTTGGCGCTTTGGATGTGTTGACCCGTGAGGAGCTGCAGGAAGAGCTATTAAAGATTTGGCGGGAATCTCAAGTGACTGTACTAATGATTACCCACGATATTGATGAGGCGATTTTTCTGAGCGATCGGATTGTGATGATGACCAACGGTCCCAAAGCAACGATTGGCGAGATTATGGAAGTGCCGTTTGCCAGACCGCGTAATCGAGAAGCGATCGCTGAAGATCCCAGATATTTTGGCTTACGCAATCGGGCGCTAGATTTTCTTTATCATCGTTTTGCCGTGGTTGAAACTGATTCTTAGGCAGGTCAACCCATCTGTAGTGAAGATTGGGAGAATTGGTATAAGTCAAGTTTGCGTGAGTCCTAAAGTTATTTCCTTAATCTATTTTTATTTCCCATGAATTATCCCAGTTGCGCTTTACCTGAACAAGTCCCCTTTGTGGAAATTGATCATGTGGATCGAGTGTTTCGCACTAGTGAAGGTGGGAAATACATTGCTCTTCAGGATGTCTATTTAGAGATTAAGCGAGGCGAGTTTATTTCGATCATCGGTCACTCTGGCTGCGGCAAATCGACCCTATTAAATATCTTGGCGGGGCTAGATCAGGCCAGTGCCGGCGGAATTGTGCTAGAGGGAGGAGAGGTGCGCGATCCTGGCCCTGACCGCATGGTGGTGTTTCAGAATCATTCCCTTTTGCCTTGGTTAACTGTGCGGCAGAATATTGCCCTAGGGGTAAATCGCGTATTTCGGCGTTTGTCTAAGTCTGAACGGGAAGCGATCGTGGAAGAGCATATTGATTTAGTCAATTTGCGGGCGGCAGCAGATAAATATCCGCGCCAAATTTCAGGAGGAATGAAACAACGGGTGGGAATTGCCAGGGCTTTGGCACTCAAGCCTAAATTATTGCTATTAGACGAGCCGTTTGGGGCGCTTGATGCCCTCACCCGTGGGAATCTGCAAGAACAACTGATGCGGATCTGCAACCAAAACCAAATCTCGGCGGTGATGGTCACCCATGATGTGGATGAGGCTCTGTTGTTGAGCGATCGCGTGATTATGATGACTAATGGCCCTGCGGCTCAAATTGGTCAGATTTTGCAGGTAGATTTACCCCGACCAAGGGCAAGGATGGAAGTGATTAATCATCCTAGCTATTACCGTATGCGAGGAGAAATGGTAGAGTTTCTCAATACTCAGAAGAAACGCAAACTAGCCAAGTCCCAGCGAGAGAATCTGGTGGCGATTAGTCGCGGCAAAATTGAGAAGATTAATTTGAGTGTGGGATTCATTCCCCTTACTGACTGCGCTCCATTGGCGATCGCGGCGGAATTAGGGCTATTTGCTAAATATGGTCTAGAGGTGAGTTTATCCCGTGAACCTAGCTGGAATGCGATCGCCGATGGGATTAGAGAAGGTAGACTGGATGCTGCCCAGATGGTGACTGGCATGCCCCTGGCTTTGAGTTTGGGACTAGGCAATAAGCCACCTGTAGGGATTCAAACTGCCATTACCCTGTCCCGTAACGGCAATGCGATCGCTTTGAGCAAGGAGTTGTGTGATATTGGCGTAAAGGACGGCGCTAGTCTGAAGAAATACCTAGATAGCCGCCGCACCCAAGCACATCATGGCAGTTTACCCACTTTTGCCATGGTACATCCAGCCTCGATGCATAATTTCCTGCTGCGGGAATGGTTGGTAAGTTTTGGCATTGATCCTCAGACCGATCTAGAAATCATTGCGATTCCGCCAGCGCAAATGCTTTCCAATTTACAGGCAGGCAATATCATTGGCTTTTGTGCCGGCGAACCCTGGACTTCCCGTGCGGTCAACGAAGACTTGGGCATAATTGTGGCTACTGATTTGGAGATTTGGGCTGGGCATCCTGAAAAAGTGCTGGGTGTAACTGCCACCTGGGCAGAACAGTATCCCAATGCCCATTTAGCTCTGGTGCGATCGCTATTTGAAGCTTGCCAGTTTTGCCATAGTAGTAGCAATCGGGAACAAGTGATTCAGATTTTGGCGCAGCCTCAATACTTAAATACTGATGCTTTGCATATTCGCCCTGGTTTAGCTGGTCCCTACCGCCGTGGCACTGGCACGTCGCTCTATCTTCAGGATTTCAATCTATTTGCGGTAGATAATTGCCCTCGCAAGTCAGAACAGATTTGGATTCTCACTCAAATGGTGCGGTGGGGCATGATCAAGTTTCCTGATCACTTTGAGCAGATGGTCGATGATTTGCTTAACCTCCAAGTATTTGCTCAAGTCGCCCATGAGATGGAAGTTAGCTATGATCCCAAGCAGCAGCCAACTCTGACTTTTAACCCCTCAGGTCAGGTGTTTGATTCTAGCCAGCCATTGCAAGAATTAGCCAAATACCAAAAATTAGTTAATTCCAAATAAATTGAGCCTCAATGCCCGATTCCATTCAAACTCTGTGTCCCTATTGTGGCGTAGGTTGTGGTCTAGAAGCGATC
>JANRLH010000012.1:0-35708 GCA_033762795.1 Pseudanabaenaceae cyanobacterium bins.68
GCTCCGTGCTAGCAACACTGGCTTTCCCATTGAGGTCAAGGGCGATCAACCTTTACCACTTTAGGCAGGGATGATCTGACAGAGAGACTCCAGGTCAGGCTAAGCTAGAGTCTGACACTAGGCGTTTGACCCATGCAAGGAAACCTGAGAGAAATTGATGCGCGCAGCTTAATCAGGCTGCTTGAAGCTGTCAACAGTACGGGTGAATTGGTAATCGAGCTTCCCCAGGGCAAGCAGTGGCTGTTATTTTTGGTGCAGGGAGCGATTGTCTATGCTACTGATTCTCCTGGGGCGCGCTCTTGTCTGGTTGACTATTTGGCACATTACCTGCCTGAACTTAGGGAAATTCCCAGGCTGCCCTTGAGTTCTGAGCACTTGCCAGAATACGCCCAGATCTGGATGCTGCTCGAGCAGGAGCTAATTTCGGTAGCGATCGCTAAGCAAATTCTGGAGGCAGTCATTTTAGAAGTGCTGTTTGACTTGATGCCCCTCGGTCAGGGTAGTTTTAACTTTGAATCTACTCCCCCCCTATCTCCCCGTCTAGTCAGTTTGAGATTTAGTGAATACGAAAGCCAACTTACTCATCAGCGGTTAGCCTGGCACCGGTTTTATCCTCAATTTCACTCACCCCACCAATGTTTGGCTTGGCGCAATCCTGGTGATCTAGTGCCGGATGATCTAGCTGATGTAGCGATCGAAGTCAATGGGATCAACAGCCTCCGCCAACTCAGCCGCCGCAGTGGTCAAGATCTAATCAGTCTCACCCAACAACTCCATCAAGCCTGGCAAGAGGGTGCTCTCCAAATTTTACCGATCGCTTCTAGTCCCTCAACTAAGACCAAGCAGATGATTAGAATTGTCTGCATTGATGACAGCATTACCGTCTGTCGAACAGTGGAATATATTCTGCACCACGCTGGCTACCAGATTACTGGCATTACTAACCCTACCCGTGCCTTGAGCTTAATTTTTCAACTTCGCCCTAGCCTGATCTTTTGTGATATTGAAATGCCCGAACTAAATGGCTATGAGCTTTGTACGATGCTGCGCAAGTCTCCCACTTTTGCCTATACACCCATAGTGATGCTGACCGGACGAGATCAGTTCTTAGATCGGGTGCAGGCAAGGCGCGCTGGAGCTACCGAGTATTTAACTAAGCCCTTTGGTGAACAGGAATTGCTGGCGATCGCTGAAAAGTATAGCTAGTCAACCCAGCCATGTTCGGTGAGAAACTCCTGGGTGAGAGACATTGGGGTAGGAATTTGGGGCGATCGCAGGAATTTTTCTACATATTTACCCAACAGGTCAGCTTCGAGATTGACTGGGGCAGAGGGGAGCAAATGTTGGAGATTGGTCTGACTGTAGGTGTGAGGAATGACGGCGGCACTAAACCAACTACCAGTATGATTGCAGTTGGCGATCGTCAGGCTAACCCCATTGATGGCAATGCTGCCTTTGGTAATGATGTACTTGGCGATTTTAGCTGGGGCACTGAACTCTAGCAACCAGGATTCCCCTGCTAAATTGCTGGCAACCAAACTGCCAACGCCATCTATATGCCCAGTGACAAAATGACCACCCAGGCGATCGCTAGGGCGCAGAGCTAATTCAAGGTTGACCGGCAGATGCAGGGAGTTACCAAGGTTGGTGCGCCTGAGGGTTTCAGGAGAAATGTCGGCGGTAAAGCTAGTGCTATGGATCTGAGTAGCAGTGAGGCAAACCCCATTGACGGCAATGCTATCGCCGATGTGAATTTGATCAATTAAATCTGGGGCTTGGATGCTGAGGTGATGGCGATCGTAATAGTTGAGGCTGCCAAGGCTTTGAACTAGACCGGTGAACATAGTATGAGATGAAGTAATAGTTAGTTGAGGCGCGAATGGGTAAAAGTGGGTTAAAGCTAGTGGTGGGGCTGTCAATTATGCTGACCTTCCTATCACTGTTGGTGTTTACACCGTTGCGGAGTTGGATTGGCGAACTGCCGATTATGCAACTTCAGGTCTGGCGGCAAGAGTGGGGGGCGGCTTTTGTGGTGAGCTATGTTTTAGTCTACGCGATCGCTACAGTAGTGAGTATGCCAGCAACGGTCTTAAGCCTAGGGGCAGGGGCAGTATTTGGGCTGTGGCAAGGGGTGCTATGGACTTGGATAGGGGCGAGTTTGGGGGCGATCGCTGCCTTTGGGGTAGCCAGATTTGTGGCCAGAGATTGGATTATGCAAAAGTTTGCCGAAGGCGATCGCTTAGAAAAGTTAGATCGAGGGATTGCCCAGAACGGGTTCTGGTTTGTGCTGAGTTTGCGCTTAGCACCAATTTTTCCGTTTAATGTGGTCAATTACTTGTGTGGGCTGACCTCTTTATCCTTGGCTACCTACAGCTTGGCAACCGCGATCGGGATTGTGCCTGGCACGTTTGCCTACATTTGGCTAGGGCAGGAGGGAGCCCAAACTTTGGGCGGTGAGGTACGCTGGCAGCTATTTGGGGCGCTGGGCTTGTTAGCACTTTTATCTCTGCTACCAATTGCGATCGCGCGGTTAAGACAAAAGGATTGACATCCACCCCCTCAAACAGGGGGAAGTTTGAGCGTAAGGTAAATTTGTGTGTTAGTCTAAAATTAGACGTTAGCAAGCAATTTAGTTTTTTATTAACAAATTTATATTTTCTTGACTATTTTTTAGATTGGTCAAACCAAACTGGCGAAGAGCTAGGCTAAGCTTTACGGGTAAGTTTTACTTTTTATCTAAATCTTAATGCCTCAACCTTGCTAGGTAATTTCTAAGCCCTGTTCAAACCATGCTTAGTCTTTTAATTACTTAGTCTTTTAATTAATAACTAGCCCTATTGGTGAGTAAATCATCTTTAATTATTTTTTAATTTATTTATTTTTGCGTACCCAACCTTTAACCAAATTTTCCACATCTAGCCGTTAGGTTATGCCAAATCCCTAGGGCTCGACTACAAATTAATTGAAATGGGCTTCGCCCCACACCCCAGATGTAGTGAAGGGTTGAAAAATTGGGATTATTTAACGATTGGGTTTAATCTTTGGCGCTTGCGAATAGTTCTAACTAACTGAGCTAGAAATTCAGCCAATATTTTTATGACTAAAAAAATTTCTCCCGTTCGTCCTCTACCTACTCTTGAGTCTGGTTTGCAATGTACGGTAGCATCAGCTAGGGATCAGCCTGTCCTGGGTTCAAGCCTGCGCGAAATTTTGGCGGGGGTATCGATCAAAAGTTGTCCTAGCACCCTCAATTTCCATATTCACACGGTTTTTAGCGATGGCAGAATGCAGCCTGAAGAGGTGGTTGAGCAAGCGATCGCCGCTAGAGTAGGACATATTTCGATCACTGACCACCACACGGTAGAGGGCTATCGGGTGGCAAAACGAATTTTGGATCGGTTGACCCAAGAGCAGCCCAGCCAATCTATCCCTAAAATCTGGGTGGGGGTGGAGATCAATGCCAGCTTGATCTTTAATGAAGTGCATATTTTAGGCTACGATTTTGACCCAGAGCATGAGTTGATGCAACCCTACCTAGAAGGACATACTACTGCCGGGCTAGATTATCAATGTACGAGCGTGATCAATGCCATTCATGGGGCGGGAGGATTGGCAATCCTGGCACACCCAGCCCGTTATCGCCGTAGTGCCGAAGATTTAGTGGCGGCAGCCGTGAATTTTGGCATTGATGGTCTAGAGACCTACTATGGCTATGATCACTGCGATCCCTGGTATCCCACTGCCAAGCAGTTAGCGGTAGTGAAACCCCTGGCGGACACCTATGGGCTACTGCATACCTGTGGCACCGATTCCCATGGGTTAAAAATTTCTCGGCGGCTTTAGCTGTGATCCCTGAACCCCTTTATCAGGTAATTGGCAAAAGGAAACTTGAGCCCACACCCCGCTTCGAGTCAGGGTTTTAGATCGCTGATCATCTGCGCGATCGCGATTTGACTAGAATTAAAACCTGCTTGAGTAAGTTGATTGAGGAATTCCCTCTGCCCATAACGTGAATCTAGGTTGATCGCGGTTTGATAGGCAGCGATCGCGGCTACGCGGTTCTGATCCTGCCAGTGGCTAACAGCCAGACTAATTAAAGGATGAGGATTCTGGGGTTCTAGCTGGGCAGCAATTTTGCCATGGGCGATCGCTAGGGGAATTTGCCCGATCAGTTGATAGCTAAGACTGAGGTTATAGTGGGCAATTTCGTTATTGGGTTTCAGCAGTTTTGCCCATTCATGCACCAAGATGGCAGCGTTGAGTTCCCCTCTCACCAGGTAGACGATGCCGAGGGCATTAGCGGTTTCAGGAAAGGCGGGTTGCTGGAATAAAGCCTGCCAGAGGGTTTGGGCGGCTTGAGTACCTTTACCTGCCAGGTGTTGAGTCCAACCCAGCAAAACTAAGCCGCTAAGGTGTTGCGGTTCTAGTTGCACAGCTTGTTCTAGGGCAGTGATCGCTTGATCAAAGTCCCCTTGGGAGCGGTAGTCTAGCCCCTGTTGGCGATAGGTAGCAGCAGAGTTGGATAAAGCATAGGCATTGCCCTGGACAAAAATAATTAAGCAGATCAGACCCCAACTTAACCGCCAACCCATCTGCTTAGTACACCCTGGCTTGGGGAGTGAAGCGCCCAGGATCTTGATCTACTAGACTTAGATCTACGGGGCGAAAACTGGTAGCAACTTGGGCAGTGGAAGTAAGCAAACCCAGGGAATGCTGTAGATACTGGGGATCATTGCGCTCAGGGTAATCAGTGCGGTAGTGGGCACCACGACTCTCTTGGCGATTGAGGGCGCTGGTGAGAATAATTTCGCCAACTGTGATCAGGCTGCGCAGTTCGAGGGCGTTGATCAGTTCCTGGTTAAAAATCTGTCCCCGATCGTCTAGGTGCAGGTCTTGGTGATATCTCTGTTTCAGGACTTGAATTTTGGCTATTCCCTGCTCTAGGCTAGTGCGATCGCGAAAAATACTACAATGCTCGGTCATCAAATCCTGGAGAGTGGTACGCAGTTCAAATAATCTGGTTTTGCCCTGGGTATGCAGCAACGTTTGAATCTGGTGACGCGATCGCTCTAGGTAGAAAACTGGGTCAAGTGGAGGAAAATCCCTTCCCTGCACATATTCAGCAATTTTTTCACCCGCTCGCTTGCCAAACACCACACATTCTAGCAGGGAGTTAGCACCCAATCGATTAGCACCATGTACCGACACACAGGCACATTCCCCCGCCGCAAAAAAGCCTGGCACTGGTTGGCTATGGGGATCAAGCACTTGGCAATCAGTATTAGTGGGAATCCCGCCCATGGAATAATGCACCGTAGGACGCACGGGCAAGGGCTGATCGATACAGTCTATGCCCAACATCCGCATGCCTTCTTCGCGCGCAAAGGGAATCTTGGTGATAATCTGCTCTCTACCTAAGTGCCGCACATCTAGGTGAACATAGGCACCGCCTTTGATCCCGCGTCCATCACGAATTTCCTGGGCAATATTGCGGGAGGTGATATCCCTGGGCGCAAGCTCCATTTTGCTGGCACTGATTGGATAATTTGCCATGAAGCGATCGCCCTGATCATTGAGTAGATAAGCTCCTTCGCCCCGCACCGCCTCCGAGATCAGCACTCCTACAGGATATAAGCCAGTGGGATGAAACTGGACAAACTCCATGTCTTGCAAAGGTAGACCCGCGATCGCCGCCAGACACAGCCCATCCCCTGTAGAAGCAAAATCATTGGAGGTAGTATTAAACACCCTGCCATAACCGCCGGTGGCAAACAAGATCGCCTTAGCACAGAAGACCTCAATTTGACCAGTTTCAATTTCCAGGGCAACGATTCCCTTTACCTCTCCATCCGCCCAAATTAGCTCCATGGCGTACCATTCTTGATAGATTTTGGTGCGATAGCGCAGCAGGCTACTGAGCAGTTCATGCAGGATCGCATGACCAGTTTTATCGGCGGCATAACAAGCCCGCCCGTGGGAATGACCGCCAAAGGGACGCTGGGCAATCTTGCCATTGTCAAACCGCGAAAACAGCACGCCCAAACGCTCCAGATCAATAATTACCCCTGGGGCAGAACGGGTCAAAATTTCTACGGCATTTTGATCGGCGAGATAATCTGAGCCTTTAACCGTGTCAAAGGCATGGAATAACCAGTGATCTTGGGCATCGAGATTAGCTAGAGCCGCCGCGATCCCGCCTTGGGCAGCAACTGAGTGGGAACGAATGGGATGGACTTTAGATAATACCGCTACATCTAGTTCAGGATGAGCCGAGGCGATCGCAACTGCTGCCCGTGAGCCCGCCAGCCCCCCGCCTATAATAATTACATCATGCTTGATCATGCTTGATTGAGAAAGGATTCTACCACTGCGACATCTTCCCTACTGCCAATAAATAGAGGGGTACGACCATGCAAACTCGAAGCGATCGCCTCCAATACCTCACCCCGCCCCGTAATTGCTCTTCCTCCCGCCTGGGTGATCAAAAAAGCTAAAGGAGCAGACTCATACAATAATCTGAGCTTGCCATCGGGATGGGATACCGTACCTGGGTAGAGAAACACACCACCCTGAAATAAAATGCGATGGATATCTGCCACCAAAGCCCCCGAATAGCGAGCCGAATAGCCAGGCTGACGATGGATATGGCGCACATACTCCCGCAGATTTTCTTGCCATTGCCAAAAGTTGCCCTCATTGATGCTGTAGGTAGAGCCATGGGCAGGAATTTGGATATGCTCGTGGGACAGAATAAATTCCCCTAAACTTGGATCAAGGGTGAAGGCATGGACACCTTTACCAATGGTGTAGACAAACATGGTACTAGAGCCGTAGAGAATATAGCCAGCAGCAATTTGCTGATGCCCAGGCTGTAATAGGTCTTCGCCCTTGCCCTCCTCGTCATTTCCTACCTGTTGCCGCACCGCAAAGATTGAACCCACTGCCAAGTTGGCATCGATATTGCTAGAGCCATCAATTGGGTCGTAGAGCAGGGTATAGCGCCCAATCGGGCAGTTTTCGGGAATGTAGTAAGGCTCTGCCATTTCCTCTGAAACCAAGCGACAAACTAAGCCACTTTTTTCAAAGGCGCGAATAAACACGCGATTGGCATAGAGATCCATCTTTTTCACTTCTTCACCCTGCACATTGGTATCCCCAGTCACGCCCAGGGTATCCGCTACCAGCCCTGCTTGGCTAAGGCGACGGGCGATCATTTTGCCAGCTAGGGCAATCCGACTCATCAGGGAACTCAGATCATAGGCACCTGCGGAATAGTTACCTGCTTGGGCTAGCACATGACTGGAGAGGGTAACAAAGTCTTGGTTTAACTGATCCTCTTGACTGAGATTTAAGGCAACTGAGCTGATCATGGTGATTGGCAGATATGGGATGGATTGGGTTTGGGATCAACTATGATGACACTTACGCACTTTAAGCTGTATGCGCGCGTAAGCTCAGTATGATATGAGGCGAGAGCATCTGGATAAAATTTCTCATTAACTTAAGATATGCAAGACTGGCAAACTCGGTGGGGAGCAGGATTCTGGCTATTGGCCTGTGGGGCAGCGATCGCTACCTTTCACTTAAATTTGATCTGGCAACAGCAGATTACCATTGGTCAGTCGGCCGTAACTAATTTGGTGGGCTGGGGCGTAATTCTCTACCTGCTCTGGCAAAAGCGTCATTTACCCCTACCTGAGCTAGCAGTACCCAGATGGTTAAGAGTTACAGGCTTAATGTTACTAGGCTGGATGATTTTGCGGGCTTGGCTCCGGCGCGGCAGCCTAGAAATTATCAGTATTTTCTTCCCCCTAGTGGCCTTTACGGGGCTGCTACTGGTGGCAGTGGGCTGGCAAGGGCTGAAGTCCTATCGCTGGGAGTTTATGACCGGTGCGTTTTTATCTATGCCCCTCGGCTCAGTTGACTTTATTGGTGATGCCCTCAAAATCCCCTTGATCGATGCCCGCCTGGCAGCCTTTACCCTGCACTATTTAGGCTTTGAGGTGGCCCGCCAGGGCAATTTAATTTTTTTACCTGGCGGCGCGGTCGAGATTGCCAGTAGCTGTTCCAGTTTCAGCACGATTATTTCCCTGCTAATTTTAGTGTTTGCTTTTCTGATTGTGTTTCCGGTGCCAAGCTTCAAGCAGTTGGTGCTGGTGGTGGGCACGATCTGCTCCGTGTTGGTGGTTAATTCTGGCAGGATGGCACTATTAGCGGTGTTGGTGGCAGAGCAGCAAAAGGCGGCTTTTGACTATTGGCATGGCACAGCAGGGGCAGAGGTTTTTTCTAATATTTCCATCTTTGTGATTGCAGGCTGGGGATACCTGCTGTTGCGCCCTCAGCCAGAACTACCAGAAGAGGAAGAGCCCGAATTACTAACTCTCGAGAATGAGGATTTAGATGACGCAGAATGATCCAAGACCAACTTTAGCGATCGCTCTAGTAGGAGTATTGATAGGGATAGGAGCTTCGTTTTTGCCGCGATCGCGCTCCCAGTTTGAGTTTCCGCCCCAGGTAGAATTAGAAAAATGGAGTTTGGTGAAAACAGAATCCTTACCTACTCCCCCGAAGTTAGCTGCGATCGCTCAGCGCTATGTGTACAGATCACCAAGTTGCTTGAGTGATCGCCAAAATACCACAAATCCTTCTCAGCCATGTGCTTTAGAAATCGACACTTACTATATCTACGAGTTAGCCAATAGTGAATTAGCAACTATGTTGGCTGAGGTCTATGGATTTAACCTCAAACAACTCAAGCCCAGTCAATTGCCAGGCCAGGGATTCTATGTCAAGTTTGAGCAAAATCAGCGCCAGTACCTATCTAGCTGCATTAATCCCAAGGGCGAACCCACAGTCACCAGTAAACAATTTTTGGCTAATCGCAACCGCCATGATTTTAGTCTGGGGCAGTTTGCTAGTTATGGCTTGGGTTTGTCGGATCTCAGAGACAAGCGCTGCCTATGGGTAGTGATCTCTGCTTCCCAGGGCGCTCAGCTTGATCTGAAAACAGCTTGGCAAGCTTGGCTAAACTACTGGCAGCCGCGATTTCCCATTTGAGCCTTGATTCAATAGCTCTGGGTCTAGTTCATGATAAAGATGGCGGTTGCGACCATGATGCTTGGCACAGTAGAGGGCATCATCGGCGGTGGCGACCAATTGGGTGGGCTCAAATCTAGAACTAGGAATGATACTGGCAACCCCAATACTAATGGTTACTTGACCATGGCTAGAGCCAGTATGGGGGATGTTAAGTTCTCTCACCTGGGTGCAGATTTTAGCAGCGATCGCGATCGCTCCTTCCTTGGGCGTATTGGGCAAAATCACCCCAAATTCTTCTCCCCCATAGCGTGCAGCCAAGTCCCCGTCCCGTTCTACCGCTTGATTAATCGCGATCGCTACCTGTTTGAGGCACTCATCCCCAGCTTGGTGTCCGTAGGTATCATTAAATAACTTAAAGTGATCGACATCGCAGATTAGCAAACTCAAGTAAGTTCCAGAGCGATTGAGTTGCTGCCATTGCTGAGCCAAATATGTATCAAACTGACGGCGGTTAGCAATCTGGGTCAGCCCATCTAGGTTGGCAAGTAAACTCAAGCGCGCATTAGCAATTTGCAAAGCCTCTGCCTGCTGCTCAATTTGGCGGCGATTGACAAAATTTTTCACCTTGGCATCAAAAAGGGAGTTAGCAACTATCAAGGCTAAGATAGTTGCCAGAATGCCGGAGATGTAGGCAGTAGCAAGGTGGGAGGTGGGTATATCTTGCCCAAACATAGAGATGATGGCAATGTAGCCGCAAAAGTTGACCACATAGAGCAGAAAGCTACGCCGACTGGGACGATAGAACAGCACGGCGTATACAAATATATAAATTAAATAAGGGGCATTTAGGCCAGTGGCTATCCAGATCGCCATAAATATCCCCGTCAGCAGAAACACGATTGTAACTAGATAAAAATTAATTGCTCGGCGGATGCTTCTGGCAAAATTCGGCTGGGAATGGCGCGGTAGAAATAAAATATATGCAGAAAGCACCGCAATACAGAGGAGTAAAGCGGTTAAAAACAGAGGAGCTTGCTCAAATCTGGGGTGATCGATCTTCAATCTACCAGAGTTCATTAATGGAACCGCAATTAGAGGATAGAGGAATGTCAGCCAAGCCACTGCTCGCACCCGCCAATAGATCAGGTGATTCCACTCAGCCAAAAAATCTGCCCACCATTCAGGAGGCATGATCGAACTGCGACCAAACAGAACATCTAAGTTGAACAGCATAAATTTGAGCTATCTGGGTATAAAGTCCGCCTTTGCTCTAACTATAACTGCTCTAAAGTATCCCCAGATTGGCTAAGCTTAGATCACTACAAGTTTTGTAATAGTCGGGTAAAAATTTGCGGCGGTTTATTTTTGGCGATATTCACGGTCAATTTGACGGCTTAATGCAATTGATCGACTTAATCTCTCCGCAAAGGGGTGATCGCTTTTATTTTCTGGGAGACTTGATTGATCGCGGTGCCAAAAGTGCAGAAGTGGTCTCTTGGGTAATGCGCTATGCCACTGCCTGCCTCAAGGGTAACCATGAACAAATGTGTGTAGAATCCCACAACCCCACCCAACATCCCCTAATTCGTCAAGGGTGGCTAGCCAATGGCGGCATCAAAACCCTAGATAGCTATGGGGACAAGGGCATTCCCAGTCGTCACCTGGAATGGATGCGTAAGCTACCCCTCTATCTTGATCTGGGGGACATTTGGCTAGTGCATGCCGGTGTTGATCCCCAAAAGCCGCTCAATCAGCAAACCGCTACCGAATTTTGCTGGATTCGCACTCCATTTCACAACTCTCACCAGCCATTTTTCCCTGATAAAACGATCATCAGCGGTCACACTATTACCTTTGTTTTGCCAGGAATAGCTAGTGGACAGGTGGCGATCGGCAAGGGCTGGATTGACATTGATACGGGTGGATATCACCTCAAAAGTGGCTGGCTCACTGCCCTAGAGCCTGCCAGTGAGATGGTGTATCAGGTGAATGCGTTTAGCCAAGCCGAAAGGATACTCAGCCTAAATCAAGCTGCCATGTGCGTAGTGCCTGAGCGATTTGCTAGTTTAGATGAGTGGGGAGATCTAAGTTAGTGATCGCCTTGGTAAATTGTAAGCTACAACATCAGTAGGGAAGGAAGTTGAGGGGGTAGCTCTCAACTGGGTTTGTGCCCCAGCCTCCGATAAATCCGAAGATTTGGTGAACCCCCTACAAGATTAGTTATGGGCTAAGGGAAAAGCCATCTCAAATTTATCTAAAATGACCATACCTAAATGTGATCTAGAACCGTGGCTATAAATGGGGAGTGTTACACAAACCAGACTGGGTAAGTGCTGTTTATAAAGGAAAGGCAAGGGCATCAGGGACAAAGCGATTAAATTCAATCAGAATTCCTGCAATTACTAGCATCCAGACTGAAGCTAACACGGGAGCGGAAGATAGATATTTTTGAAGGTCTTGCATAGGTTTTAATCCAAAATATAAAAAATGGTAAGGGCTGGGGGCTTTGCCCCCGTTATGGGTTTGAGGGGAAAAATGATTTCAGGGGTATATAGCACCTACTAACGAGGCGATACAGTTACTTCAGCATCAGCAGCTATTAGTTCTCCCGATTGCCATTCTTTCAAAGCGGCTAAAGGCCAGGCAAAGCCCAAGAGCATAAACCGCAAGGCTAGCGGCACATCAATTACAGTTTCCTTACTAGTAGCATCAGCCCCACGCACTGCGCGAATATAGTCGCGACCGACCCAGCCGATCCAGCCAGCAATGTAGAGGAACAACAGACTAGGAATCAAAAACTCACTGGCATGATCCAGACGACCATCGGAAATTAAATGGGGTAGACCATCTTCGCCGCAGAGCAGGCTGGAGTTAGCATACTTTTGGTAGCGAGCTTTAGCAGATTCAATTTTGGTTTGCAGGTAGGTGGCAGGAGCGCTACCAGGGGCAAAATTAGCTAACCGGCCTTCGTAGCTATCAATTTGAGATTGAATTTGTTGCTCAAAAGCAGGATTCTGACCGCAGGGAGTAAGGGTGTCGAAGTTGAAGTCTGCCCATGCTGCTGGAGCAGTGCAGATCCAGAGTCCAAATACTAAAATGAGAGCGAGAAATCTTTGCATAGGGAATACCTTCTCTATAGATAAAAAACGGCTAACTAGCCTAAGCCGTGATCATATAGTGCGATGGTGACGGGGGTAAAGCTAACTTCACAACCTGTAAATTAAGTTTGCAATTCCCGTTTCAGATGTGTAAAGTTCTGTCCATAAACTAGACTGAATGCTAGAATTTCATCCCCATCACTGCACAGCCTCAATCAGGGCGCTGAATCCAGCCTGGGAGAGATCTTGCACTAGGCTGTTAGCTAAGCGGCGATCGCCAAAAGCACCTACTTGAATTACTACTCGATTACCATGGCGAGAGGTAAAGGCTTGGGGAAAACGCTGCCTGATCTGTTCAATTTGAAGTTCTCCTGGTACGACTACGCGATATCGGGGGGGAATACCAGACGCAGTAATGGGGCGGGCGGGCGGCGCTAGAACAATTGGACGATTAACCATAGCTCCAGGTGGAGGAGTGAGTGCTACAGGCGGTAAGCTATAGTCGATCTGGGCGCTGGGGGTGGGAGGTTGAGCGGGGTATTCGGGTGCAATTCTCACCAGGGGCGATCGCGGAATCGGGTCAGGGCTAGGAGCTTGGGCTTGGAATCTAGGAGAGCTTGCGGGCGGAGAGCTAGGAGCTTGGGCTTGAAGCCTAGGAGGACTTATGGTCGGAGGGCTAGGAATTTCAGTCTCAGATGGGAGAGGGCTAGGAGCTTGGGTATTTTTAGCTGCAGTAATCAGTTGTCCCTGGACTTTGGCGCGACCAAATTGATTACCTTGAAGTTGCAAGGATTGTGCCCCCAATACTTGAATATCGATGCCAAGATTGTTAATTAGAATATTTTGACCACTCACCCCCAAGTCAGGTAAGGCATCGCCCAATACCAGTAATCCCTGTTGGCGGTTTTGGCTGATTTGATTTTGGCGCAACCAGGGGCGAGAGCTAGCCTGAGCAAAAATGCCTGCTTGATTTTGCTGAATTTGATTTTGCTGAATTTTGGGTTTTGCCCTTTGGCGCACATCGATCCCTACGTTAGAGCCTTGAATGATATTGCCCTCTAGGGTTGGTTGGGCGTTGCCAGCGATCGCGATCCCCGCATGACGATTGTTGAGGATATAACTAGTTCTAACTACGGCTTGGGAGTTGCCGAGAATGGTTATGGCTTCTTGCCCATTGTTAATCAGGCGGCTATTGATAATCAGAGGGCTTTGGTTCTCTGCCCAAATACCATAGCCTTCAGGGTTGGTGATGGTGACACCTCGCAATTCAGCCCGATCGCTCGCCAACACCGCTACATGCAGTTTCGGTAAATACTCAGAGCTATGGTTGCCACCGCCTTGAATGATTGTGGCTGCCCCTTTGCTGGTTTCATCACCCCGTAAAATCACTCCCTGGGGCAAACGTAAGGGAAAAATTTCCCCATTGCCATAGGTGCCGGCGGTTAGTTGAATCATGCCAGGTCTATTGGCCAGCCGAGCGATCGCTTTGGTAATAGTTTGGAGAGGCGCTTGAATACTGCCATTCCCTTTTAGATCACTCCCGCCATTAGGATTCACATAAATTACTACTGGATTTTTGGGTACTTGACCAAAACTGGGCAGCACTCCTGTAATTGAGACTGCGATCGCTACAGTAGTAAATGCTAAAGCTTGGTGGTAGCTCATGTGGAATGTAAATATTGAGTTAATCTATTTCCATCTTGATCAAAATAGCAGATGAATCGAATAAATCCAAATCCCATATATCGCATTTTGGATGCTAATCTTGACCGCGCCCGCGAAGGAGTACGGGTACTAGAGGAGTGGTGTCGCTTAGGACTCCATGATCAAAGTCTGGCTCACACCTGTAAGCAAATCCGCCAGCAGTTAGGAGAATGGCATAGGGATACCTTTCGCCAAGCCCGTGATACAGCCCATGACCCTGGTACTAGTTTAAGTCACCCTCAAGAACAAAGTCGTCCAGATATTGCCAGTCTGTTGCGGGTAAATCTCAGTCGTGTCCAGGAAGCTCTCCGTGTAATTGAAGAATATGCTAAGTTGCTAGAATCTAGCCCTATGGCAGAAGGGGCAAAGCAGCTACGCTATCAGGTCTATATTTTGGAAACTCAATTGTTGACTAAATCAACTCGCCACCAAAAACTAGCAGCCGCCCAACTCTATCTAGTTACTTCCCCTAGCGATCGCCTATTGGAGATTACCGAAGCCTGTCTGCAAGGAGGACTAACTTTGGTGCAATACCGCCAAAAAGAGGGCACTGATCGCCAAAGATTTGCCAATTCCCTAGCCCTCTGTCAACTCTGCCATCGTTATGGGGCGCTGTTTTTAGTCAACGATCGCCCAGATATTGCCCTAGCTGTGGGTGCGGACGGGATCCATTTGGGGCAAACTGATCTGCCGGTGGCAACAGCGCGATCGCTCCTCGGAGACGAGAAGATTATCGGCATGTCTACTACTTCCCCAGGTGAGTTAGAAATTGCTTTGGCTGCCCAGGTAGATTACCTTGGGGCTGGGCCAGTTTATGCTACTCCCACCAAACCAGGCAAAGCTGCGGCTGGCTTTAGCTATCTGGAGTATGTTGCTACTCACACCAATCTACCTTGGTTCGCGATCGGCGGCATTGATCTAGAAAATCTATCCCAGGTGTTAGCCGCTGGAGTTACTAGAGTAGCTGTAGTGCGATCGCTAATGACCGCATCTGATCCCCAGGTTAGCACTCAAGCTTTTTTGGCTGAACTTTCCCCAGTAGGGAAGGGAGGTTACAGGCTCTGATTTCAACTGCGCTCCGATTATGGGGTTTTATCTCTCTCCTAGCCTGAGTAGTGACTAGCTAAAAACTTTGCCACCTCTGATAGCCCCTGCTCTAATTGAGGTATTAACTCAAGCGCCGCTGCCCAGTTACCAGTTTTGCCCGCTAGTTCTAGCTCCTTGGACAAAGCTTGCATGGTATCCGCTCCAACATTGCCACTGGCACCCTTGAGGTGGTGCGCCTCCCGTCCTAACCCATTGCTCTCCTTTGCCGCGATCGCTTGTCTGGCTAACTCCAAATGACTGTAGCTATCTTCTAGATAGACTTCCAATAGGTCTCGCTCAAACTCACGATCAGCATCAGAGATACTAGAGAGATGTTTGAGATTGATAGGTTGCTCAGGGATTTGATCAGGCATAGGACACCAAAAAATTAGGACAAATTAAATAGCAACAATCACCCGATGGCGGGGAGTGCTAGGGGTAATAGATATTTGGGTAAATCCCTGTTGCGGCAGCACGGCTGCAAAATCTAACTGAAAATATTGATCTAAGTAGGGTTCTGTACTCTTCAGCAAAGTGAGAATGTAGGGTGGCATCTTAGCGTAGACTTCCGACTGTGGGTTCATGTCCATAATCGCCAAGCAGCCTTGGGGCTTTAACAGGCGACGACATTCTTGCAAGATCTGGATAGTGGCGGCCTGGGGCAACTCATGGCATACTAGGCTCAAGGTAATTAAATCTAGGCTCTGATCAGGTAAAGGAACCGCTTCAGCCGCTGCATGCAGCCACTGAATCTGCTGACGTTGAGGAAAAGAGCGAGTGTTGTAGTTGGCGATCGCTAAAAAATAGGGAGATAGATCTAAACCAATGATCTCAGCTTCAGGGTAAAGATCCTGCAAGGCAAAAGTGCTCATGCCCACGCTACAGCCCAAATCCAAAATCCCTTGGGGCACTTCAGTCAAATGGGATTGCAATACCTGGTGAAAACTCTGGCGCAACTTGGCATCGCCATTTTTATGGGTTTCAGCAAAAATGCGGGAATGCACCGCGTAGGCGGCAACTTCCACTTCAGTCGCTGGCTCCCAACCCAAATTACCCTCAGCATAGGCATGGAAGGAGGTGAGGTAATAGCCAGGGTATTGGATATCTGGATTCTGCACCTTCGCTAATTCAGGCTCTAGGTCTTGGCGGCGTAACTCTGCGACCATGGCTCGCCAAGGTACCCCAATCGACTCCGCCCGCTCAATCATCATGGTACGGGCTTGGTGCTTTGCCCAGTTGGCCAGAGGGGGAAAAGCAAGGAATTGATTGACTAGGGGATTAATCAATCTAGCAGTAAGAGTAGACATAACCGAGCTTAAATTTGATTGATCACGGTTAAATTTTAATCCTTTTCGGCGATTATCGGTCAAATTTACGATCTAACTTCCATGCCTAAGCTGATGCCATTGCCAAGCATGGTGCAGGATTAAATCTAGATCTTCGTAGCGGGGTTGCCAGCCCAGAATATTTCTCGCCTTGGCACTACTTCCCACTAGGGTATCGGGATCACCAGGTCGGCGCGGTGACTCAATCACTGGAATTGGTCTACCTGTAATCGCGATCGCCCGCTCAATCACCTGACGCACGGAAAAGCCTTGACCATTACCCAAATTAAACACATCACTCTCCCCCTTGGTCAGCAAATATTCTAGCCCCAGCACATGGGCAGCCGCTAAATCGGTGACATGAATGTAGTCCCGTACACAGGTGCGATCAGGAGTGGGATAATCACTGCCAAAAATCGCGACAGCAGGGCGCTTGCCCAGGGCTGTAAATAAGATCAAGGGTAGCAAATGGGTTTCAGGACTATGATCTTCCCCCAACCTAGCCAATGGATCAGCCCCCGCCGCATTAAAGTAGCGAAACCGCACCGATCGCAACCCGTAGGCTTGGTCAAAATCTTCTAAAATCTGCTCCACCATTAACTTGGAACGACCATAGGGATTGATTGGGTGCTGGGGATGGCTTTCCGTGATTGGCAAATGTTGAGGCAAGCCGTAGGTGGCACAGGTAGAAGAAAATACTAAAGCTTTGACCTGGGCTACCACCATCGCCTCCAGCAAAGTCAGGGTACCGAACACATTATTGCGATAGTATTTAGCCGGATTCTGCACCGACTCCCCCACATAGGCGTAGGCAGCAAAATGCAGCACCGCTCTGATCTGATGCCGAGTAAAAATTTGGTCTAGGAGGGCGCGATCGCTCACATCTCCTTGGATAAACTGTAATCGACCTTGATACCCAGGCAACTGGGCGAGCTTATCCACCAAGTCCAAATGCCCATACACCAAGTTGTCTAACACTACTACCCTATAACCACTTTCCAGCAGCGCCAACACCCCATGACTGCCAATGTATCCTGCCCCTCCAGTTACCAAGATCTCGGTCATACTAGGTCTCAGTTAAATCTTGCCAAATTTGCGCGATCGCTTGATCCAGTTGGGTTTTGCTGTAACCTGCTTGAAATGCCTGTTGCACGATTGGCGCCAAAAACCTAGTTAAGCCCTGCTGTTGCCATGCCTGATAGGCAGCCTCGACTTGTCCCTGCTCTAATCCCAATTTTGCTGCCAAACTAGCGGGAGTGGGTAACTGACTTGCCTGATCGAGCATTCCCAGTTCTTGGAACACCAACAACTGATTTACTAGCTGTTGTTCTGGGCTGAGTTTACTGGCTAGATCAAGCTGAAAGTCCATGGCTAGGTATTTAAGTAGGCTGACAATTGAGCGGAAATTTCTTGAAAGAGTCTATCACTATTGCCCTGCAATTCCACTAACCCATAGAGGGTGACCGGCTCAGATCTTCCCCTAATCCACTGTTCGCCCATACACACCACTTCCACCTGATCTTTGACCAATTCATAGACTGCGCCTGTGATCAAAATATCCACTCCCAGGGTTTTGGTCATGCCTTGCACTCGACTGGCCAAATTCACAGTATCTCCGATCGCGGCATATTCTAGGCGTTTAGGTGAACCAATATTACCCACCGTAATCGCCCCATAGTCAATGCCAATACCATGAAAAAATAGGGGCTTGCCTTGCTCTTGCCAAACTCGCCGTAATTCAACCAAGCGCTGACGCATCGCCAATGCTGCTTTCACACTATTGAGTGCATCTGCGGCTGCCCCTTGGGAAATAGGTGTGCCAAATTCTGCCATGATTTCATCACCGATAAACTTATCCACAGTGCCTTGCACCGCCAAGACTGCCTCCACCATTTCCGATAGGTAGGTATTTAGCTGCTGAATTAGCTGCTCAGGGGGCATTTGACTGCATAGATGGGTAAACTGCCTGACATCACAAAATAGCACTGCCGCCCGCACCTTCTTCCCCTGCAATAGCTGACGATAGGAATCTGGTTGACTGAGAATCTCATTGACAATTGGTGCAGCCACATACTGTTCCAAGGTCCGGCGCAGGGCTGCTCTCTCCCGTTGAATGGCCAAGGTGCCGACCACTTCCAGACTTAACCCTTGCAAAGTAATTGCCAGCACTGGTAAGGTCACGGGCAGCGTGAGATGCAGACCCACAAACCAGCCATAGGTGAATAATAGCCAAGCGGCAGCCGCAGCGAGGTTGAGACCAAGCTGGGCTAGCGGGCGAGTAAAGCCTAAAGACCATGCCATCGTCACCCAAATCAGTCCTGGGATTAAGCCCGCTTCTAACCAGTCATGATCTAAGGCTGATCTAATCGGCTGGTCTTGCAGTAGGGTAGCGATCGCGTTAGCATTCACCTCTACACCGCTCATTCGCCCTAGGGGAGAAATCTGAAAGTCCTGGAGAGAATCGGCGGTAGCACCAACTAAAACAATTTTATTACGAAAGAAATTCTCCTGTTGTAAGCGCCGCCAATGGCCAGGCTCCAGCACATAAAAAAATGGAACTTGCTGCCCCTGGGCTAGCCAAGTGTTGGGAAAGCCCACATAGTTAATTCTGGAGCCTGGGAGCAAACTACTCGACCCTGGAGATTTACCCATAGCCCTAGCGATCGCTCTAGGGAAAGAAAGTAAACCATAGTCCGTCGACTGAGTTAGTTGCACCACCTCACCCAGGCTATTGAAACTGTAGTTCACTAAACCAATCGACTTAGCTGAGAGGCGAAAGCTAGCTCCAGGACTTACCAGTTGAGAGACTTGTGCCTGGGGATTTTGCGAATTTTCATAGGTTGCTGCCAGTACTACTCGATCGCCATAGCGATCCAAAATGGCTTGAAACCGCTGATCATCGGCTTTGCCATGCACACTCGGACTCCCAAACAAAATATCTAGGGCTACCACCCTAGCCCCTGCTCCAATCACCCGCCCAATCACTTGCCCATAGGCCGATCGCTTCCATGGCCAACTCCCCATCTGATTAGCCAGGGTAGTCTCACCTTCCTCCAAAGATTCACCATCGATCGCTAGGATCACAATCTCAGGTGGTGGTAAGCGATCACCACGCAGCCGCAAAAACCAACCCCATACCCGCTCATCTCCAACTTGCGCCCAAGGCAACGCTAGCAATAGCCCTAAGCCCCATAGCCCCAGCCACCACCTAGACCTTCCCATGCTCACCTACTTGGCCGCGATCGCCCAGCAATCTTGTCCCCTCCCGATCGCAAACCTGAGAGAATTTGCCAGACCCAAATTGGAATGGGTACTAAATACCAGAATCGCTAGTCCCAGCAACCCTGTAGCCGCCAAAAAACCCATGCCTAAGCTAGTGTGCTGCATCAGACTGCCCATGGTAGGGCCAGCACAGGCAATCCCTAAATCAAAGCCCATCAGCACTAGCCCTAACACAAAGCCGCGCTCAGTCACCACTGTTCGATCCGCCAGCATAGTAATGATTGCAGGAATCACCAGCCCCGCTCCCATCCCTTCACTGAAAGCCGCGAGCAGAAATTGCATGGGTGAGGTGGCAAAAAAAATTAACACCATCGATAACCCGTAAAACACCAGCCCCAAATTAATAAACAGGCCACGACCAACTCGATCGCTCAAACGCGAGATCATTACTCTCACCGTAAAGCCAGCGATCGCCGTCACCAAATAAAACAGCCCTACGGATAAATTCACCTGCGTTTCCTTGATTAGCAGGGGCAGAAATGCACTCAAAGTCCCAAAACTTAAACCCACCATGAATAGGGTAAATGCAGGCACCCACACCCGCTCACTCAAAAAGGTTGACCAAAATTCAGGCTTGATTGCCGGTAAATCCAAATCCAGCACCGCATCTCGAATCCCCCAACTCACCAACAGACCTACTAGAGCCAAGCTGCCCGCTACCCGAAACATCACAGGATAACCAAACTCAAACTGCAACCAATCCCCCAGTACCGGACCCAGAGCCATGCCCATGGGATTGACCAAGCTCATATAGCCAATCACTCGACCACGCTGGGCAGGAGGAGCTAGATCAGCCACCAAAGCCGAATAGCCCGTAGCAAACGCCGCAATACTGATACCATGGATTGCCCGCAACCCCATCAAAATCGGAATTGCCTGATTCACCGCATAGAAGGCTGGCACCACCGCAGCCACCACCAATCCCACCCGCATCACCAAACAGCGCCCGCGCCGATCCGAGAGCCGACCCAGATAGGTGCGACTACAGAGTAGCCCAATGGCAAAAGCCCCCATCACCCAGCCTACTTGAGTTGCCGGAGTATTGAGGCTGCGTAGATATAGGGGCATAGTTGGCAGTTGTGCGGCCATACTCGCCCAAAACAGTATTCCTGCTCCAAAACAGGCAGCCAACCCCGAGCGCGCCATTAACTGCACATTCGATTGGAGTTGGCTAACTAGTCTCATCCCTACTTGCTATAACCAGAGCTAACCGTACGGCGGCGGCTGGGACGATCGTCCCGTGGGTCAAAGCTATCACGCCGATCATAGTTTTGGCGTTTGCCCTGGGGCGTAGGACGACTGCCCCCATCTAGCACGCTGCGGCGGGTGGGTTTTTCCACCGATTTGGTCAGCACTTCCATGACTGCCTGCTCAGACTTCTCAGATTGCACCATACTATAGGCTAGTTGCAAAGCAGCAGCAGCGATCGCTTGAGGATCGTAATCTTCAGTTAGCTGAGACACCAGAGGTAGAAATGAAGCCAACCGTTCTCCGCTCAAAGACAGATGAATTTGGGCAGTAAAGTCAGTAATTCGTTTTGCTTGAATTTCAGCGATCGTGGGTAAAGGCAGAGGATCAAGCGCCTGACCAATGTGTTTTTCCACCAGGCGCAGCTTGTAACGCTCTCTAGCATTGATGATCGTGATTGCCTTGCCAGTGCGCCCCGCCCGTCCAGTGCGACCAATGCGATGCACATAGCGCTCTTGATCATCAGGCAAATCCAGATTAATCACATGGGTAATGCTATCAATATCTAACCCTCTGGCGGCAATGTCGGTAGCCACCACCAGCCTTACCTGTTGATTACGGAAGCGACGCAATAGACCTTCACGCTGCACCTGGGTGAGATTACCATGGTACTCATCCACGCTGTGACCTGCCGCCTGCAAAATTTCGGTCAGTTTGCCAGCATTGTCCTTCGTGCGCACAAAAATAATCGCCGAAGTAGGACATTCCAGTTCCAAAATTGGCAGCAAAGCTTCCTCTTTGGTTAAATGCCCTGGGATTTGATACACCTGCTGCTCAATCCGATTAGGGGTAGTATCCTGACTTTCCACCTTCACCGTAACTGGGGACTTCAGGTAGTTTTTCACCAGGCGCTTCACCTGGGCGGGCATAGTCGCAGAAAAGAAGGCAGTTTGTCTGGCGGCTGGGGTGGCAGCCAGAATTTTTTCAACATCTTGAATGAAGCCCATATTCAGCATTTCATCAGCTTCATCCAGCACAAACCAGCTCAGAGACTGCAACTTCAAGTCGCCCCGATCCATCAAGTCAATCACTCGACCAGGAGTACCGACCACAATTTCTACACCGCGTCGGAGTTGAGAGATTTGGCGATCAATTGCTTGCCCACCATAGACGGTAGCGATTCTGAGGCCAGAGCGGCTCACACCATTGGTTGCACCGCTGAAAGTCCGAATTGCCGTACTGACCTGCATAGCCAATTCTCTGGTAGGAGTGAGAATTAAAGCCTGAAGACCCGATTGCTGTGGGTCAAGCCTTTCCAGAATCGGTAAAGAAAATGCTGCTGTCTTACCTGTACCAGTTTGAGCTTGACCTAAAACATCACGCCCAGCTAGTAAGTGGGGGATAGCTTGAGCCTGAATTTCAGTGGGTGATTGGAACCCAAGAGCTTCTAGAATTTGAACTCGGTCAGCCGAGATTCCCAAAGATTGAAATGAAGAGGGCATGAATGCTCCTAAAGTAACGAAAATGAACAGGGTGTCGGTAGTTAGCTGGGAGAGTGTCAAGGTCTTGGCTGAACCCTATTGCTTGTGAGCTACCAGGCTGATCTATCAAGTTTTGAATCATCAAACCTGGTCTCTCAAGTCACTCTCTCAAGTTATTTAGTCAAGTTATCTGGTCACCTACCGCACCAACTCATTATTCGGCACTCATTTTTCAACTCAGGAACTTCTCAGGAACTTCAAGTTTAGGCTCTGGAGAATGATCTGGACATGAGCAATGATCACCGTGAATAGCAATGCCTATGACAATATGATTTAGCCGATTTAGTTAGCGTACTTGTTAGCTGCTCACAGTTACGGACTAGACAGTAGGATTTACAGTTAAGATTTTTTGTAACTACAGACACCATTTATTATAGAGCATGTAAACGATTGTAAACAATCAATCTATTGATTTTGTCAAATCTGTAGGCTTGTGTTAAAGCTGGGATCACTCTACTAACTCAACTTGAGCTAGAGTCTTAAGAATAGTTAAGCAGCAAGAAGTCTACGGGCAGTTCTTGGGTTTTGAGTAAATCAGCTAACTTGACTTCTGAGATTTCTTCAGATCAAAAGCTCTGCAGTTGAGCTTGGGATCAGGTAAGATTACAAACTTAGTCTTGGATCTTCACCAGTTTTCTATGTTTGATTGCATCATTGTCGGTAGTGGCCCAGGCGGAGGTGCGGCTGCCTATCACTTGGCTAAGGCAGGTAGGCGAGTATTAGCGATCGAGCGAGAAGCCCTACCCCGTTACAAGCCCTGCGGCGGCGGTGTGTCTCCTCAAGTGCAGCAATGGTTTGACTTTGACTTTTCGCCCGCAATTTCACTCAAGATCAAGCAAATTCGCTACACCTGGCAAAGTGGCGATCCCCAAGTGGCCGATCTAGACACTACTGAACCTGTTTGGATGGTGCGCCGCGATCAATTTGATTATTTTTTAATCCAACAAGCACAAAAACTAGGAGCCGAATTACGGGATCAGACCACTGCTATAGCGATCGCTTGGCAGAGTGACCATTGGTTAGTTACGGTAGAAGCCCATGGAGAACAGGAGCAACTGCAAACTAAGTACCTAATTGCGGCGGATGGAGCCAAGGGAACAATGGCGAAGTGGTTGGGTTTCAAGGAACGCAAACGCCGCATGGGAGCCGCCCTCGAAGTGGAAATACCCATGGCTGAGACCGACCATCCTAATTTCCAAGCTGCCCACTTTGACTTTGGCGGGCTGAATAATGGCTATATGTGGAATTTTCCTAAGGTTGATGGCTACTCCATTGGCAGTGGTACCTTCTTGGGCGGCGATAAACAGAACCTCAAGGAGGTGGCGGCGGGCTATGCTAAGTCCTTTGGCGTAGAATTTGGCAAAATCAAGCAGTATGGTCATCCCCTCTGTCTGTGGGATGGCGATCAGGCTCTCCATACCCAAAACGCACTGTTGGCGGGAGAAGCCGCCTGTGTGGTCGATCCTTTTACGGCTGAGGGGATTCGTCCTTCTTTGTTTAGTGGCATGAGAGCGGCTCAAGCGATTGATCGTGCCTTGACCGGTGATCCAGATGCCTTAAAAACCTACACCCAGCAAATTCACCAGGAATGGGGTGTAGACATGGCCTGGGCCCAGCGCATTGCTGGTGTTTTCTACCGCGTACCTGGCTTTGGCTATAAGGTGGGGATCAAGCGTCCTGCTGCTACTAAGCGCATGGGACAAATTTTGTGTGGGGAGTTGCGCTATCGTGATGTGGCGGGGGCAGCAATTAAGCGCTTAACCCAAGGACTAATTCCAGGGCTGAGGTAATATGCCACCAATTGACTTGGAGGCGATCGCGGCGTTTTTGACTCCCTCTTTGCAACAGACTCTGGGAGCAGGATTTGAGATTGAAACCTATCAGCTAGAAAACTGTCTTTTAATCAAGCTAATTGCCGATCAGGTACTGCCTCAGCCCCAGGTTTTAACTGTGGTCGAGCGGGATCTGAGTCAATTTAAACTGTCTGGTATCGACATCATTCGGGTGGCTAACTGGTACTTACCACCTAGGGGAGAGCAAATCATGCTCTGGAGCCAGGATATTCTCAAGTATCACCAGATTGAGTTGAATAGCTCTGAGCCGACCAGCATAGAGCCTGAATTTCGCCCAGTACAGACTGCTTGGCGCGGACGCATCTTACTAACTATGGTATTGGTAGCGATCGCTACTAGTATCGGCGGCATTGTCAAACTGGCTACTAGCAATGACTTTCAGCCATCAACTTCAGTAGCCCCAGTTGCTTCTCCCCCGCCAGTCCCCCCCGCCACCCCGCCCCGCCCCGCAGCTAAGTTACCAGTATTTACCGCTCGCCCCACAAGTACTCCCCGCCAACCAGAGATTAATCGCAGTCAATACAATCAAATTCAGGTGGGGATGGAGTTGCCTGAAGTGGAGCAGATTATCGGTAAGCCTGGTCGCCTCATTTACGACAATCCCAGCAGTGTGATCCCCACTCAGCTATATTCTTGGAAAAATCCTGATGGCAGCAATGCGATCATCGAGTTTCAAGAAGGTAAGGTGGCTTCTAAAAACCAAGCTGGGCTGTAAGTAATTATTTAGCCTCCATCCAGTTCTGTCCCTGGTGCAGATCCACCACCAAAGGCACTGCCAAGGGTAAAGCATTTTCCATCGTGGTTTTAATTTGGGCTAAAAGCGGCTCTAACTCCTGGGACGGCATTTCAAACACTAGTTCATCATGTACCTGGAGCAGGATTTTGGCTTCATACTCCTGCAATAATTGGGCGAGTTTGATCATGGCTAGTTTGATGATGTCCGCACTTGTACCTTGAATTGGCGCATTTACCGCCGATCGCAACATCCCCGCCCGATACTGACCAGTTGCCTTTGCCAGATCAGGAAAATACCGCCGCCGTCCCGACACTGTAGTCACATAACCATCGGCGATCGCTCGTTCTTCCACCTCTTGCATATAGCTAAAGATCCGCGCGTATTGCTGATAAAAAGCCTGAATAAAATCCTTGGCCTCACCCACTGAAATCCCAGTTTCACGGCTAAATTTTTGGGCACCCATGCCATAGATCACACCATAGTTGATGATTTTAGCCAAGCGCCGCTCTTCGTTAGTCACCTGTTCTTTACCCAGAATCAACTGCGCCGTGCGGGTATGCACATCTAAGTTTTGGTTGTAGGCATTCACCAACTCTGGCTCCTGGCTCAAGTGTGCCAAAATGCGTAACTCAATTTGGGAGTAGTCGGCTGTGACTAATATCCATCCTTCAGCCGGCAAGAAAGCCCGCCGAATCTGCCGACTAAAAGCGGTACGAATCGGAATATTTTGTAAATTTGGATGAGAACTACTCAAGCGCCCAGTAGCAGTAACAGTTTGGTTGAAATCCGTATGCACTCGCTGGGTCTGGGGCTGAATCAAAGTCGGCAGGGCATCCACATAGGTGGACTTCAGCTTTGCCAGAGTGCGATGGCACAAAATTGTATCAATTAAAGGGTGAGTGCCTTGTAGCTTCTGCAATACCGCCACATCCGTAGAATATCCCAGCTTACTCTTACGGGACTTCTGGCTAAATTGCTCTCCTAGCAGCTCTAGCAAAATTTCACCTAGCTGTTTAGGAGAGCTTAGGTTAAATTCTTTACCCGCTTGAGTATGAGCCTGGCAGGTAATCGCGTTTAATTCCCGATCTAGCTCTTGGGCAAACTGAGCCAAGTATCCCCGATCGATCCTGATTCCTCGCCATTCCATCTCGGCTAGCACGATTTCTAGGGGTAGCTCGATCTGCTCAAATACTTGGGCTAGTTCAGGAATTTGGTCAAGGCGCGATCGCAAAATTGGCACTAACCGCCAGCTAGTGTAGGCATCCATACCGCAATATCTAGCTACCTGGGCAATCTCTAGGTCGGCGATCGTCTGTTTTTTGGGCACTAGCTGCTCATAGCTCAAGGGTTCAAAGCCAAAATATTTCAAGCATAAGCTGCTTAAACCATGCCCCGCCTCTGGATCTAACACATAACTAGCCAGCATCGGGTCAAATACTACCCCTGCTAGTTCCATGCCCTGGGCCCGCAGGATCAAGCGATCGAACTTAGTATTTTGCAAAACCTTAGACTGGGTGGGGTCTGCTAACAGTGGCTGGAGTAGCGATCGCGCTGAATCCAAATCCAAATTCTGCCCGGATTTATGCCCAATGGGGATATAGGCGACCTGATCTAAGCCTTCCCCCCAAGCACAGCCAATTCCTACTAGCTGCGCCTCAAATGGATTTAAGGATGTGGTCTCGGTATCCCAAGCCACCAGATCTGCCTGCTGGAGAAGATGCACCAGGTCGACTAACTGCTGTACTTGATCAATGATCTGCACCCGCAAGTCAAATGGCTGAGGGCTGAAATCAAACCATAGCTCCTCTGCATCTGATTCCAGGGTTGGCGCTTCAGTAGGCAAAGCAAATTGCCTCAACTTGTTAATAATTTCTTTTAACTCTAAGGTTTGCAGTAGGGGTGTCACCCTAGTCAACTCAAATCCCTGCCAGTGACAATCTGCCAAACTCAGATCCAGTTCCACATCTGTTTTAATTTTGGCCAAAAATTGAGAATGCTGAGCCGAGTCAATTCCCGCTTTCAACTTGAGCGCGATCGCTCCTTTCATTTGCGGTATATTCCCTAAGACCTGCTCCAAGCTCCCATACTCAGCCAACAGTTTGACCGCAGTTTTAGCGCCAATGCCGCGCACGCCCGGAATATTATCTGAGCTATCGCCACACAGAGCTTTATAGTCCACTACTTGGTTAGGGCTGACGCCCAATTTTGCCATTACTTCAGCACTACTAAATTCTTGGATCTTATCTTTCTGCCCCAAATGCAACACCGAAATGTACTGCTCAGCATCAATCAACTGAAACAGATCCTGATCGCCGCTGACAATCTTTACCCGATAACCATCTGCCTTAGCCTGCAATGCTAAAGTGCCAATTAAGTCATCCGCCTCAAACCCAGGTTTAGTCACAGTTGCGATCGGCAAAGCTGCCAAAATTCGCCGCAAATTTTCTAGGTCAGGCACAAACTCGGCAGGAGTTTCAGCCCGCCCCGCCTTATAGGTAGAATCAGCCTCATGCCTAAAAGTTGGTAAGCCCAGATCAAAAGCGATCGCGATCGCACTTGGAGTCTCCCGCGCCAAAATTTCTAGCAGCGCCTTCAAAAAGCCAAAGCACACACTCGTAGGCACTCCGGTAGAACTGCGTAGCCCTCCTTCCCCCCGATAGGCGAACGCATAATAGGAACGAAAAGCGAGAGAATGCCCGTCCACCAGTAGCAACAAGGGCTCTTCCATAAAAAACTACCAAAAAATTGACTAAATTGTGTATCTTTTGTTAGTATGATGTACTGTCGCCAAAAAATAGGTAATCTCAGGTCAAATAATTTCTATGCCCACCATCCAGCAGCTCATTCGTACCGAGCGCCAGAAAGTAACCCGTAAAACTAAGTCCCCAGCGTTGAAAAGTTGCCCCCAGCGAAGGGGAGTTTGTACTCGTGTATACACTACCACCCCGAAGAAACCTAACTCTGCCCTCCGAAAAGTAGCTAGGGTAAGACTTACATCTGGATTTGAAGTTACCGCGTATATTCCTGGAGTGGGGCATAACCTGCAAGAGCACTCAGTAGTAATGATCAGGGGTGGCAGGGTAAAAGATTTACCTGGAGTACGTTACCACATCATCAGAGGCACGCTCGACACTTCCGGAGTTAAAGATCGCAAACAAGGTCGCTCCAAGTACGGTGCTAAACGACCTAAGCCAGGTCAACCCGCTGCTACTGCTACCAAGGGCAAGAAAAAATAGTAGGCACTCCCAAAATTTCACTTAAAATCCTATTCATCAAAAAAACTAGACCATGTCCCGCCGAACCAAAGCCGCTAAGCGCATCACCCTCCCTGATGCCGTATATAACAGTCGCCTGGTCAGTATGCTAATCAAGCGCATTATGTCCAGAGGCAAGTATTCCCTTTCCTCCCGCATTGTCTATAAAGCCCTCAATATCTTGGAAGAGCGCACTGGCACTCCGCCCATGGAGATTTTTGATCGGGCTATTCGTAATGCCACCCCCCTAGTAGAAGTTAAGGCTAGACGGGTAGGCGGAGCCACCTACCAAGTACCGATGGAAGTGAGAAGCGATCGCGGCGTAGCCCTAGCTCTACGCTGGTTAGTTCAATACTCGCGACAACGCCCAGGCAGAGGGATGGCTAGCAAACTTGCCAATGAGCTAATCGATGCTTCCAATGAAACTGGAGGTACTGTGCGCAAACGGGAAGAAACCCATAAAATGGCTGAAGCTAACAAAGCCTTTGCCCATTATCGCTACTGATCTCCATTAATTTAGATCTGCATCTACTCAGCTAAAAATTAAGCTAAATTAGATGCTAAGAGTTAGTTTGGGCGGCTTTTAAGCTAATCTTAAATTAAAGTTTAATTTCCTGTAACTACGAGGAAGCATTTGTGGCTAGAACCATTCCGTTAGATAGAGTCCGAAACATTGGCATTGCCGCACACATTGACGCTGGCAAAACCACCACCACCGAGAGAATCTTGTTTTACTCTGGGGTCGTACACAAAATGGGTGAAGTCCATGAAGGTACAGCCGTCACTGACTGGATGGTTCAAGAGCGGGAACGTGGCATTACCATCACTGCCGCAGCTATTACTACCGCCTGGACTCATCGCGACCCAGTTAACCCTACTCAGCCCCTGCCCGATGCCCTAGAACACAAGATCAACATTATTGATACCCCTGGACATGTAGACTTCACCATTGAGGTCGAGCGCTCGATGCGGGTGTTAGATGGGGTAATTGCGGTTTTCTGCTCAGTGGGTGGAGTTCAGCCTCAGTCTGAGACCGTATGGCGTCAAGCAGATCGCTACCGGGTTCCTCGGATTGTTTACGTTAACAAAATGGATCGTACTGGAGCTAATTTCTTCAGGGTCTATGGTCAAATTCGCGATCGCTTAAGGGCAAATGCAGTCCCCATCCAGATCCCCATTGGTAGCGAAGTCAACTTCACAGGCATTATTGACCTAGTGAGAATGCGCGCCCATATCTTTAAAAATGACATTGGCACCGAAATTGAAGAAACTGCTATTCCTGCCGATCTGCTAGACCAAGCCAATGAATTTAGGGTAAAGCTAGTCGAATCCGTAGCTGAAAGTGATGATGCTTTGATGGAAAAGTATCTTGAAGGAGTTGAACTCACCGAAGACGAAATCCGTTCAGGCTTGCGTACAGGTACCCTAAGCGGCAAAATTGTGCCAATGGTTTGTGGCTCTTCTTTTAAGAATAAGGGTGTCCAAGCTTTATTAGATGCAGTAGTGGACTATCTGCCTGCCCCAGTAGATGTTCCCCCCATTCAGGGTACTCTACCAGATGGCACTGAAGTCACCCGAGAGGCAAACGACGACATCCCCATGTCTGCCCTGGCATTCAAAATCATGGCTGATCCCTATGGTCGTCTTACCTTTGTGCGGGTATATTCGGGTATTCTCAAAAAGGGCTCCTATGTGATCAACGCTACCAAAGGCAAAAAAGAGCGCATTTCTCGGCTAATTGTATTGAAAGCCGACGATCGAATCGAAGTTGATCAACTCTGCGCCGGAGACTTGGGTGCTGTGCTGGGCATGAAGGACACTTTCACAGGCGATACCCTCTGCGAAGAAGGTGCTCCTGTAATTCTTGAATCTCTGTTCATTCCTGAGCCGGTAATCTCGGTAGCAGTTGAGCCAAAGACCAAGCAGGACATGGAAAAGCTCTCTAAGGCATTGCAAGCACTTTCAGAAGAAGATCCTACATTCCGTGTGATGGTAGATCCTGAAACCAATCAGACTGTAATTTCAGGTATGGGTGAGCTACATCTAGAAATCCTGGTTGATCGGATGTTACGCGAGTTTAAGGTTGAGGCTAACGTAGGTGCGCCGCAAGTGGCTTACCGCGAAACTGTGCGCAAACCCGTGAAAGCCGAAGGCAAGTTCATCCGTCAAAGTGGTGGTAAAGGTCAGTATGGTCATGTGGTGATTGAACTTGAACCTGCTGAAGTCGGCACTGGCTTTGAGTTTGTCTCCAAGATTGTCGGAGGTACAGTACCAAAAGAGTATGTAGGTCCGGCTGAACAAGGGATGAAAGAAGCCTGTGAATCTGGGATCTTGGCGGGCTACCCCCTGATTGATGTCAAAGCCACTCTAGTGGACGGCTCTTACCATGACGTTGACTCTTCAGAAATGGCCTTCAAGATTGCTGGCTCCATGGCAATCAAGGAAGCTGTAATGAAGGCAAACCCAGTTTTGCTAGAGCCAATGATGAAAGTGGAGGTAGAAGTCCCAGAAGACTATATTGGTACAATCATTGGTGACCTCAATTCTCGCCGTGGTCAAATCGAGGGACAAACTACTGAATTAGGAATTGCCAAGGTGACATCCAAGGTACCTCTGGCTCAGATGTTTGGTTATGCCACTGACATTAGGTCAAAGACCCAGGGTCGCGGTATTTTTTCCATGGAGTTTAGTCACTATGAGGAAGTACCTCGTAATGTGGCTGAGACGATCATTGCTAAGAATAAGGGAAAAGATTAGGATATCTATCTAGTTGATATTGGCTAGCCAGCTTTTCTGCCTAGCTAATTCCCTAGGTTCGATCTTCAGGGAAGGCCCAAGCTAAATTCTAGATGTGACTAGTCAAATTTTCAGTGGATTTGTTTTGCAGTCAACCATAAAAGCCTGGTATAATCATCAATCACGACCTATTGTTTGAATTTGTGTTTGAATTTACTAGGGTTAAATTACTACGGAGAAAGGAACTAAGATTAAATGGCACGCGCAAAGTTTGAAAGAAATAAACCACACGTTAATATAGGCACCATCGGTCACGTTGACCATGGTAAAACTACTCTGACTGCTGCGATCACCATGACCTTAGCTGCTAATGGTCAAGCTGCCGCCAAGAAGTATGATGAAATTGATGCGGCTCCTGAAGAAAAAGCGCGTGGCATTACCATCAACACCGCTCACGTTGAGTACCAGACCGACAATCGCCACTATGCCCATGTAGACTGCCCAGGACACGCTGACTACGTGAAGAATATGATTACTGGTGCTGCTCAGATGGACGGTGCGATCCTGCTAGTATCGGCTGCTGATGGTCCTGAGCCTCAAACCAGAGAGCACATCCTTCTAGCCCGTCAGGTAGGTGTTCCTAACCTAGTAGTATTCTTGAACAAAGAAGACCAAATGGAAGGTGAGGAAGAACTAGTCGAGCTAGTGGAGCTAGAGGTGCGGGAGTTGCTCTCTTCCTATGATTTTGATGGTGATAATATCCCCATTACTCGGGGCTCTGCCTTGAAAGCAGTTGAAGCGATGACTGCTAGCCCTACTACCAAGAAAGGAGAAAACCCTTGGGTAGATAAAATCTATGCCCTGATGGAGACGGTTGACAGCTTCATTCCTACCCCTGAGCGTGCAGTAGATAAGCCATTCTTGATGGCAGTGGAAGATGTATTCTCGATTACTGGTCGTGGTACAGTAGCTACTGGTAGAATCGAGCGCGGTAAGGTGAAGGTTGGTGATACGGTTGAGCTTGTGGGTCTGCGTGAAACTCGCAACACTACTGTGACTGGGATTGAAATGTTCAAGAAGAGCTTGGATGAAGGCATGGCTGGAGATAACGCTGGGCTCCTTCTGCGTGGTATGCAAAAAGCTGATATTGAACGCGGCATGGTAATTGCTAAGCCCGGTTCGATTACGCCCCATACTCAGTTTGAAGCTCAGGTGTATATTTTGACTGAGAAGGAAGGTGGTCGAAAAACCCCATTCTTTGCTGGTTATCGCCCTCAATTCTATGTGCGTACCACTGATGTAACTGGAACTATCGTCACCTTTACGGCTGATGATGGTAGCGAAGCTGAGATGGTGATGCCAGGCGATCGCGTAAAGATGACTGTGGAATTAATCAACCCGATTGCGATTGAAAATGAGATGAGATTTGCTATTCGTGAGGGTGGCAGAACTGTAGGCTCTGGGGTAGTAACCAAGATCCTGAAGTAAATCTTTTGAGCAATTTTTAACTAAATAATACAATTCACCAAGTAAAACACCCTAGCAATTGACTGGGGTGTTTTAGTAGGGTATAAGAGAAGGATTTAAGAGGGGTCGTAAGGGCGCTGCCGATGACGCATGGGGACGAAACCCCCACCCAACTCCTATCCTTACTGGTTTAAGGCTACCAGATTTTTTAAATAGCCCTGGCTTGATAGTTTTGTTGAATGAGTAGCTCTAGCAGCTTTTGGCGATGATCTCCTTGGATCTCAATTTGGTAGCGCTCTCCATCTGGCTTGACTGTGCCACCTGTGCCGCACTGAGCCTTGAGTTTTTTGACTAGTATGAGTAAATCTGATTCTGACTGGGTAAAGCCAGAAATTATAGTGACAGTTTTACCACCTTTGCCCTTACGACTCATTTGGATGTTGAGCTTAGCTGATACAGGTTGATCGCTGGGCTTTATCGGTTCTGGTTCAGCTTGACCAAATTCTTGATAGACAATTTTGCCTTTTGCCATAGATTGCAATAGTTAGAGCAGGTCAATCTTTTTAGCTAGATCCAAATCTAACTGGCTAATACCACCAGCATCATGGGTGGTAAGTTCAATTTTGAGGTTGTTGTACACATTGAACCATTCTGGGTGGTGATCCATTTTTTCGGCAATTATTGCCACTTTGGTCATAAAGCTAAAGGCCTCAATAAAGTCCTTAAACTTATAAGATTTCACCAGTTTGCTCTGATTTAAGTTCCAGCCTTTGAGTTGGGCTATTCCAGTTTTAATCTGCTCTGGGGTAAGTTTAGTTGTTGCCATAAGTTGTTTAAGGTGTAATTGAAACTGCTCTGGAGTCTCACCGCCGAATAATGCTCGTTCCATGGCTAATTATTGGACTTGATTGGCTGATCACGATACCACCAACTGAGAATTTGCAGCCAATTCCAGCCCATTTTTGCCATTTGTTGACTCATTTCTTGATCGAGATGTTGGCCATCGGACACTGGCATATAGCCTCCTGCCCAGCTTACCCAGTTGCGCTGTAGGCGAGCGCGATAATAGCCTTTAAATCCCTGTTTGAGCATGTAACCTTGGGTAGTGGCAACTGCTTCATCGGTGCGCGGATGAATCAAGGGCTTGACAGCAGCAGTAGTAGGATCGAGGCTAAAAAAGCCTTTATAAACTTGATCGCGGGTGTCACTTACCAGATCGTAGGGAGCGTTGCCCCATTTGCGCTGGCGCATGGTATTGATCGCATAGCTGCGGGCAGCTACGGCTTGGGCTTTGAGAGCATCCAAGTGCCAACTGGCGGGCATTTCACTAGGGACTACGCTGCGGAGATATTCTTCTACAGGTAAGACGTTAATTGCGATTACTTTGCTTTTGAATGGGCGGATTTCTAATTCTCCTGGATAGAGAACGTTTCCTAGGCGAACGAGACCGTTATTGCTGGGTTCAATCTTTGTGACTATGTGAGCAGGGAGATTGTACCAGCGTCCAGGCTCAAGGGTGGTGGGTTGCTGTCCTTCTATGGTGAGGCGGGCTGGTTGGGTAACTGCTACAGGCACCTGGGTCTGTTTTAATTCTTGAACGAGTACACGCAGAATGGCGGCGTAGCAACTATCGGTCTGATTTAGACCAAAAAAACAAAGGGTGCTAAGCAGTAGCCATTGGGGTAGTAATTTAAGGGTGGGTGGGTTGTTAGTAGATACTGGGGACTTGCTCACAATTTTTCTCACACCATTAATCATAGATTTATAGAATTCTTGAGTCTTGCCTTAGTTTGGCTTGGGTTTAGCTTAGTTTTGACCTGTGTATGGCTGCTTGGTTTCAGTTAGTTCTGTTGCATTATAGCGGCAAATCCTAGTTCCATACTAGGTACTCTAGAATCAGAATCACGGCGGCTGATTTGCCCAATGTATAGTAGTTCTATGTTGGATAAGCTGTAGTTAGTTATGACATTCAGTTCGGTGGTTCGCGCGATCGCTAGTTCACCCCTGCTAGAGGAGTTGGCGTTACAACTGGAGCGAAAATCTAGCCTCAGCTTGGGGGGGCTGGCAAGACTGCCCAAGGGACTGGTCAGTTCGGCGATCGCTCAAAGTAAGAATGCGGCAATCTGTATAGTAACCCATACCCTAGAAGAGGCAGGGCGTTGGGCGGTGCAGTTGGAAGCGATGGGCTGGCAAACAGTACATTTTTACCCTACTACGGAAGCCCTGGTCTATGATCAAATGCCGCCAGAGCCGGAAGTAGTATGGGCGCAGATGCAGGTATTGGCAGATTTGATGGTTGATCATCTAAAGCCCTTAGCGATCGTGGCAACAGTGCGGGCTTTGCAGGTGCATTTACCCAGCCCTGATCACTTGGCGGCCGCCTGTGGTGATTTGCAAGTGGGGCAGCAGATCGATCTAGATCAGTTGGCAGCTAAATTGACTAGTCTGGGTTATGAACGCACGGCTTTGGTGGAGACTGAGGGGCATTGGAGCCGGCGGGGCGATATTTTTGATCTGTTCCCGGTGGCGAGTGAGTTGCCAGTGCGGTTAGATTGCTTTGGCGATCAGATTGAGAAATTGCGGGAATTTGATCCAGCGAGTCAGCGGGCGGGTGAGAGCTTAACTAGCTGTAGAATTACGCCGGTAAATTACTCCTACCTGTGGGATGGGGTACAAGAATTTGCGGTGCATCCCCGCTCTGAGTCTTCCCTACTGGATTATTTGCCGCCAAATTGCCTAGTGGTGATTGATGAATTGGAGCAATGTCGAATTTATAGCGATCGCGCCTATGAAGCTGCCGAACTGAGTTGGCAAGGGTTAGATCGGCAACTGTGGCAGAACCCACTCCATGCCCCGTTTGCCCATTGCCTGGAGCAGATTCAGGCTAAGTACCGGTATTTGCAAGTATCTGAGTTGACTGAGGTGGGGATCGATTTAGCCAGTCGTCCTTTGCCGGTAGTGCCGCACCAGTTTGGCAATTTGGCGAAACTGATTCGCGAGTATCGTGGCAATAGCTACCGCTTGGTGATTGTGTCGGCGCAGCCTAGTCGGGCGGTGTCTTTGTTGCAGGAACATGATTGCGCGGCGCAGTTTGTGCCGAATCCCCAGGATTTTCCAGCGATCGAGAAGTTGCATACTGGGCGCACGCCCGTAGCGTTGAAATATTCTGGCTTAGCTGAAATTCAGGGGTTTATCTTACCGACTTTTCGGTTGCTGTTGGTGAGCGATCGCGAGTTTTTTGGTCAGCATAGTCTGGGTACGCCCTCTTATATTCGCAAGCGGCGGCGCGGCAATGCCAAGACTATTGATCCGAATAAGCTCTCAGCGGGAGATTATGTCGTCCACAAGCATCAGGGCATTGGTCAGTTTTTGAAGCTGGAAACCCTGACTATTGGCGGT
>JANRLH010000013.1:0-80426 GCA_033762795.1 Pseudanabaenaceae cyanobacterium bins.68
CTGAGAAAGAATTGCGTAACCTGTTTGTATCCATTCGCACCATTCGCGATCGCGTCTTTAGCAAAGCATCCGAAGAGTTCTTCTGGGTGACCACTAATGAGATTTTCCAAGCCAGTGATTTAGATCAAGAGTTCGCCACTCAAGAAGGTCAAAGAGACACCAAAATTAAAGTAGCACTTCATTATCTTGAAACTTTTGGCATGGTTGAGCGAGAAGAAAACCAATCTTCATTTATAGAATTTGAGCTTATTTATAAATCCCCCCAAGACTCTATCAAAGCTTTCGATCTTTATGCTCATTCCCATAACTTACCAAAATATCGTGTAGAAGAATTTCGTCGCCTGATTCTTGCTATGCACCTTGCTAAAGCACATTGTGAGACCCTTGAAAAGCCATACTCTTTAGAAAAACTCAGCGATCTTTCAGGATTAGAAATCAAGGAAATCAAAAAATATATCAAGGAATTGGGAAAAGCAAAAATCTGTACTAATAAGATTCCAACTACCCTAATTATTGCTAAAACAAAGACCGAAGGAGGTGGAGCAATCACTAAATTCAATAAACATAAAAAAATAGAAGAAATAGTTCTCCAGGGAATTATAGACACGCTCGGCAATCACAGTGAAACTCTGATTAACTGTCGTGCTTTAGCCACCCGCCTTGATCCTGACCGCAAACTTAAGCTCAGTTCTCAGCAAATTTTAGAAATTTTGGAAGGCTGGCAAGCCTGGGATTGGATTACCTATCAACGGGTAAGAGGAAATGTAATTAAACTCACCAAATTTACTGTTGCAGATTGTCTTCAGAATTATCATAAATTTGTGGAAGTAATTATCAGACTCCTTTATGAAGCAGTTAAGGAGATAGGGGATAAATTAAGAGTGAAGCAAGACTTAGAAGAATTGCTGACTAAGGTCAATCAAAAAATGTCTCGGCAGGTGTGGGAGTTATCAGATTTAGAGAGAGCATTAACCTGGATGCACCGCCACAATCTAATTCGGATTACTGAAGGCTTGAATCTTTTTTATCAGTCGATGAAAGTGAGAATAACTAAAAATGTAAGAGCAGATAAAGTAACTAAAGAATTTCCTGAGAAAGTCAAGCCTCACTATGAGGAACAGACTCGCCGTACTCATATCATGCTTGATTATGGAGAGCAACACAAGCAAGAAGGGTTTGCCCCACAGCAATACATTGCAGATTACTTTTCTCTTCCTAGTTCAGAATTTTCTGACCTTTATCCTGACACCGATGGAGACATAGCCAAACGTCCAGTTACTCAGGAAGACTATGATCGCATCATCAATCCCCTCAATCCCATTCAACGGGAGATAGTTTTATGTGAATCCCCAGCTATCTCTGTGATTGCAGGTCCTGGCTCAGGTAAAACCCGCACAATTGTTCATCGCATCGCATATTTAGTCAAGGTTCAAAGAGTTGATCCTGCGCGAATCATTGCCTTAGCCTATAATCGTAATGCTGTTAGGGAACTAAGATTGCGTCTACAGACTCTAGTCGGTGAAATGGCTTCCAGATTGCGGGTATATACTTTTCATGGGTTATCTCTATCGATTTTGGGAAGGACAGTTGAACCAACAAAAAACGAATCTAGTAATCAATCTAAAAATTCAAAAGATGTAGAAGATAAATTCTCCAAACTTATTAAAGATGCCTGTGCTTTTCTAGAAACCAATGATGAAGATGAAGAAAGCCAAGCAGAAGACAAACAGTCAAGAATAATTAAGCTCTTGGGTAACAGTGAGTATATCTTTGTGGATGAATATCAGGACGTTGCCGAGTATGAGTATCAACTGGTAAGACTGATTGCTGGCTTACAGGAATCCGAAGATAAAAAACGCTCCGTGCAAACTAATATCTGTATTATTGGCGACGATGACCAAAATATATACCAGTTTCGAGGTACTAGCACTGAATACATTCGTTCCTTCCAAGCAGAATATCAAGCGAAACAGTTTTTACTTACCGAAAACTATCGCTCCACTGAGCCGATCATTGCTGCTTCAAATAATTTAATTCAAAATAATAGCGATCGCTTAAAACGCACTGGCGATCAACAAGTCAGAATCAATAATGAACGTGTTGGCGAAGGCGGATTAGATGTACAATCACTCAAATTTACAGATGACGACCAACAGGCAGAATATGTAAACCGTCAGGTAGAAAAATGGGTTAAGCGAGATGGAATTCAACCTGGAGAAATTGCGATTTTGGCAAGAAATTGGCAATACATAGACAAAGCAAGAGCTTTACTTGAGCGCAGAGCAAATATCACCACTTATTCTCTTAAGGGTGAAGATGTCAAACTAGTCCGCAATTATATTACTCAACATTTAATCTCTGCTCTAGAAAAGAAACCTGATTTAATCCTTTCTGCAACCGAGTCTGTTAGATCCCGCTTCGAGAGCTTCTTCCTAAAGAACAGTCGCAATTTATCTGAACCAACTGTAAAAACTCTGCTCAAAATTGCTGATGATATTGACAAAGAAAGAGGATACGGTTCTGAAAATCTCGCAACTCCAATTGCCGTTAGTGAAATTATTACTTCGATCTATGAGTTTAACGAAAGCCCTGATAACTCTATCGATCCAAATGCGGTACTAGTTACTAGTTGTCACGGAGCAAAGGGTCTTGAGTTTAGGCATGTGATTTTGATTGCTGATGGATTTGACTTTAGAAGAGACAAAATAGAATCAGAGCGGCGACTATTTTATGTAGCTATGACTCGTGCGAAAGAGAAACTAATTATAACTCACTCCCAAAATTCTCAATTCATTAAAGAGACAAATGCAAAGCTATATCCTACTAAGAGTATGGCGATTAAAGCACTTAATTTTATTTTCTACGCAGACATGAACCCAAGCCATGTCAGTCTGGGATTCCCAGGCACAAGAGAAAGTCAAGGAATCATTGAAGCATTAAAAGAAGGAGATACTATTGATTTAATCACCACTTCTGCCCGCAATAATTGGACAATTCGGAGAAACCATCAAGTAATTGGACTTTTATCAAGTAAAGCTGTAACAGAGCTTGCAGATAGAAGTATTATTCCAGGAAGATTCATTTTCAATTCAGGTGAAGTAACAGTGAGAAGCATATTCAGGCATTTAAAGACAGATGAAGTAACAGGAGAAATCGTGGAGGATTGGTATGTAGCTATTCCGCAAATCCGTGTTTGTAGAGACTGAGCGGATTAGTTGAGAACTTCAAGAAAAACTACGCCCAAATGCTGCGATCGCTGCTCAAGTTCAATCTACTCATAGTTCTCTGCACCATCTACGAGCTCCAATATCCCGAACCAACCCAACAAAAATTCTTGTAACTGGGCTCAAACTTTTTAATGATTTAATTCTATCGGCGGCAATTCGCGAAGGAATTCCAGTGATCGATTTAAGATTTGAGTATATCTTCGCTCTGCGTAAATCCCTATAAAAATCCCCCACCTGAATAGATGAGGGATCTTCAGATTAAACTTTAGTTTATCTAGCCAAAGGCAGTAGCAGTCGAAGCAATCACAAAGGCGGCATAGGTAAACACATAGCCAACTGTAAAGTGCGCCAAGCCAACCAAGCGGGCTTGTACAATTGACAGCGCTACGGGCTTATCCTTCCAACGGATCAACTGAGCCAGAGGAGTACGCTCGTGTGCCCAAACTAGGGTTTCGATCAACTCTTGCCAGTAACCCCGCCAGGAAATTAGGAACATGAAGCCAGTTGCCCATACCAGGTGACCAAACAGGAACATCCATGCCCAAACCGAGATGTTATTCATGCCGTAGGGGTTGTAGCCATTGATCAACTGCGCCGAGTTGAGCCAGAGGTAATCCCGTAGCCAGCCCATGATCGTCACCGAAGCATCGTTGAACTGTGCCAAGTTACCCTGCCATACGCCGAGGTGTTTCCAATGCCAGTAGAAGGTAACCCAACCAATGGTATTCAACATCCAGAACATCGCCAGGTAGAAGGAGTCCCAAGCAGAGATATCGCAAGTACCACCACGACCAGGGCCATCGCAAGGGAAGCTGTAGCCAAAGTCTTTTTTGTCGGGCATCAGCTTAGAACCACGGGCATCAAGTGCGCCTTTGACCAGAATCAAAGTAGTGGTGTGCAGTCCTAGAGCGATCGCGTGGTGAACCAAGAAATCGCCAGGGCCAATGGTCAAGAACAGAGAGTTATCACCAGAGTTAATTGCGCTCAACCAACCAGGTAGCCAAGCTGCCCCAGTGGTGGCTGCCGCACTAGCGCCATCGGATAATAGAGTATCAAAGCCATAGAGCGCCTTACCATGGGCAGCCTGCACAAACTGAGCAAACACAGGCTCAATCAGAATCTGGCGCTCAGGAGTACCAAAGGCCTGCATGACGTCGTTATGCACATAGATACCCAAGGTGTGGAAGCCCAAGAATAGGGATACCCAAGATAGGTGAGAGATGATCGCCTCTTTGTGTTCCAGCATTCTGGCTAACACGTTATCTTTGTTAGCTTCAGGATCGTAGTCCCGCACAAAGAAGATGGCACCGTGGGCAAATGCACCAACCATCAAGAAGCCAGCAATGTACTGGTGATGGGTATACAGGGCTGCCTGAGTGGTATAGTCCTTCGCCATGAAAGCATAGGGAGGCAGAGAATACATATGTTGTGCCACCAGGGAAGTAATTACCCCCAAAGAAGCCAACGCCAATCCCAACTGGAAGTGCAAAGAGTTGTTGATCGTGTCATACAAACCCTTGTGACCAGCACCCAATGCCCCACCAAAGGGAGTACCTTCAGGTGGGCGGTGGGTTTCTAGAATGGTTTTGATGCTGTGACCAATACCAAAGTTGGTGCGGTACATATGACCAGCAATGATGAACAAGACTGCGATCGCTAAGTGGTGATGAGCCATATCAGTCAACCACAAGGACTCAGTTTGGGGATGGAAACCACCCAAGAAAGTCAAAATCGCGGTGCCTGATCCAGTTGCTGTGCCAAATAGGTGTTCGGCTGTATCTGGGTTTTGCGCGTAAACCCCCCAGTTACCCGTAAAGAAGGGAGCCAAGCCTGCTGGGTGGGGAGCCACATTCAGGAAGTTATCCCAACCCACATGTACGCCGCGAGATTCAGGAATTGCCACGTGAACTAGGTGTCCAGTCCAAGCCAAGGAGCTAACCCCAAATAAACCAGACAAGTGGTGATTGAGACGGGATTCAGCATTCTTGAACCAAGACAAGCTAGGACGGAAGCTAGGCTGCAAGTGTAACCAACCCGCAAATAGGAGTACAGCCGAGAAGATCAGCAGTCCGATCGCGCCAGCATAGAGGTCAGCGTTATAGCGCATTCCAATCGTATACCACCAGTGGTATACCCCAGAGTAGGCTACGTTCACAGGGCTAGAAGCACCCGCTTGGCTAAAGGCTTCTACCGCCGCCTTACCGAACTGAGGATCCCAAATTGCATGGGCGATGGGCTGGGTATTGAGCGGATCTTTGACCCACTGCTCAAAATTACCCTGCCAAGCCACGTGGAATAGGTTGCCCGAAGTCCACAAAAAGATGATCGCCAAATGACCGAAGTGAGAAGCAAAAATCTTTTGATAAAGACTTTCTTCAGTCACACCGTCATGACTCTCGAAATCGTTAGCCGTAGCGATCGCATACCAAATACGACGAGTAGTCGGATCGTTAGCGAGATCTTGGCTAAACTTAGGAAATTTAGTTGCCATAGTTTTTATATTCTCCTCGCTTATCCTAATGCCCCATATCTAGCCAAGAAGAATGCCCAAGTAGTGACAATTCCGCCTAACAGATAGTGAGCTAAACCAACAGCACGACCTTGAATAATGCTCAAAGCTCGGGGCTGAATTGCTGGAGCAACTCTGAGTTTGCTGTGTGCCCACACAATCGACTCAATTAGTTCTTGCCAATAGCCACGGCCACTGAACAGGAACATCAAGCTAAATGCCCAGATAAAGTGAGCGCCCAAGAACAGCAAGCCATAGGCAGACAAAGCCGAACCGTAGGATTGAATTACATTGGAAGCCTGTGCCCACAGGAAGTCACGTAGCCAACCATTGATCGTAATCGCACTTTGGGCGAAGTTACCTGCGGTCATGTTAGTGACCACCCCATTAGCATCTACAGCGCCGAAAATATCCGACTGCATCTTCCAAGAGAAGTGGAAAATCACTACGGAAATGCAGTTGTACATCCAGAACAAACCGAGGAAGACGTGATCCCAACCAGAAACTTGGCAAGTACCGCCACGACCAGGGCCATCACAGGGGAAGGCAAAGCCGAGTTCAGACTTATCAGGGATCAAGCGGGAGTTGCGGGCATAGAGTACACCCTTAAGCAAGATTAAAACCGTAACGTGAATGGTAAAGGCATGGATGTGATGCACCATGAAGTCAGCCGTGCCGAGATTCATGTGTGCCATTGCCACCTTGCCGCCCACTGCTAAAGTATCACCGCCGAAAATAGGGCTGACACCTGCACTAGCCCAAGGCGCAGTAGTACCAGCCGCCGCCGTATGCAGCCCCTGTACCCACTGAGCAAATACGGGTTTGAGTTGAATAGCGGTGTCCGAGAACATATCCTGGGGACGACCGAGAGCCCGCATGGTGTCATTGTGAATGTAGAGACCAAAGCTATGGAAGCCAAGGAAGATACAGACCCAGTTGAGGTGAGAGATAATCGCATCGCGGTGACGAATTACTCGATCTAGTACGTTGTTTTGGTTCAATACTGGATCGTAATCCCGCACCATGAAGATGGCGCCGTGGGCGGAAGCGCCACAAATACAAAATGCGCCAATCCACATATGGTGAGTAAATAGGGACACTTGAGTGGCATAGTCCACCGCAATGTAGGGGTAAGCCGGCATAGCATACATATGCTGCGCCACAATAATGGTCAAAGAACCAAGCAGAGCTAGGTTGATCGCCAATTGTGCGTGCCAGGAGGTAGTCAAGGTTTCATACAGCCCTTTGTGACCAGTGCCGCCGATGATCAATGGATCTTTATGGGCTTCCAAAATGGTCTTGATACTGTGACCAATGCCCCAGTTAGTGCGGTACATATGACCAGCAATAATAAATAGGGTAGCGATCGCTAAGTGGTGGTGAGCTTGATCAGTGAGCCAGAGAGCACCAGTTTGAGGATTCAGACCACCCTTGAAGGTCAGGAAGTCAGAGTATACACCCCAGTTCAAAGTGAAGAAAGGAGTCAACCCCTGGCCAAAACTAGGGAAAATATCCGCCATTAACTGAGGGTTGAGGATGAACTCATGGGGAGCGGGAATCTGATCCAGGGGAACACCCTTATCCAAATAGTGATTGATGGGAATCGATACGTGGATTTGGTGACCAGCCCAAGACAGAGAACCCAAACCGAGCAAACCAGCCAAGTGGTGGTTGAGCATGGATTCTACATTTTGGAACCACTCTAGCTTAGGAGCCGCTTTGTGGTAGTGGAACCAGCCCGCAAAGAACATCAACCCAGCCATTACCAAGCCACCGATCGCGGTGCAGAGTAACTGATACTCAGTAGTAATGCCAGATGCCCGCCAGAGATGGAACAATCCAGAGGTAATTTGAATCCCTTGGAAACCACCGCCAACATCACCATTAAGAATATCTTGACCAACTACATTCCAAACTTGTTGAGCACTGGGTTTGATCCCGATGGGGTCACCTAGCCAAGCCACGTAGTTAGAGAACTTAGCGCCATGGAAATACATGCCACTCAGCCAAATAAAGATGATGCCTAAATGACCAAAGTGCGCAGAGAAGATCTTACGAGCGGTATCTTCTTCAGAACTAAAGCTATCGAAATCATGGGCTTGGATGTGAATATCCCAGACCCATTTAGTGGTTTGAGGGCCTTTTTTCAGAGAGCGATCGTAGTGACCTGGTTGACCCCACTTCTCAAAGGAAGTTGGTACCACATCTCTATCAACCGTTACTCTGACCTTTGCCTCATCCTGTTGAGGAGCAGCCGTCATTGAGTTTTCCTCTTTTGATTAAAGACACAATAAAAGAAATTTACACAAACAAGAAAACCAATCAGAAAGCTGTTATTGGAAAGCTTGAGCTAAAAAATAGCTTCTAAAACAGCTTTCCAAGCAGTTTTGAGAATAGGTTGTGAATCAGTTGTAGCCTCTCCAGAATTTCGCTCTATCCGATAGATTTTCCTTGACAACTTGAGAATGTTTTGGCAGAAATTAGCCTAGAAATTAACTTAGAAATAAGGTTTCTGGCTTTTTGGCTACCACGACATGGCGCTAAATCACTCAAGGAGAATCAGAATCTGACTACAGATCTAGTTAGGTGATCCCTTTAGTTAGGTGATCCCTAGCTAGGTAATAGACAGAAAGCTATGGATAACATGATTACAATAATGGTTAGAGCTAATTTTTCTATTGAGACAACTTAATGACCAATTATAGATAGGCGTAAGTTGTAAACATCCTTGCTCTTAACAATTGTTTAGGGTGGCAAAATTAGGGCCGCTATTTAAGCTGAGTAAGCACTTTCAGGTGATTTAAGTTCAATTTCAATTAACAAACATTTACAAACAACACACAAAACTTAACTTTTTGTCATTATTGAATCTATAGGTTGAATCTGTGGGCGCATAACTCCAAAATCCAGCATCCTATGGGTAGGTTCCGTTTGCTATTGTTAATCTAGTGCAGTCACTACAGTTGCTCTCAACCTTTTGAATCTATGCAAGTAAATCTTTCGGCTCAGCTTAGCGATCGCTTTTTAGATCCAAAAGTCTCAAGTAGCCAGCGACAGGTGGCTTTAAGTGTATCGGCCTTGGTCTCTCAGTCCCAGCAAGCCCCCCTCAATCTCTGCTTGGTGTTAGATCAGAGCGGCTCTATGGCAGGTAAGCCCCTAGATACAGTCAAAAGAGCCGCCTGTGCCCTAGTTGATCAAATGAGCTATCAGGATTACATCAGCGTGGTTAGCTTTGACCACAAGGCTAGAATTATCGTTGAGCATCAACTAGTAGATCGAGCCGAGTCAATCAAAGAAAAAATCCAAGGCTTACGCTCAGCAGGGGGGACAGCGATCGATGAAGGCATGAAACTCGCCCTCCAAGAACTTAGCAAGCTCAAAACTGGGGTGGTTAGCCAGGCATTCATCCTCACCGATGGGGAAAACGAACATGGGGATAACCAACGCTGTCTGCAATTTGCCCAGCTAGCAGCAGAGTATGGGATCACTCTCCACACCCTCGGTTTTGGGGATGACTGGAACCAAAATGTACTAGAGCAGATCGCCGATGCTGGCAATGGGGCAATGTGCCATATTCAAACTCCTGAACAAGCTGCGGGTGAATTTTCACGCCTGTTACAGCGGATTCAATCGGTATATTTGACCAATGCTTTTTTGGAGCTAGCTTTACCTAGCCATGTGCGCTTGGCAGAGTTAAAGCCGATCGCTCAGGTATCCCCCGATGCAATTGAATTACCAGTGCAAATTCACCCCACCAACAACCTGATCACGGTACGCCTAGGTGATCTCATGCATGATGTGGAGCGCGTGGTGATCGTCAATCTCTATATTGACCATCAGATCTTTAGCCAAGCCAACCAGCATTCAGTGCCAATTTTGACCGCTCAGGTTAGGTATGACCTACCCGCTGATTGCCAAACCGACCTATTGAGCAGCCCCATAGATGCGGTGGCTACCCTGGCTGAAGACTTTAAACCTGGGCTTGATCCCCAGGTACAAACCCATATTCTGGCGTTAGCTAAGTATCGTCAAACCCAGCTAGCAGAGACCAAACTAAACCAAGGTGATCGCCTAGGAGCCGCAACTATGCTACAATCGGCTGCCAAAACTGCCCTGCAAATGGGTGATCAACATGCTGCTACTGTGCTGCAAACCAATGCCACCAGACTGCAATCTGGCAGTGATCTCAATGATGCTGAGCGCAAGCAAACTCGCATGGTTTCTAAAACCGTTTTGCAAGTGCCTGAAGAGTAGCTCAGATTTTTGATCTCGATTAACCCCTTTCTTTGATCATCATGATTACTTGCCCTAGCTGCTTGCACCAAAATCCTGACCATGCTACTCAATGTGAAGCCTGCTATATGTTTTTGCCGGTGGTAGCACCAGAATTAGTTGAAGTGAAATCACCTGAATTAGATCAGGTAGCACAGGAAAAGTCTGCCTGCCCCAACTGCGGCACTGAAGTAGTTCCAGGTGCTAGCTTCTGTGGTAACTGCGGTTTTGATCTACGCCTACAGGCGCCGCAGGCTAATAACCCACCTAATATTCCAGTGGTAGAACTGCCCTCTACCACTCCCAAAACTCAACTTCAGCAGACCTCTGTCTACCTTTTTCATGTGCAGACTGAAACTAAAATTGAAATCCCTGCTAGTAAGTTGCTGATTCACCTGGGTAAACCCAATAATCTGATTACTCCTGATATTGATTTATCTGGGTTGCCAGACTCTGACATTGTTTCACGGGTGCATGGGGATATTCGGAATGAAGGGGATGCCTACTATTTTGAGGATACGGGCAGTTCTAATGGTACTTATATCAATAATGTGCCTTTGCCGCCTGGTAACCGTCATCGACTGCGGGCAGGCGATCGGATCTCCTTGGGTAAAGGCGATCGGGTAAGCTTCATCTTCCAAGTCAACGCCTAGACAACACTTAGACAACACTTAGACAACGCCTAGACAATACTTAGGTAATCACATAGGCGATCGCACCCACTCCGTTTGATATTATAGTGAAGTAATGTTTCGCGCACACAACCTGTAAACATCTACCGCAAGGACAAAGCAGAATCATGGGTGAAAAGACAGTATTGGTAATCGATGACAGCATCATGATTCGCAAGATGGTGAAGAGCATCTTAGCAGGTAAGTTTGATGTGATTGAAGCTAGCGATGGTAAGTCTGGCCTAGAACTAGCGCGGAATACTTCCCCTGATCTAATTTTGTTGGATTTTGTGATGCCAAAATATAACGGCTATCAGACCTTGCAGGCACTGCGTCGCTTTGACAATTTAAAAGACACACCAGTGATTATGATTTCGGGACTGCGCGAGCAGGTCACCGACCATGTACCTGAACCATTTGTGGGCTTTGACTTTTTAGAAAAGCCCTTTGATGCTGATACTTTGATTGGGAGAATTAACAACCTCCTACACATTTCTGCCGTGGTTGCAGAGCCGGTGGCAGTCAGTCCTGCGAGTAATCATAACATAGATTATGGGGCAACAACTGAGCCGAGCATGCAGATCCTGCTAGATAAGTTTAATGCGACTGAGCATCTACTAATTCAAGGAATCGAGGGAGTAATTCAACGCGAGGTAGCAGTCAGGGTAGCTAATTTAACTGGAATGGTGGCAGAACAACAGAAGAAGATTGCTGCTTTAGAACAGCAACTGCACAAAGTAACCCACAACATGGAAAATCAAAACAAATATTTAGTATTTCTAGTACAGGGAGTGAAATCCATCCAAGCCCATCTGACTAAATCCTAAAATATCCCCTAGCGCTCTCCAGTGGCGCAGCGAAAACCGGCAAATATCTGGCGTACCTGGGGTTGATACCAGTTTCTGAGGGTTGGTCGTAGTCCCAAACTACCAGTTGCCCAGCTTCCACCCCGCAAGACATAGTGGTTTTGATCAAAGTAAGCGGCAGCATACCCTGGATAGGGGAAAGCCGCAAAGCCAGGGTAGGGGGCAAAGTAACTGCTCGTCCATTCCCAAATATTGCCCAGTAGATCGACGCAGCCTGGAACTGCCAACTGAGATGCAGTTACCCCAGCTTGTTCAAAGTTATGGTTAATTGGTTGGGGTGCAGCTTGGGTGGCGGCTAATTCCCACTCCGACTCAGTCGGTAGACGCTGGTTGCGTGATCGCGCATAGGCAGAAGCTTCGTACCAACTCACACCATAGACTGGCTGCCGGGGCTGATTCGCTTGGGTAGCCCAATACCGGGGAGATTTGAGCTTTCGGCTCTGTAGCCATTGCCAGCCTGCCGCGCACCACCACTGGGGATGTTGATAGCCGCCCCGTGCCATAAACTGCTGGTATTGGGCTACTGTAACTGGGGTGCGCTCAATGGCAAAGCTAGATATTTGCACTAAGTGTCTAGGTCTTTCATGATCTTGAGCATAGATCTGGTCGCTACCCTGCCACAACTCAGTAGCCGCAAACTCAATCAAATCTGAGTTTGTGCATGGTGGTAAATCTTGGCCAATCGAAGGATTGCAGACTTGAGAATTGTTGTGCAGGCTTAAGAGCATGGCAATGATTTCCGTATGCTGCACTTCATGCTGGATCAGCCAAAACCACAGGCGGGCTTGACCATTGAGATCGGCTGGGGCAGCGATCGCCAAAAAATCTAATACCTGTTGGCGGACAAGCTGGCTGTACTCAATGATTTCGGGTAGGGGTGGCAGTTTAGTTCTGAGGTGTTTATCCCCAAAATCATTCATAAAATAAGCCTGATATGCCTGGCTGAGATGGGGAGCATCAGGCAGCAACCAGAGGGCTTCCGTGTAGGCAATATGCCCCAAGTGCCAACCAATCGGGCTAAATTCAGGATCTACCTGCAAGTTAAAAATTTGGGCGGCGGTCTCAGAGGCAAATAAGTTTAGGGTGTGGTGCCGTACTTGATCCAGTTGATCTTGCAACACCACCAACCAAGCACTGGGAGGAAACCCGTCTATGAAATAGCCTGGGATCAAAGGTCATCCTCCCAGCCACAACGGAGACAGCGCCACTGGAGCGGCGGCAGTTTGAGGCGGGAAAACGGTAGGTCACAATCGGGGCATTTGCCCGTGAAAATTGGGTGCCAATCGTATTCTTCTAAACCCAAGTGGGGATAGTCCTGGAGGGATTCTGGCTGCCAGAGTTCGGCAGTTTCAAAATCTAGACAGACTTGCTTTACTCCCAGGGGATGCACCGCACAGACGAGGTAGGGGCTGTGGGCATAGTAGCTACAGCGGTCGCACCAGGGCAGTTTGTTGAGCCTAGCGATTGCCATAGTTAGCTAAAACGCTTCAATTCCACGCCATTACTTAAAATTACCAGTTCTAACTCCAAAGGGCTAGTAGTGTACACGGGCGATCGCGCGATCGCTTTAATCTCGTATTTGGTCTTGATTTGGCTAATCATGTCTAGGAGTTGATCCAAAGCGGTAGGGGAAAATGTCCCCACTGTGCGGGTGAGGGGATCTGCCAGCACTCCTTCGCGGGTAGCCCGCAGATTTGCCAGTTGAAATAGCCGTTGTAGCTGCGCTTCTACTTCAGCTTTAGTCAGATTGGGCGCAAAATTCAACGCCACAATTACCTGACCCTGGTTAAAAACCTGGCGATTGGGATTAACCTCAGCGTTGATGAACACACTGGTTTCCCGCTTTAAAAAATTACCTGCTGCCTGAATCCGAATAGCATAGCTAGCGTCCCCTTTGATTTGGGCTTGCAGAGCGGCAATTTGGGCTTCAGTTACCTTGATTACCGGTTCTTGGGGCTGTTGATCTGGTAAAAAATCCAGCAGGCGGCGGGCAGTCTGATCAGCCTGCTGTAAAAGTTGATTGATCACCTGTTGTAGTTCCCTGCCATTCAGCTTGGGTTTGGTTACACCCACTGCCAGAATCTGCTCCTTCCGAATAGCCACATCCCCTAAGCGCAGGTTTTGTAAGCTCAAGGCTAAGCGATCGCGCAGATTTTGCAGATCACTGAGATCAGCAAGTAGTTCTGTGCGCTGATTTTCTAGCTGATTAAACTTGATCTGAGCGGTCGCCACCTTCTGGCGTAACTCCGTTTGCGTCTGTTTACTCTGATCTAGACTTTGCAATAATCGCTGCTGGTCTGCGATCAGGCTATTTTTAGTATTGAGCAGGTTTTGTTGTTCAGCCTGAAGTGTCTGGTTGCGCTGGGCTAACTCCTGCTCCTTTTGCTGCACCTGGTCTAGCTCGGTTTGAATTTGATCCAAGCCGATCGCTGCCTGACGTAGTTGAGCTTGGGTTTGGCTCTGTTGCAAAAGGGCCTGCACCCTCTGGCGGTTGGTCACATCTAGCTGCTGGCGGGCTTGGCTAATCTGTTGCCGAGATTGGCTTAGCTCTTGCTCAGTCAGTTGTTTACGCGCCTGGGCTTCGGCAAGTTCAGTCCGAATCTGCTCTAGTTGAAATAGTCCTTGGCGCAGTTGACTGCTAGTTGCCAAAATTACTCCCAGGGTGGCAGCCGAGATCATGGCACCAGTAGCGATTGTCACTAGAGTAGCGGTTTTACGCGGGCGAAGATTAAAAATACTTAACCTTTTTTTGCCAATTTTTGATCCCAAGCGATCGCCCACAGTCGCAATTGTGCCACCCAGAAATAACACTGCCAGAATTAAAATGTAGCCGTCCATTACTCCTTGGTAACCTTTGGCTGATCTTAACATTCTTAAGACCAATCGCCTTGGAACAAAGAAGCTAAGCAGGACAGGGTTAATCTTTAACCCGGACTAGATTGGCACTTTGCCTCAAAAGCTATCATCAAGAAACACTTAGTTATGCTATCTTAATAGACCTATGAGTTTTTAAAAAAAATGCCAAGAGCAAATATTCACCCCACTTGGTACCCTGATGCCAAGGTAATCTGCAACGGACAGGTTGTTGCGACAGTTGGCTCCACCAAGCCAGAGTTACAGGTTGACCTCTGGTCGGGCAATCACCCTTTTTATACGGGCACCCAAAAGATCATCGACACCGAAGGGCGAGTAGAACGGTTCATGCGTAAATATGGCATGAGCAGCGCAGATATGCCCCAAATTCAAGAAGTGGGCTCGGCTCAAGCAGAATCTAAACCCGCACCAGTCGAAGCTCCTGCCCAAACTCCTGCTCAGAAAGGTAAGAAAAAAAAGTAATAGTTCTCTACCCCTATGCCCGCGCCCTATCTGCTAGATAAGCTAAAATCTGTGGAACAAACCTTTCACGAGCTAACTCGGCGAATGGCTGATCCTGATGTAGCTGCCGACCATAGCGAGTTTCAGCGCATTGCCAAGCTGCGTTCCTCCCTAGAAGAAACGGTTAATACCTTTGAGCAGTTTCGCACGGCGGAAGTGCAACTTCAAGAAGCACAAGCTCTGGTTAAAGAAGCTGATGACCCAGAGCTTAAACAAATGGCAGTGGAAGAAGTTCAAACTTTAAATCAGCAATTAGCAGAACTAGAAGAGCGGCTCAAGGTGATGCTACTACCCCAAGATCCCAATGATGAGAAAAATATCATGTTGGAAATTCGCGCGGGTACAGGTGGTGATGAGGCGAGTATCTGGGTTGCCGATCTGCTACGTTTGTACACTCGCTATGCTGAAAGCCAAGGGTGGCGAGTGAAATTGGTGAGTGAGTCTCCCGCTGACTTGGGTGGCTACAAGGAAATTATTTTAGAAATTCAAGGCGATCGGGTCTACAGCAAGCTCAAGTTTGAATCTGGCGTACATCGAGTGCAGCGAGTACCAGCTACAGAAGCTTCTGGTCGAGTACACACCTCAACAGCAACCGTAGCAGTAATGCCTGAAGTAGATGCGGTAGAGATTCACATCGATCCCAAAGACATTGAAATGTCTACGGCTCGATCAGGCGGTGCAGGTGGGCAAAACGTCAATAAGGTGGAAACGGCCGCAGATCTTTTCCATAAGCCTACAGGAATTCGGATTTTCTGCACCGAAGAGCGATCGCAAATGCAAAACAAAGAGCGGGCAATGCAGATTCTGCGCGCTAAGCTGTACGAAATGAAACTGCGAGAGCAACAAGATCAAATCAGTTCCATGCGGAAGTCCCAAGTCGGAACTGGAGCTAGATCCGAGAAGATTCGTACCTACAACTACAAGGATAGTCGCCTCACTGATCACCGTCTGGGACAAAACTTCCCCTTGCCCCAAATCCTTTCTGGAGATGTGGATGAAGTAATTCAAAGCTGTATTGCTCAAGATCAAAAGGAAAGACTCCAGGAACTAGCGGCAGCAGGACCATAAATAACTATGCAGAATCTGGGTGAACAAATATACGAAGGCAAGGCTAAAATTCTTTACCGCACCCTTGATTCTAGGGTGATTTTAGTCAAGTATAAAGATGATGCCACCGCTTTTAATGCCCAAAAGCAAGGAAAAATTGCCCGTAAAGGTGAGCTTAACTGCGATATCACCCGACACCTGTTTAACTTTTTAGGTACCCAAGGCATTCCCCATCATTTTATCCGTCAGATTGCGTCTGATCAAATGGAAGTAGTAGCTACCCAGATCATTCCCATTGAGGTCGTGGTCAGAAATATTGCTGCAGGTAGCCTATCTAAGCGCCTGGGGATTGCCCAAGGTACAATTTTGAAGCGACCAATTGTTGAGTTCTACTACAAAGATGATGCTTTGGGTGATCCCCTAATCAACGAAGAGCATATTGATATACTGGCATTGGCTACTCCTATGCAGGTAACACACCTAAAACAGCTAGCTCTAGAGATTAATCATCACTTGCAAACCTTTATGGATCGGTGTGAGCTAGATCTGGTAGATTTCAAGCTGGAGTTTGGCATAGATCATAACCAAGAAATCCTATTGGCAGATGAGATTAGCCCTGATACTTGCCGACTCTGGGATATGCGTGAGACTGACCCTACAGCTAAAATTTTGGATAAGGATCGCTTTCGATTTGATCTAGGTGGTGTGGCAGAGTCTTATGCTGAAGTACATAGGCGAATTTTAGCTCAAGCCTTTTAGGTTGACAGGTTTTATCTGAGCTATAGCTGCTGAAGTAAAGGTCAGAACGGGGTGCAGGGGTGGAACCCCTAGCTCGGGGCTTCGCTCACCCCCCCTCAAAACCTATCCCAGGATGATTTAATCATTTCCCAAGTAAGTATAGCCATTCAAACTATGTTCATAGTTTTGCAGCAACATCCGTGCTTCTATCAGACTGATTTGTTTGGCTTCCAGCGCTCTTTCCGTTTCGCGGCGTAGATTCTCTAACATGCCTTCACGACTATACTGCACATACTGTAATACCTCGGTGAGGGAATCTCCTTTGATTACCTGTTCGATTTTGTAGCCATTGGGAGTAAGTTGAATATGCACAGCATCAGTATCCCCAAATAGATTATGCAGATCGCCCAGAATCTCTTGATAAGCTCCCGCCAAAAACAAGCCGAGATAATAGGGTTCCTGGGGATTGAATGGGTGTAACTCCAACACGGATTTGACATCCCGTAGGTCAATAAATCGATCAATCTTACCATCGCTGTCACAGGTGAGATCTGCTAGGGTGCCGCGACAGGTAGGCTCTTGGTTGAGCCGATGGATGGGCATAATCGGAAATAGTTGGTCGATCGCCCAGCTATCTGGTACTGATTGAAATACGGAAAAGTTACAGTAATAGGTGGTCGCCATGATCTGCTCTAGGGGCTCTAAGTCGTCTGGCACATAGTTCTGATGACGGATAATCTGCAGGACGCGATCGCAAATTTGCCAAAATAATCGCTCTGCTTTAGCTCGGTCAGTAAGACTCAAATAGCCAAAGGAAAATAGGCTAATTGCCTCTTCTTTAAACTGAATGGCATCGTGGTAGGCTTCTTGATAGTTCTCTTGATTTAACTGTTCTAGGGTGATATGGAGATTGCGTAAAATTAGGTGATCTTGCTCAGTAGGAGGAGCGATCGCGCCATGGGGAGTTTCGGTTACGCCCAATACATCAAAAATCAACACAGATTGATGGGAAGCGATCGCTCGACCACTCTCACTGATTAAAGTAGGAACTGGTAAATGGCGCTCCGCACAGGTCTCTTGCACTTCGGCTACCACATCATAGGCATAGTTTTGAATGGTGTAGTTTTTGGAAGCATAGAAATTAGTTTTGGAACCGTCATAGTCTACCGCTAAGCCCCCACCTACATCTAAGTACTGCATATTTGCCCCTAATCCTGCCAGTTCCACATAGATTTGGGCGGCTTCGCGAATGGCATCTTTTACTGCACTAATGGCACTGACCTGGGAGCCAATATGAAAATGAAGGAGTTGCAGAGAATCCAACAGATTTGCCTGCTTGAGCCGTTCGATTACTTCCAACATTTCCCAAATCCTCAAGCCAAATTTGGCTTTGTCCCCGGCGGAATCTTCCCAATGACCACTGCCCTTGGTATTTAGCTTCGCTCTCACACCCAGAATGGGCACGATCTCTAACTTGCGTGCTACCCGAATCACTAAGTCTACTTCTTCGAGTTGCTCTAGCACAATAATCGGTTTCTGCCCGAGCCGTTGGGACAATAGGGCAGTTTCGATAAATTCCGCATCTTTGTAGCCATTACAAATTAAGAGCGCGCCTGGAGTTTTGAGGGTAGCAAGCGCAATCAGCAGTTCGGGTTTAGAGCCAGCTTCTAGCCCGAATTGGAAAGGTTTACCGTAATGGACTAATTCTTCTACTAGTTGACGCTGCTGATTTACCTTCACTGGATATACGCCTTGATATTTGCCCTGGTAGTTATAACGGGCGATCGCTTTGATAAAGCAAGCATTCAAGCGCTCAATTCGATCTGCCAAAATGTCTGAGAAGCGAATCAGGAGCGGCAAGCGCAGTCCCCGCAATTTTAGATCTTGAACCAGTTCATAGAGGTCAATACAGCCGCCGCGATTCCCTTGGGGAAATACGGTGATGTGCCCTGCCTGATTGATGCTGAAGTAGGGATCACCCCACCCATTAATTCGGTATAGCTCTTCGCTTTTTTGAATTGACCAGGTTTTAACTAGACTAGAAGTGGTCATTTAGATTTAGAATATTGATTATTAAACAGCATAACAGTTAGGTTTGTTGATAGCCACTACAGCCCTGCCTTTTAGGAAATAGGTGAGAATTGTCTGCCCTTACCCCCAGCCGCTATAGGGATGGTCAAGGTTGACCATCCAGGGACTCCCGATCACCTTCGATCGCCTTGCTGTGCAACGCCACTTTTTGCCCGTGTATGCAACCGTGAATGAACGTCAACGCAAAATCTTGCCTAAAAACTGGCGGGCCCGCTCCGAACTAGGATGATCAAAAAATTTCTGCTTGTCAGTATCTTCGACAATTTCGCCACAGTCCATAAAAATCACCCGATTGGCAACTTTTTGGGCAAATCCCATCTCATGGGTGACTACTACCATGGTCATGCCCTCCTGGGCGAGTTCGACAATCACATCTAGCACCTCATTTACCATTTCTGGATCTAAGGCGGAAGTTGGCTCATCAAACAGCATTACCTTCGGCTCCATCGCCAGTGCCCGCGCGATCGCTACCCGTTGCTGTTGTCCACCAGAGAGTTGACCAGGAAATTTTTGCGCTTGAGAAGTCAGTCCCACCCGCTCTAATAGCTGATTGGCTTTAGCGATCGCTTGAGTTTTCGACTGCTTGAGTACCTGAATCGGGGCCAGGGTCAAATTCTGCATAATCGAAAGATGGGGAAACAGTTCAAAATGCTGAAATACCATACCCACTTGCGATCGCAACTTAGGTAAGTTTGTGCCAGAGCCACCCACACTGATACCATCCACATAGATATTGCCCTGCTGAAACGGCTCTAGGGCATTTACACACTTGATCAGGGTAGACTTGCCCGAACCCGAAGGTCCACAGACCACCACCACATCCCCCCGTTTGATCTCGGTGCTGCAATTTTTGAGTACCTGGAACTTGCCGTACCACTTGGAAACTCGTTCAAGAATGATCATGGTTTATCCTCACCCATTAACTAACTGCCACCCGCATTCGCTTTTGCAGCGATCGCACCAACCTAGACAAGGCCAAACTAATCACAAAATAGACCACCGCCGCAAATAGATATAGTTCTAATAGTCTGCTGTCCCGCTGGGCAATCTTGGCGGCTGCCCCCAAAAAATCAGTTACGGAAATCACATAGACCAGAGAAGTATCTTGAAATAGCACAATTGTCTGGGAGAGCAAGATCGGCAGCATATTCCGAAACGCCTGGGGCAGGATCACGTACTGGAGTTGTTGCCAGTAGGTCAACCCCATTGCCCGTGCTGCCGATTGCTGACCATTGGGAATTGACTGAATCCCTGCCCGCATAATTTCACAGTAGAAGGCAATTTCAAACAGACTAAAACTGACCAATGCAGTTTGTTCGGCGCTGATTGCTTGAGGTTGAGCCGCCCCAGTCAAACCCTGCACTAGCAAAGGTACCAAAAAGTAAAACCAGAAAATCACCAGCACCAAAGGCACCGAGCGCATCAAGTTGACATAGAGTGCCGCTAGCCAAGCTAAGGGCTTAAAACTCGCCAACCGTGCTACCGCTAACAAAGTGCCACCACCAATTCCCACGACCATCGCCAAGCTAGTTAAGCCTAGGGTATAGACCATGCCACTCCAGAGGTAGGGCAGCGATCGCTGAATCACACCAAGATCAAACTCGCCCATAACTGCCCATGCCCGGAATCTTGGTAGTTGCTTCGATCAGAGTCATCAACCGATTCACGGTCAAACCCACAATCACGTATAAAACCGTGGTCACCGTAAATACCTCAAAACCGTTGAAGGTGTACTCGTTAATCTGGCGTGCCTGAGCAGTCAATTCCAACACGCCAATAGTCAAAGCCACCGAAGAGTTTTTCACCACATTCATCGCCTCACTGGTTAAGGGTGGCAGAATCAAGCGAAACGACTGGGGCAGTAAGATATAGCCATAGACCTGAGCTAAATTCAGACCCATGGCTAGGCCCGCCCTGGTTTGATCCCGTGGAATTGCCCCAATCCCTGCCTTCACCTGTTCCGCAATCCGCGCCGAGGTATAAAACCCCAAGCTCACTACCGCCGTAGCTACTTCTGGCAGGGGCAAATCCTGCTTCAACCACTGGCCAACTGCACTAGGCAACAGTTCTGGCAACACAAAGAACCAGAGAAACATCTGCACAATCAGGGGAATATTGCGGAAAACTTCCACATAGGCATCTGCTAGCCAGAGTAATGGCTTAGTAAGAGAATGAGGGGGCAGAGTGCGAACAATTCCCATGATTGTACCTAGAGCCAAAGCAATCAACCAAGCACCTAGGGAAATTATCAAAGTCCAGGCTAGACCCTGAAAGAGCCATTCTAAATACTGCTCACCCCCAGCAGGCACCTCTTCCCAAAATACTCGCCAATTCCATTTGTATCCAAGCAAGCCTATACTCCCTTATCCGAAGGATTTTTGAACGCTTCGCGCAAACTAGGGCTGAGCGGTAGATTCATGTTCACATTATTGGGCGGAATTGAACGGGTAAACCACCTGGTGTATAGGGATGCCATCACGCCGCTCCGCATCATATTGATCAAGGTGTCATCTACCACTTTTTTAAATTGGGGATCATCCTTGCGCATCATCACCGCGTAGGGCTCTACGGAAAGTTCTGGTCCGACGATCACAAAATCTCGCGGATTCTTAGATCGGGCGATTAGACCTGCCAACAGCACGTCATCCATCACAAAGGCTACTGCTCTGCCCGATTCTAGGCTTAAAAATGACTCAGCATGGTCTTTAGCATAGATATTTTTGACATTGATGTTTTTGCCCTTTTCATTTTGCTTAATGTAGCGATCGCTAGTAGTACCGCTAGTAGTTACCACTGCCTTGCCATCTAGATCGTCTAGGGTACGAATGCCAGAATTAGCTCTTACAGCCATTCGCACCGCCGCAATAAAATAGGCAACGCTGAAAGCTACCTGCTCTTGGCGCTTGATCGTGTTGGTAGTAGAGCCGCACTCCAAATCCACTGCTCCAGACACTACCAGAGGAATCCGAGTTTGAGAGGTTACCGCCGTGGTTTTTACTTCCAGCTTAGGCAGATTCAAGCGCTTTTTGATGTTGTCTGCCACTCGCATGCAGATATCGATGGCGTAGCCTACGGGCTTCTGCTCATTGTCCAAATAGGAAAAGGGGATAGAAGACTCCCGAATACCGATTGTGAGCGTATTAGTGTCTTTAATTTTTTTGAGTGTGCCAGTGAGTTGCTGCGCCTGGCCTACTCCAGGAGCGCCTACCAGTATAACTGCGGCTCCTAGGCCCAACATTGATGTAAACAAATTTTTGACCATGACTACTCCTTGGCTCCTTTAAACCTAGAAAATATAGATTTGTACTCACGCACAAGGTACTAATTTATACTGTTTTAAAATCAATTTTTCCAACTCCACAATACTATGAATTATCTAGCCCTAGCAATCGCTTACTTTTTGGGTGCTATCCCCACTGGCTATTGGGTCGGTTGTATTCAAGGTATTGACATTCGCGAACATGGCTCTGGCTCTACGGGAGCTACTAATGTCTGGCGTTGCCTGGGGCGCAAGTATGGGATTTTAGTATTTGCAGTGGATTTAGCTAAAGGGGTAGCAGCAGTTTTGCTGACTGGAATGCTTCTACCGGCCGATAGTGCCCAAGCCTGGTGGATCATTGGTGCTGGGGTTTGCGCTCTGATTGGGCATAGCCGCTCCTGTTGGATTGGCTTTAGGGGCGGCAAATCCGTGGCTACGGGGCTAGGGGTTTTACTGGCACTCAACTGGCAGGTGGCGCTTTGCGCCTTAAGCATCTGGGGCTTGACCATGGCGATCTGGCGCACGGTGTCAATTAGTTCTCTGGCTGCCGCAGTTAGCACCCCTCTGTTAATCTGGCTCTGGCAATCGCCCCAACCTTACCTAATTCTGACTATTTTTGGGGCAATGTTCATCATCTGGACTCACCGCGCTAATATTCAACGCCTACTATCTGGGCAAGAACTGAGCTTCAATCAAGCCAAAGAAACTGAGCCTAGCCAGGCCAAAATCTCCTGATTCACCTGCTCTGGCACTTCATCCTGGGGGCAATGACCTGCACCCTCTAGCCAGACTAGCCTGGCTCCAGCGATCGCTAATTTAGGGGCTAGACTGGGAGGAATCACCCGATCTTGAGTACCCCATAAAATCAATAGGGGGGAGTTTAGCCGCGCGATCGCTACCTTTAAGTCAGCAGTTGACCTAGCCATCCCTCGATTTAAATAACTAAAAGCAGTAGCAGCTCTTTGATCCCTAGCAGGGGCGGCAATCATTTCTACTAGTTGCTCATCCACTTGAGTGCGATCGCGATAGACCAAAGTGCGCAACACCCACCTAATCACCGCTGGCCGCCGCATCAAATAGAACAAAGGTAATGCCAAGATGCCTCCTACCACTGCTTCCAGCGATCGCTTAATTGGCCGCACAAACCCAGGTACCATTGCTTCAAATTCAGACAAGTCGGGAATACTGATCCCCACCACTCCTGCCGCCATTGCTGGATACTGAGCTGCCGCCAAAATCCCTACCATCGCTCCAATCGAATTACCCACTACCACGGTCGGCACTCCAATTACTTCCCACCAAAAGCTATAGAGCTGTTCCACCCAAATGGTTGGGGTATAGATTACTGCCGCCTTGCTGGAGCCGCCAAAGCCCAATAGATCAATCGCATATACCCGCCGATCACCTGCCAACACCCCTTGATTTTTGCGCCAATGGCCGATAGCTGCACCAAAGCCATGGATCAAGAGCAAAGGTGGCAACCCCCGATCCCCACCCTCAAACCTGTACCTAACTTGCCAACCGCGCCAATACCAAGTTCGATTCATATTTTCTTAGTTACCGGCAGGCTTGTCCCAAAATAGCTTGTACAGCACAAACAACACCAAGAGCATAATTGCCAAAGAAACCGCCAGGGAAATCAAGCGCAGCACTAGGCTCAACACCATAAAAGCCGCCACTGCCACAAAGCCCAGTGCCACCAACTTAGTCACCCCAGTCTGGCGATCAATCCAGCCCCATAGCTCAGCCAGGAGGTTTTTCTGCCCAGCCCCAGGTGGCATTGAAGACTCTCCCAAGGTTTCCCGCTCCAACTGGCGAAATCGTTGTTCTAGATCATCTTGATTACTCACTTGATTAACCCCACAAAATTTACTTGGGCTTTTAACCACCACAGAATACCCTTCAAAACCATTCTTAGGCTAGCTTTTTATGGGAGCCTGCTCCAAACCATGCTGATTGTCCAAGCATCAGTCAGTAGTAGCAACAAGCTAAAAACTAACAAGATTAGATACATCCAAGGCTGCGCTAACGGCTTCACATCTCCTGTATCAATCCCAGTAGCTGCCTCTATTGCTGCCACCAGTCTAGCAAACCCTGCCACCCGCATCGGCAGGAGATAGCCTTGCCCTGCTTTGGTCAACAGATAGTAGACTAAGCCACCCTGACCTGTGGTTTTAGGTTTCAGCGCCTCCACTTCTTGCCAAGCTAATTCCCAGTTGTGCTTGCCCCACACCACCCAACTTGGATAGTTTACGGTAATTACTTGGTCATTTATGCCTACCCTTTGGCTTAGTCCCCCATAGATCACCATGAAACCACAGATCAACGGCAATACCCACCACCACGCACCAGGATCATTTAGTTTCCCCAAAAACGGCAAAGGTAGCACCAAAGCCACATACAGTAATAGGAGAGTAAGCCGAATCAACGGAGAAATATAAAAGTATTTTAAGGGTTCCATATTAAAAATTGATCTTGCAGTTGGCAGACTGATGGGTAAAAATGAGGATCTCAGGCTGCTTACCAAAGGTAAGCAAAACCGATAGCCCCGCATTGGGCTTAATTTACGCATTTAGATCGACTGAGATTGGCAATAGCAGAGCGTAGCCTCGAACACGCAGGAATTAGGTGTTTTAAGCTATTATGGCAAGTCTTAGGGAATGGATGTTTCTTCCCGTCGCTGATAGCTAGTCGTAGACCTACAATGACACTGTAACCAGGAATTATCCCAGTTTGCAAGTTAATGGGTAAAAGGGGCTCTGCGCCCCGCTATGGGGTTTAATCATTTCTCTATCGCATTCTTTCAAAAATCGCAATAGCAGTTCTTCATCACCAAAATGCCTTACCTAGCTCCCTGGCGATCGCCCCTAGCTCGCAATCTCTATCAGCACCGCAACCAACCCCAGGCGCGTTATCTCCAACTAGCTACTACCGACCTAGAAGGTAAACCGAGCAATCGCACCATTGTGTTTCGGGGTTTCGTTGACCATTTACCCAACTCCAGTAACCTGCTCAAATTTATCAGCGATCGCCGCGCCGCCAAAATCAGCCATATTCAGCACCAACCTTGGGTAGAAGCCTGTTGGTATTTTCCTAAAACCCGCGAACAATTTCGGATCAGCGGCAAAATGTTACTGGTGGAGGCAGAGCATCCCAACTGGAGTCCAATGCGTCAAACCACCTGGCAAGAGCTATCAGATCAGAGTCGCACCCAGTTTAGCTGGTCTGATCCAGGTCAGCCCCTGGCGCAAGCCCCTGAGCATAATCAGCCACCCCCCTCACAAGCTCATCCCAACTTTACCCTCCTGTTACTAGATCCTTGGCTAGTAGATCGTTTAGAATTACGCCACTACCCTCACCATCGATCACGCTATCAAAAAAGTGGTGAGCAACCTCAACCTAGCCTTTGGCATCACCATTACCTCAATCCCTAAAAGCTCATGGAAACATTACCTGTCCCCCCTTGGACTGCTGCCGCCCGCGCCAAACTACGCAACGTGCCCTACTTCGCCCGCACCCAAGCCAAAAAACAGATTGAACAAGTAGCGATCGCTACCCAAGCACCCCTAATCACCACCAAAATAGTCGAGCAAGCCCGCTTAGAATTTGGGCAATAGGTTATATTCAAAGGTGATGCAAATGCTTGACCGAGTAGTTCACTTTCTGGCTCCAGACTTGTGCATGCAATCCTATGATTCTTGGATCACAACTGCGTAAGTCATCTAACCGAATACCACTATTCTAAAATCAACAGTCTAAAAGTCACTCACAATTACAGCAATCAGCGCCAATTCATCAGCAGGATTCAAAGCAGCACCGCAGTAGGGGGAAATAGTGCAAATCTCAAGGGCATTACGCATCAATCGAGGCATAAGTCAGTACCAACCAGACTTTCAAGACTACTACGCCATCCTTGGGATTCCGGTCACTGCCACGGCTCAGCAGGTACGGAAGCGATACTTATCGATCGCCAAACACCTCCATCCCGATGTCTATGGTCGTCCTCCCGAAGAAAAAATCAAAGCTACTCGCTACTTTTCCCGTCTGGTCAACCCCGCCTACAGCACCCTCAATCAAGAACGGGAGCGGATTGAATACGCCGAAATCCTACGCCTTCTTGCCAAGCGTCTACTCAAGCGCAACGAACGCCTTGCCCCTCAGTCAGAAGCTGCCAAGAAACTGCTCTATTTTCCCAAAGAATTGCAGTATGACTACGAAAAGGCTGTACTAGCGATCGCCCAAATCCAGTACGAGCAGCTAGATCAAATCCTGGAACATATTGCCCAACTCAGCGAATTAAACCTAGTATTTGTATTGGTACGGGAAGGTTACCAACATTTCAATGCCGGACCTTCCACCCTGGGTCGCCCTGCCAGTTCTGGCAACACTAGCTTTGGTCAGCAGCCCCCCCGCCCACCCAAACCACTCGAACGTCCGGCCAATTCAGCGGCACAACACATCACTATGGCCGAGCAGTTAGTAGCAGCCCAGCAATGGTCTTTGGCAATTCAAGAACTCCGCGCCGCCCTGCAAATCGATCCCAATAGTAGTAAATCCCACGCCCTGCTTGGCTATGTCTATATGCAACGCAAACTTACCAGCATGGCAAAAAGTAGTTTCAAGCAAGCACTCAAACTCAACCCCAACGAGCCGCTTGCCAAAGAGAACTTTGCCAAACTCGAAGGACAGGAGCAGCCAGTTTCTAAGCCAGAGGCGAATAAAACTGCCACTAAAGACAAGAAAGGGGGATTCTTTGGTTGGCTGAGCGGATCTTAAGCAAACCTTAAGCTTTGACTTACTTCCCCAGTTAGGGCGATTCCGAATTGAACTAAACATTAAGTTGTGTTAAGATGTGCCTAGAAAGTGTAAGCACATTAGGGATCAAGTTTGCTAAATTCATAGCAGTTAAGAAATTGCCTATTCATGTACTTCTGGACTTACAAGTCGACTAGTTAAGGTCAGGTTGACCAAACTAGCCGGTTTCTGAGCTAGCCCAGTCAGACCTAGTGTGAATGGGTTCACTGAACTCCCTAGCACTGTTCGTAATACTGATTACATGAGTGTTTACATTAAACCTAAATTAAACTTAGAAATCTTATTTTCATAGGAATTTGACGTATGACCATCGCAATTGGAAGAGGTCAGCAGGTCGAGAGAGGCCTGTTTGACATTGTAGATGACTGGCTAAAGCGCGATCGCTTTGTATTTATTGGCTGGAGCGGTATCTTGCTTTTCCCTACTGCATTTTTGGCAGTTGGCGGCTGGATGACCGGCACCACTTTTGTGACCTCCTGGTACACCCATGGTTTGGCTTCTAGCTACCTTGAAGGTGCCAATTTTCTCACCGTAGCCGTATCTACCCCTGCCCTCAGCATGGGTCACTCTCTACTGTTGCTCTGGGGCCCTGAAGCTCAAGGTGACTTTACCCGTTGGTGTCAGATTGGCGGGCTTTGGACTTTCGTTGCCCTCCACGGTGCTTTTGGTCTGATCGGCTTCATGCTGCGTCAGTTTGAAATCTCTCGCCTCGTAGGTATTCGCCCCTACAACGCGATCGCTTTCTCTGGCCCGATTGCTGTATTCGTCTCTGTGTTCTTGCTCTATCCCCTTGGTCAAGCTGGCTGGTTCTTCGCTCCTAGCTTTGGCGTAGCTGGTATTTTCCGCTTTATCTTGTTCTTCCAAGGTTTCCACAACTGGACACTCAACCCCTTTCACATGATGGGTGTAGCAGGTATCTTGGGCGGCGCCTTGCTCTGTGCTATTCACGGTGCTACCGTTGAAAACACCCTGTACGAAGATGGTGAAGGCTCTAACACCTTTGTGGCATTCAACCCTACCCAAGCTGAAGAAACCTATTCCATGGTTACCGCTAACCGTTTCTGGAGCCAAATCTTCGGAATTGCTTTCTCTAATAAGCGTTGGTTGCACTTCTTCATGTTGTTCGTACCTGTAACTGGACTCTGGTTCAGCAGCGTGGGCGTAGTTGGTCTGGCTCTCAACCTCCGTGCCTACGATTTCGTATCTCAAGAGGTGCGTGCCGCCGAAGATCCCGAATTTGAAACTTTCTACACCAAGAATTTGTTGCTAAATGAAGGGATCAGAGCATGGATGGCTCCCCAGGATCAGCCCGCCGAGAAGTTTATCTTCCCTGAAGAAGTACTGCCTCGTGGTAACGCTCTGTAGTCTTTGAATTCCTTTCGATAGTAAGTCAGCCTCCAGGGTTAATCAAACTTCTGTAGGCTGTTTTTACCTATCTCCAGGCTTGATTGGTTAGGATGGATTAATATTTATCAATAAGATATTTTTGACGGAGAATTTCTCGCGTGACTACAACTATTAACTTTAATTCCCTAGGTGTAGGTGGACGTACCCAAGATACCAGCGGCTTCGCCTGGTGGTCTGGGAATGCTCGTCTGATCAACCTGTCTGGTAAGCTGCTGGGCGCTCACGTTGCTCACGCTGGCTTGATTGTTTTTTGGGCAGGAGCCATGTGCCTATTTGAGGTGGCTCACTTTGTGCCAGAAAAGCCCATGTATGAGCAAGGGCTGATTTTGCTACCTCACCTCGCTACCCAAGGTTGGGGCGTTGGCCCTGGTGGTGAAGTGGTAGATGTTTTTCCCTACTTTGTGGTTGGGGTCTTGCACCTAATTTCTTCGGCTGTGCTGGGCCTAGGTGGTATTTACCATGCGGTACGTGGCCCTGAAGTCCTGGAAAACTACTCCAGCTTCTTTGGCTACGACTGGAAAGACAAGAACCAAATGACTAACATCATTGGCTACCACTTGATCCTGCTGGGCTGTGGTGCATTTCTCCTGGTGATCAAAGCCATGTTCTTTGGTGGCGTGTACGACACTTGGGCACCCGGCGGCGGTGACGTTCGCGTAATCACTAACCCCACCATTAATCCCTTGGTGATCTTCGGCTATGTATTCAGTTCTCCCTTTGGTGGCTCTGGTAGCATCGTGGGTGTGAACAACATGGAAGACGTAATCGGCGGGCATATTTGGGTAGGGATCATCTGCATCAGCGGCGGCATTTGGCATATCGCCACTAAGCCCTTTGGTTGGGCAAGACGAGCATTTGTGTGGTCTGGCGAAGCCTACCTTTCCTACAGTTTGGGTGCTTTATCCCTGATGGCTTTTATTGCTACCTGCTATGTATGGTTTAACAACACTGTTTACCCCAGTGAGTTCTATGGTCCTACTGGCCCTGAAGCTTCTCAATCTCAAGCATTCACCTACATTGTGCGTGACCAAAAGCTAGGTGCTAACATCGGTACTTCCCAAGGCCCTACTGGTTTAGGTAAGTATCTGATGCGCTCTCCGTCTGGGGAAATCATTTTTGGTGGTGAAACTATGCGGTTCTGGGACGTACGCGCTCCTTGGCTAGAGCCTCTGCGTGGCCCCAACGGTCTAGATATTGACAAGCTCCAAAATGACATTCAGCCTTGGCAGGTACGTCGGGCGGCTGAGTACATGACCCATGCTCCCCTGGGTTCAATCAACTCCGTAGGCGGTGTGATCACTGAAATTAATGCAGTGAACTTTGTCTCTCCCCGCTCTTGGTTGGCAACTTCTCACTTTGTGCTTTCATTCTTCTTCTTGGTGGGTCACCTGTGGCACGCTGGCAGAGCAAGAGCGGCAGTTGCAGGCTTTGAGAAGGGTATCAACCGTAAGACTGAGCCAGTTTTGGCTATGCCTGATCTAGAGCAGTAGTCTTTATCCTCTGAGTTCACTCTGGAGTTTATAGTTTTGGTAAATAGAGTCTTGCCCACAAGTGAGCTAAAATCTTTATGCCCTGGGGCAAGTTTTCCTAAGAATAAAAAAACATAAAAAATTAGCCCCGTGAGGGGCTTTTTTAGTCAAAAATTAATTACTACCTGTGAAAACGACATCAGGAAATTTTGCTTGGGCTTCACTCATGGGTTTACCTTTGCCATCTTCTTGCCAGTAGTTGATTAGTTCGGTGGCACGGTTGAGAACTTCGATTCTCTCTTGATCAGAAATCCAGGGCTTCTGCTCCATCTCACCTTTGAGTTGATCCCAGGCATCATCCCGTGGCCAAAAGAAATATTTAGTTAGGGGGCTATGGCCTTTCGCTACTACTTGATCTACTGCTAATGCTATGTTTTCTTCTAACCATAGGATTTTTAGAATGAATTGTGACAAATTAAACTTTCCTCCATTGCACAAAAAACTTTTCTACTGCGATCTTTAACCTTAGCATGAAAATCAACACCTGCCCTATCCTAATTTTTGATATTGATGGAGTGATTCGGGATGTATCCCAGTCCTATCGCCGTGCTTTAGCAGATACGGTAGAGCATTTTACTAACGGCGCTTATCGCCCAACTTCAGATCAAATTGATTGCTTGAAGGCTGAGGGGCTATGGAACAACGACTGGGAGGCGGCACGCGAGTTGGTAGGACGTTTTGCCCAAGAATTAGAACCTAGCCTGGCACAAATCATCCAGTTTTTTCAGCAGCGTTATCGGGGAGATGATTGGAATGGCTACATTCAAGCTGAAAAACTGCTAGTAAATTTAGCCTATTTTCAGCAACTAACCGCGGCTGGAATCAAATGGGGCTTTTTTAGTGGAGCGAGTCGAGACTCTGCTCGGTTTGTGCTGGATCGGGTAGGTCTAACACAGCCAGTGTTAGTGGCGATGGAAGATGCTCCCAGTAAGCCTGACCCTAGCGGCTTATGTAAAGCGATCGCTCTGTTAGAACCAGAGACAGTGGGGAGAAAGGTGATTTATGCGGGCGATACGGCGGCGGATATGATCACGGTGGTGCGAGCTAGGGAGTTGCTGCCCCAGGATCAATTTTGGGCGGTTGGGGTGCTCCCCCCCCATGTGTTAGATAGAGCAAATTATGGCCAACTTTTACACGATCGCGGCGCTGATCTGGTGATAGATCAAATCATGCAACTTACACCTGGTTTAATCTTTGAGCTATTAGGGTAGAGACCAAACTTCATAGTTACCATCAATTTCGGTAAGAATCTGGCCACTGACTCTGCCAGGTAAGATAGTTACCCAGCGACGACTGCGATCGCCAGTAATTTCACTATAAATGACTTGACCTTCGCTGTTAAAAGCCACAATTGTCGGATAACGGCGATCGCCCATATCTACCTTCAGTCGATCTAGTTCTAGAACATAGTCTACTTTGCCATCACCACTGAGATCGATCGCTTTGAGATTCCAGCTACTGAATTGCCGCCTAAATTCTTCCCGCCGCAGAGAAACCTCCCCCAGACTTTGCAATTCCCCATATAGTTCACTACTCATGCGCTCCAAGATGGGCGTAGGCAAATTAATGGGGGTAGTATCAGTACCAGTAGTAGCAGGCAAAATCCCATTGGTAGTCACGATCGCTGGAATAGAACTCTCCCTGATCCCTTGGCTCACTTCTTTGCCGCCAGAGAGTAACAGCCTGAGCTTGCCAGTACTACTTACTGCATAGGAATGGGCACGGAGAAAGGCATTATTGCTTAAGCCTAAATTATCCTGAATCAAGAGGTTGAGGATGTTATTGCGCTTCAGATTCAGTAATTTCCATACTGCGACGGGCGATCGCCCCACCAATTCTGCAAAATTGCCACCTTGCCAAAGGTCTTGATCCAACATCAAGGTAATCTCAGCCACGTACCAGCTATCTGTCTCTGGTAGGGGTTCGGGGGGAATTGCCCAACCTGCACCTGGCTCTCGGCTAATCACTGGCGTTACTGTGCCAAATAGCTGCTGAGGCTGAATTTTAAACGGGAACACATCCAACCGATTGATCAAGTCGATCGCTACAGATTGATCTCCACCTAGACCATTTAGCCATTTTTTTCCACCTTGCAGTCCCTGACTTGCCATCACCGCGATTGCCCCTGCCTGCTCCGCGATCGCCACATCATCTAGCTTGAGTTTCTGCACTAGTTCAACCCGACCCAGAATATTGGGTAGATAGGGTTTCACAGCCGCAAATACAGCCCGCGTGTTGGTTTCATTACTTTCCGCGATCGCGATCGCTCCTTGCCATTTGCCATCTAGCATTTGCAGCAGAGCTTGACGACCTGGATCTTTAGCCTGGGCAAACTGTTCACTCAATAGCTGAGCATGGGCAGCAATCAGACCATGCTGTTCCCATACATAATTAGAAAATTCCTGAGACTGCGATCGCAACTCTATGCGAACTTGCTCAAGCCTAGTCAAAGCATCTGACCAGAGACCGCCACTAGCCAACACCAGCGCTTGGGCGTAGGAATTGGGCATTCCCAGACCTTCATTCAAGGTGATTTGCCGCAAATCAATCGGCTGCTGGGGATTAGTAGTCAGTTCTGGTTGGTAGACTTCAAAATCTAACTCCAAATCTTGGTGCTGTTCTAAGATTAGTTGTGGGTCACGACCAGGCACCGCAGGCTTAGCTGGATCTCGTTCCAGAGTCCAAGCCGAGGCCAGTTGCAACAGGTTTTGCCAACGGGGGGGCTTCGGGCCACTCCATTCGGTCAGAATTGTTAGGGATGGACGCGGCTGAGCTACATAGCCCAACACCAAACCATACTCGGTTTTACCCCTAGTGCCACTGGCAATTAGCCATCTACCATACCTGGGAGCCTCGCCCTCAATTAACTGCAACTGCTTGAGTGGGAAACTCTCTCCCTTCAAGCTGACTTTACCTTGACCAAACCGCCGGCGGGGCTTCAGCACAAACCAGTCATCTAGGTTATCTACCTCCACTCGACTAACTAGCTGCAGCTTTTTGGAATTAGGCCGAGTTTGGTAAGCTCTAATTTCCCGCATTTCTTGGCTAACTTGATCCAAAACTGGGTAAATCATAATTGGGTCAGCAGCACGCTGCCTTTGTCGATCTTCGCCAAAGTCTAATCCCTTACCTAGCACCCGCTCACTATCTTTAAGTTGGGCATTGATTTCTTCGAGGGTGAGGGGAGGCTCCAAACCATAGGCAGGCAGACTGGGAGCCTCAGAAGAGACCAGCCAGTAAAAATTCACTGGATCAGTCAAGACTTTGAACGCCAAAAAAATCACCAAACCCAAGATGGGAATTGACAATAGCAATAGAGTACGGCTGACCGAAAAATTCAGGGATTGAAAAGTCTGAATAACTGGCTTGAACCCCAACCTTGACAACCTTTGAGCTGGATCAACTAAATCTGGGTCAGGCAGAATATCTTTCTGGGGGGGCATTTCAATTGCTTAAATGGCAAGAAAGGGTTGAGGTGAAAATTCTAGCCTGGATTGATCCCTGCTTGGCAGGTTGCTACTTGGCAGATAGCTGGAACACCTGGGGGTTTTTAGCCATATTTTTAGCCACCCTGGTTAAGCTTTCGCTAAAGCGACGGTTGGTTGGCTGCTCCCTTGGCTCTTTCTGGGCTTCTAGCTGGGCAAGTTGATTCAATAGGCTAGAAATTTGGGCTTGATCACCAGCATCAAGGGCAGCAGCTAGAGCATCATACCAAAAACCGGCCTTGGCATAGGCTTCTACTCTAGCGCCCGCTACATTTGTCAGGCCAAGACTGCGCTCTAGGTCAGACGAGCGCTCCAGCACCTGTAGGGGAATACGAAACCAAGCAGACTTGGCAGGAGTATCAGCGATCGCTACCACTTGCCAGGCATAGGTCTTACCAGGTTGGAGCGTATTCTCAGGTAACCTAAACCTGTTGATTCCTGGCTGGGCATTAAGCTGTTGAGTAAATAGGGGCACAGGCTGTAATCTACTACCACCCAAGTCATATTCATAGATACTTAGCTGTACAGACACAGAGTTGCAGTTATGGGTGTACCAAACCAAACTGGGGCGATCGCTCACAGTGCTGCCCATATGGCTAGCGGGAGCTAGAGCTACCAGCCCCAAAAACTCCCCATTTAGGTCAGAATTTGTCGCCGGCAAGATCAATTGTTTTTTGGTCTCAGGCTTGGCTAACTCACAGGCAGAGCGACGACCTGCAGTTCCACCCCGAGCGCGTGGAGGTACTTGATCAGTAGGTGGCACATAGGCAGCAAAAGTTGGCAGGGATATTAATGTGACCACTACTGGGCTGAGGAGATTGACCAGGATCGCCTTAATCGAACAGAGCATATGACTCATAAAAGATGCACCTATAGATAATTTAACTACAAACTACTAGCAATTTGGTCAAAACTTGTGAAGAACCGAGTTTTACAACTCAAACCTAAATTGAGCGAATCTCTGAGTGAATCTCTAAGCGAGTCACCGAGCGAATCTAAGGGGATAATCTGGGCAAAATTAGTAAGGATGGGAGTTGAGCCTTTTGCTAATTGCAATCTGATCGAAGGGCTATTAAAAAGGGGGGAATAATTACGCTGGTTTTAGACCACGTTTGCGCAAGCTTGGATTTGAAGCAGCGCTTACGCTCAAATCTGCAGTATACCTACATAAGATCTTAAGCTGACTCTCTGGGTTTATGCATTCTGCTTTGCGTAGATCTAATTGCCACAGAGTTACAAGGAGGCTAGATCAACATTACTCAGTGTGATTTGGGAAGTTTTGCGTAAGTTCTGATTAATATTAAATAAATCTTTAATTTTTATGCCAAAAAAACCACAACTCTGGTAACCTGTGTGGAGAGGGCTAACTTTAAGTTAAAGGTTTTTTTGAATGGCTAGGGTCATAGCATTCACCAACAATAAAGGAGGCACTGGCAAATCCACCCTGTGTTCCAATTCAGCCCACATTGTTGCCAATAGCGGTGCCAGGGTACTGATTGTAGACTTAACTTCCCAAACCACCTGTACAACCCTATTCCTAGGCAGTGGTCATCAACTGAAGGAATCTGATACGGTGATGGCATTTTTGAAAAAGCGTCCAGATCGCCACCTAGAAGATTTAATTTTTGAAAGTGAAAAGGGCTTAGATATTGTGCCTGCTCACGTTTCCATGTCAGAGGCAGTAACCCAACTCTCGGCCATGCAGATGGGCAAAGAAACAGTGCTAAAACGAGAAGTTGATCGGGTGCTGCCCCATTATGACTACATATTCATTGATAGCCCTGGGGATTTGAACGAACTCACTGCCAATGCTCTGGTACCAGCCCATTTAGTTTTTATCCCAACTCGACTCAATCGCACTGATTTTCAATGTACAGAAACCACCCTGCGCTTTATTAAAGAAGCAGAATCTTTTATTGGTGCTCGCACTGCCAGAGTGGTAATCAATATGTTGGATGATCGCTATTTACCTGGAGAGGCCTGGTCAACCTCTCATACGGGCGAACTATATCGCCAAGCCAAAATTGAGTTTGAGCAGATTTTGTGTGGCGTGACCATTCCCGATAGTGCTGATATTAGGACTGCTTTTGATCGGGGGTTGACAATCGTAGAGCATCGACCACAGAGCTTGGCTACCAAACGAATTACCGCCTTCGTGGAAAGTGAGGTATTTAGTGAACGAGTCTAATTTGGCGAAGGGGCTGTTTGGAGCTAAACCGAAAAAGTCGGGTCGCAAGGGGGGGAAGGCTGACCCAGAGATTACGCTCCCACTGTCACAATCTCAGGCACAATCTCAGGCACAAGATCCCATATACCTAGCTGAGAGTTGTGAGAGTTCTGATCATAAGTCCAGTTCTGGCTGTGAGAATTTCTTGGCATATACTGACAGTTGGGTTGAGCCTGGAGTTGGTCGTCAAACCCCCAAAAAGTCCACTAGAGTAAAGCCCAATCTCAATGCTGAGTTTAAGCCTAAACCTAAACAGCCAGATGAGCAAGGGCATGAGCAAATCATGGTCACAGCTTTAGAAGCAGAGGTTAAGTTATTAAAGCTGGAGTTGGTGCAAAAGCAGCAAGTTGAGCAGCAACTACGGCAGCAAAATCAACAGATGCAGCTAGAGTTGGAAGCCAAACAAGCCAGTCTGATGATGTTGCAGCGATCGCTCCAGGAAGTAACTGCCCAGCTAGATCAACCCAGCGATCGACTAGTTGAGTTGGAGTCCCAGGTGGTAGAGTTGCAGGAGCAGGTTCTAAAACAGGCGGGGCAAGCGGCAGAGTATGAGGCAGCCATTCAACACTGGAAAGAGCAATCTTTACATCACCAGCGCCATGCTCTCCAACTGAGTGGCGCTCTAGAGCGGCTGATGGATGAGCAGAAGAGCGGCAAGCGCACTACTAAGCTAGAAAAAGAGTTGGCGAATTTCGCTCCCAATGGGCCTAAACCTCTAGCCGAGCCTGAGGAAACCAAGCCCAGTGGCAAGGTGAATTTGCCTTCTTTCCTGATGCGCCAACGTCCCGCCTTGAGTTAAGGGCGCATCAACCCAGGTGATGCTGGAGTAAAATTCTGGGGTAAAATTAGCTACTCTGGCTGAATCGTTAAAGTTCTAGATGGAATAATATAGAAACATGAATGTAGAAGAGACTTTACCTAATTCTGATCAAAATTTTAGTGAGGTAGATTTAGAGGAAATTCGGGATGAAGATGAGATTGAGCTAGAAAATTCTCTCCAACAACTGGCGGAACAAACCGAGTCTGCTCCAGAAAATCAACCTGTGCAACCAGATCAGCCTGTACCTACTCAAACTGCCCCAGACCTGAATCATTTGGCAAAGATTGAAGCGCTGATTTCGGAGTCGGTGGGGTTGCGGGCGCAGCTAGATGATCGACAAGCCCAGTATGCTAGGCTCTACGCTGATTTTGAAAATTTCCGCAAGCGCACCCTCAGGGAAAAGGAAGAAGAGGAGGAAAAGAACACCAGCAAAATCTTGAAAAAATTTCTGCCTGTGGTAGATGATTTTGAGCGGGCTAAATTGCAGATTAAGCCTAAAACTGACGCGGAAGCTAATATTCACAATAGCTATCAGTCGGTGTATAAGCAGTTGGTGAAGTGCTTACAGGAGGTGGGCTTGGTGCGAATGGAAACGGTGGGTCAAGAGTTCGATCCAAATTTGCATGAAGCGATCGCTCAAGAACCAACCAGTGAATTTGCTGAGGGTGCAGTCATGGCTGAGTTACGCTCCGGCTTTTTGTTGGCAGATAAGGTGTTACGCCATGCGCTAGTGAAGGTAGCAGCCGCACCTAGTGAGGAGAGCTAGCTGCTTTAATCCAGTCCTGGGCTAGCTGTTTGGCCTGATCTAAGCTACCGATCTGATTCTCTAGGGCGGCTGTTCTAAGTAGTTGGAGCAGTTCACCTACAAATTTACCCCTGGGGCAGCCAAGTTGAATCAGGGCTGTACCATCCAGGGGCGACTGAATTTGCCGCCATTGATGAAAGTATTGCCAAATCAGACGTCGTTGATAGCGATCGCTAGTCTTGGTAGCATGGATCAGTAAGCTGAGGGGATGAAATTTTTCAAGCTGCTTGACTAGGCGTGAGGCTGAGTGGGAATAGCAGAACTCTGCTCTGGTCAGTTGCCCAACTTGACTGAGTTGGCTGAGTTGGAGGCCAGAAAGCTGAAGGTTTGGGGCTTGGTTGGGTGTTTGAGCAAACAATCTGCCTAAATCGCTGAGTAAAAATAAAAAATTGCGTTCTGGGGCTTGCTGGCTGAAATCCCCAAAAAAACTGGGGAACCAGTACTGCCATCGCTGCCATCGCTGCCAACTAGTTTTAAACCGTGGGTCGAGGGGGAAAGGATCATAAATGCAGCCGAGACCACCCAGTCCAGCCAGCGATCGCCACATTTGGCTAGTTTGGGCAGGGGAAAATGCCAAAAGATAGTAGATTTCAGCCTTGAGCCGGCTGCCACCAATACCAGCGTGAATCCCAGAGGCAGTAGTTTGACGAATTTCTAGCTCAGTGTGGGGATGGAGTTGGAAGCTAAATCTGACGGCAAATCTGACCGCACGATAGATTCTGCGTGGATCTTCGATAAAGCTACCTGGACGGATAGCTCGAATTTGCTTTTGATCTAGGTCTGAAATCCCCTGGTGAGGGTCGATAATTTCTAAGTGATCTTGAGTGGTGAGGGGGATCGCGATCGCATTGATGGTGAAATCACGGCGCTGTAGATCTTGAAGCAGGCTGGCAGCCTCAACTTGGGGGTTAGCTCCAGGATAACTATAGATTTCGGTTCTGGCAGTGGCTAAGTCTAGGGTGAAGTTATGACCAGTTGCAGCTACTTGCCAAATTAGCTCAGCAGTTTGGAACTTTTCATGGATCTGTAGCTGGCTGGCAGGATAAAGCCGATGTAGAGCGATCGCAATTAAAATCCCAGCCCGATCCCTGCCAGCAACAACTAAATCCAGGTCAGGCCATTCTGGGTTTGCAATGGCTGGATTTGTAGCGGGGTGGCTTATTAACTGGCTTAGTAACAACCAGTCTCTGACGATCCCGCCGACGGCGTAGATTTGCAAATCATACCCTTGAGCGATCGCTAGGGCATCAGTCAATACCTGGCGCTGGTAAGGATTAAAATTGGTGGCTAGCCAAGCCTTAGACAAGATAACTAGAGCTTAACTTCAATGTCTACACCAGAAGCTAAATCTAGCTTCATCAAGGCATCAATGGTTTTGGGGGAAGGCTGGTAAATGTCGATGATGCGGCTGTGGGTGCGAGTTTCAAAATGTTCGCGGGAATCTTTGTCTACGTGGGGCGATCGCAAGACACAATAGATTCGGCGCTTGGTGGGCATGGGAATAGGACCGATCGCTACGGCATTAGTGCGGTTGGCAGTGTCTACGATCTTTTCACAGGAAGCATCTAGCAGTTTATGATCAAATGCCTTGAGCCGAATTCTAATCTTTTGTTGAAGGGTTGCCACGGGAAATAAATCTTTAATTTAACAGCATTTCTTACTGTAACATGGCTTTATCTAAAAGTCTGATTTTTTCTGGGGATCAATCTTAAGCCTAGCTTAACCCCAAACTTCGCTAGGATGCTTTAGTCTAGCTAAGAAATTGCAACTAAAAATCGCTTAGTGTAGCTGAAATTACATCTCTCCCATGACTAGCGCGGCCTGGCTTCTTCTTTGCATTGCCTTTATTGGCGGAGGGTTTGCCCAGAATTGGTGGGAAAGGCTAGTTTTACTGTTCCTAGTTGCGATCGCTGCCCTGGTCACAGGTCTGGCAGGTAGGAGGTCAGGCAGCGCAACACCTAAGTGGTGGTTATGGCTATTGATGGCGGCCCTGGCGACCGCTTCGTCTCTATACCTAGAGTGGCGCATTCCAATTGAACAAAGTACGGATATTGCCAGGTTTGCCCCCCTCGCGCGGGCAGTTGTCACTGGCAAGGTGACTAGTAATGTGACTACCACCCGCAGTGGTAGGGCCAAATTTAACCTAGAAGTAACCAAGCTCAAAAGTGCCCCCGATCGGCAGGTGACTGGCAGTTTGTATGTGACCGTCGCACTCCCTCAAGCTACTGGATTGCGCCCAGGTCAAGAGCTAGAGTTGCGAGGCTCGCTCTATCGACCCAGCGCCGCTAAGAATCCAGGCGGCTTTGACTTCAAAGCATATTTGGGCAGACAGGGAATTTTTGCGGGTCTAACGGCTCAGCAAGTCAAATTTATCGGTGATCCGCCTCGGTTTGGGGGGTGGTGGATCAGGCAGCGGATGGCTGAGGCTCATGTTTTGGGAGCAGGAGTACCCCATGGTAGCCTTTTGAGTGCGCTGATTTTGGGTAATCGGGCGGTGGATTTACCCAATGATGTCAAAGATACCTTTGTGCGGGTGGGGTTGGCAGCCGCCTTGGCAGCTTCGGGATTTCAGGTGTCTTTAATTTTAGGATCGGTGTTGCTAGTGTGCCGCAGTTTATCCCCTTGGCAACAGTTTGGCATTGGAATGGCGGCATTATGCTTGTTTCTATTGCTGACCGGGGTAAGCCCTTCGGTGTTGCGGGCGGTGGTGATGGGGACGGGCACTCTGGTTGGCGGCGTGATTGGCCGTAAGAGCAGACCAATTTTGGGTTTAGCGATCGCCGCAGTGATTCTGTTGATTTATCAACCCCTCTGGCTCTATGACTTGGGGTTTCAGTTTAGTTTTTTGGCTACCCTGGGGCTGCTGGTGGCAGCTACTCCGATTCAGGAATATTTTAGTTTTCTGCCCCCAATCTTGGCTGCTGCCCTATCAATTCCGATCGCTGCCTATGTTTGGACTTTACCCCTGCAACTGTTTGTCTTTGGCAAGGTTAGCCCCTACAGCATTTTGGCAAATGTGCTAACTACCCCTTTGGTCTCCTTTGCCACGATTGGCGGCGTGATTAGTGGCATTTTAGGCGTGATCTTTGTGCCCCTAGGGGCTTTGGCTACCTGGCTATTATTTTTTGCCTTGGTACTGATTATTGCGATCGCCCGCATGATTGAGAGCTTACCTGGCGCCGTGAGTAGCTTGGGGACAATTGCCCTCTGGCAGTTGCTTATTGCCTATGGCCTATTGGTGGGGGTGGCAGCGATCCCTGGCTTACAACGGCAAAGACGCTGGATACCAGTGATGGCGGCGATGATAATCATCCTGTTTGTGCCAGGGATTGTCGAGCGACAACAGCTTTCGCGCTTGACCATCCTAGCGATTGAAGATCTACCCTTGATGCTAATTCAAGATCAGGGTAAAAATATCCTGATCAATAGCGGCAAGCGCCAGACAGCCGAGTTTACGGTTTTACCACTATTGCAGCGAGAAGGCATTAATCAGCTTGATTTAGCGATCGCTACTGGTAGTCAAATAACCGATGGTTGGCAGAGAATTAGCCAGCAGGGGATCAAAATTCAGCGTTTGGTGCTTAGCCCTAACACTAAGCTGAGTGCTGCTAACCGTGAGCTAGAGCAGAGGGGTACGGAGATTAGCCCCCTGAATCAGGCTGAGGTGTTAAACCCCAGCGCCAATTTTGCGGTGGAATTGATCAGTAAAACTCCTACGGCGATCGCAATTACTACCGGTTCTAGCCGTTGGCTGTTTTTGGATCATGCTGACCTCCAAGCTCAAAACCAGCTATTGCAACAGCCAGGGCTGCTGACCAAGCTACCCGCTCAATACCTGTGGTCAAATAATCTGGAACTGTCTTCCCGTTTGCTGCAAGTGGTTAAGCCCGAGGCCCTGATCAGTTCCCGTACTAATTTACCAGAGCCATTACTTGATCGCTTGCAGTCGGCTAATGTGCGCCTCTACTGGACAGCTAGAGATGGGGCGCTAGAATGGTCGGCAGCTACCCAGTTGCGATCGCTACGGGAAGCCGAAGATACCGCCTCGCCTTTGGGATTCTAGGCTTTGCACAATACCAGGATGATTTTGCCAAACCCAACGTTTAAAACCATACGGGGGGCTGCGCCCCTAACCCCCGCCATCCTTCACATATGCAACACCGGATTTTAGGGATATAATCATCCTAATTCTCAACAAAACTTTACTTAAGCCATGGAGCTATTTTCCTTAGACAACCTAGAGCAGTTAGCTCACCAGTACGGCTATTGGCTGGTGTTTGGGGGAATTATGCTCGAAAATGCTGGCATTCCACTACCTGGCGAAACCATTACCCTGGTGGGTGGCTTTTTAGCGGGTACGGGCGAGCTAGTCTATACCTACGTTTTGGTGGCGGCGATCGCTGGTGCGATTTTGGGAGATAACTGCGGCTACTGGCTAGGGCGCTGGGGTGGGATCAATCTGCTAGAAAAAATTGGCAAACTGTTTCACCTACCCGCCGATGAATTGCTGAAGGCCAGAGATAAATTCAGCGCCAATGCCGATCGCGCCGTATTTTTTGGCAGATTTATTACACTACTACGAATTTTCGCTGGCCCCTTGGCAGGAATGGCAGCAATGCCCTATGGTCGATTTTTGTTGTTCAATAGTTTGGGCGCGATCGCCTGGGCGAGTCTGATGGTGAGTCTAGCCTTTGGGGCGGGCAAGTTTGCCGGCAGTTTTATTCCCTTACCCCTACTCTCTTCCCTGTTGGCAGCTACTGGACTGGTAGCCCTAGGGGGAGTGTTAATTTGGTATGTGCTGATTCCCCTGGGACAAAATTTTTGGCGCCGCCGCCAGACCACCCATGAATAGGATAATTTATGCCACTCTCGCCCCAGTTCTAGGCAATATTCTGGGGAGTAATCTGAGCGGTCAGCCTAGCTTAGCTAGCCCAACCCTTAACCCAATTTTAGAAATCGGCATCGTGCAAAGATTTGGCGAAAAGCCCCAAGATCAGATCACTCTCAGGGCCTTGCCAGGCGATCGCTTATACCTAAAATTTGGCAAAACCAGCCTGACGGCAGAACAGATCACCCTCAGCCTCAGCCGTACCCCCCTGGCTAGCCCTGAGACGGTTGAGAAACTGATTTTAAGCAATCATCGCAGTTTTGAAAATGCGGCTGCCAGTGCTTTTCGCCTCAAGGAGAAAGGAGTTGCTACCGAAATTGCCCAACCTAGACGCTGGCAAGTATGGGCACAGCGGGATCGCTTTGCGACTCCCCTCAGCCAACATCTTTTACTCTTGGGATTGCAGGGCAAAGGCTATGTCCAGGTTCAGCCGCGAACCCATCTTACTCAAGTCACCTGGCAAGTGGCAGGAAATCGCTACCAGGGCGATCGCTTGGGAATTAGCAGTGGGCGGGGGGTAATTCAGGTAAACAATCGACCCTACGGCGGCAGTTTGCGCGTGCAGCCCAATGCCCACGACAGTTTTACCTTGGTCAACCTCGTTCCCCTAGAAACCTATCTGCGTGGGGTAGTGCCCCATGAAATTGGCTACCAAGCCCCATTTGCGGCGGTGCAAGCCCAAGCCGTCCTTGCCCGTACCTATGCCCTAGCCAGCCGCCACCGATTTAAAGTGGATCAATACGAACTCTGTGCTACTACCCAATGTCAGGTTTATCGCGGCCTAGAGCAAACTACCACCACGGCCGACCAAGCGATTACTTCCACCAAGGCACAGGTATTGACCTACCAGGAGCGGGTGATTGATGCCCTCTATTCCTCCAACACCGGCGGAGTGACCGCCAACTACAATGACCTATGGGATGGGGAACCCCGTCCCTACCTGCAGTCAGTGTTTGATACCGTAAATAATCCCCTGCCCCCTCAGCAACGGGACTTGAGCCAAGCGGAGAATCTACGCACTTTTTTACAACTGCGCCAGGGGTTCAACGAACAGCAGTGGCGCACCTTCCGTTGGCAAAAATCCAGCACCCTGGCAGAAATCACCCAAGGTCTCCAAGAATTTCTCCGCCTGTCGGGCGATCGCGCCACCAAGCTCAAACAGGTAAAGTCCCTTACTGTGAAACAACGGGCTAAATCAGGGCGAGTCTTGCAGCTAGAGGTTGAAACTGACGCTGGGATGCTGACAATTGAAAAAGATGAAATCATTGATGCTTTTTTAGCCCCCAACAGCACATTTTTTGAACTCCAGCCTATCTTGGGCGCAGATGCCACTCTCCAGGGCTATAGCTTTAGCGGTGGCGGCTTGGGGCATGGGGTAGGCATGAGCCAAACGGGTTCTTACTATTTAGCGGGTTTAGGCTGGGATTTTGCTCGAATTTTGCGGTTTTATTACTCAGGCGTGAAACTCCAAAAACTGCGTCCAGGGATGTGGTAACTTGACGGTTGGTTACTACAAGATTTTTCACCATGTTGACCGTTGCGATTCCCAAAGGGGCTTTATTGGCCGAGGCGATTAGTCTGTTGCAGTCGGTGGGGTTAGATTTTTCGCGGTTTCAAGATCCTAGCAATCGGCTGTTGCAGATTACTGATCCCCAGGGAAAAGCCGCTGCTCTGTTGGTGCGTTCTCAGGATGTGCCTGTGTATGTAGAGTATGGTCAAGCCCAGCTAGGGATTGTCGGCGATGATGTGCTACGAGAAAAACAGGCAAAGGTCGCTAATCTAGTCGATCTGGGCTTTGGTGCCTGTCGGATGTCGATCGCTGTTCCCCAGCATAGCCCCTACCAATCGGCTTTAGAATTGCCGCCCCACTGTCGCATTGCCTCCAAGTATGTCAACTGTGCCCGCACCTATTTTCAGAGCATTGATCTACCTGTAGAAATTATTCCGCTCTACGGCTCGGTGGAACTAGCGCCAATTACCGGCATGGCTGAAGCGATCGTCGATCTAGTTTCCACAGGGCGCACCCTGCGGGACAATGGCCTAGTCGAAACCGATGTGTTATTTCAGAGTACCGCCCATTTGATTGCCCACCCTTTGAGCTATCGACTCAATCGCGATCGCTTGAATGATTGGGTAGCACAACTGCGACCCCGTCCTTGACTAGGTGTTGGTCGATCGCGGCAATACATTGATCTACAGGAGCCGCCGCCGCCATAGCTAGCACCAAGGCTTCAAAGGCGAGGCGTTGACTACGAAGTAAGCTTTTTGCTCGAATCATTGCCCAGCGCTGTTCTACAGCGGGATTAGCCAGAGTAGCGATCGCCTGTTGCAGTTGGGCCAAATCTTGACTACTCCCTGGAGATGCCTGGGTGGCAGGTAAAAAAATCTGCTCGGCGGCCAACCCTGCTAGCCATACGGTGCAGCACTGGCGTAAAAGTTCTAGTTGATTTAATTGACTAGCCCCTAAATCTACTTCAACTCCCCCTAGCATCCCCACATGGGGTGACGGCTGATCCGCCAGATAATAATGCAGTACCCGCATACCCAATAGGTGTGCCACCAAAAAATGCCCTGCCTCATGGATTAAGATGCGGTGATTGTCCACTTCGGGATTGCCGCCCAGCCAATTTTGTAGCTTTGCCGTCAGTTTGCCGCCGCCTACTCCCTGATCTAGACCATAGCTAGCTAAAATCATCACCGCCGCCGTCACAGGTACCCAGGCAGAAATTTGCCAAACGGAGCCAAGCAGGGCAGTGAGCGTAAACAGGAATATGCTGATCGCGATCGCGCTCAAACTAGACTCAGGCATAGGCTTTAGAAAATATTGCTGATGCAAAAGCAGTTAACTTGGATACCAGAACATCCCCTTGATCCCTTCTGGATCTGGGACAAAACCCAACTGATAATAAAACTCTACAACATGGGCATCGGCAAACAGGCTGATATTGCTGATATCTAGCCGCCGCAATTCACTCACAATCTCTTCCATGAGAGCCTTGCCTAAACCGCGCCCTTGGTAGTCTGGATGCACCACCACATCCCACAGGGTAGCATTGAAAGCATGATCTGAGGTGGCACGGGCAAAGCCGATCAGACGTTGATAGGAGCCTTTGATTTCCCAGAGGGAGATCACCACAAAACTATACTCCAGAGCTTTGCGCACTTTACGGATCGGACGGCGCGCCCAACCTACGGCATCACAGAGTTCTTCCAGTTCGTAGAGATCAATGTCGCGATCGCTACTGAAATAGATGTGGTCACCTTGGTTGGGAACTAGGCGAAATTTCGCCCCAATACTGGACTGGGCGCTATTAAATAAGCTTTGCCAAAAACCCATTGAAATTGTCTACAGCCCCTGATCTAATTGCTTAAATGAGATGATTTCTTTTGCTAGCTTGTTCGAGCTTAGTGATTTTTTGCTCAGATCAAGCTTAGCTTTACTGCTGGGAAAAAGCACTAGACTTTGTGCATATACCTTACAATACTGTTTCGGCATCCTAAACACAACTTCGGGATCACCTGGATGATTCCGTATGGCTGGTTGGCGGCCAATGAATGATTGGAAAAGCAGTGAATCTAAATCAACGAAAGATAAAAGTTCTATGAAACATACCCTCTCAGTGCTAGTTGAGGATGCCTCAGGGGTGCTGACCCGGATTGCGGGACTATTTGCGCGGCGGGGATTTAATATTGAGAGCCTAGCAGTTGGCAAATCTGAAGATCAAAGATTTTCGCGGATTACGCTGGTGGTGTCTGACGATGGGCAGGTGATTGAGCAGGTGATCAAGCAACTAGATCGCTTAATTAATGTGATTCAAGTGGAAGACCTCACTAGCTGTCCGGCGGTAGAGCGGGAGTTGATGTTGATCAAGCTGAATGCAGAGGCGAGTCAGAGATCGGAAATTCTGGAAATTGTCCAGATCTTTCGCGCCAAGGTGGTGGATGTGGCAGACGACTTCTTGACCATTGAGGTGGTGGGAGATCCTGGCAAGATGGTGGCAATTGTGAATATGGTGAGTAAATTTGGCATTTGTGCGATCGCGCGCACGGGCAGAATAGCCTTGACACGGGAGTCGGGTGTGAACACTGCATCCTTAAAATCCGCATAAACCCATGGGTGATCGCCGATTCTTCAGAGGTTTTTTGGTGGCGGTGATCGTCTTAGGCATTGGCTTGAGGTGGTTTGAGCTAGATCGCAAGCTCCTATGGCATGACGAGGTTTACACCCAGTTTCGGGCGGCAGGTTTTAGCCGGAAGCAGATTGACCAGCAACTGTTTCAAAACCGCCTAGTGCTGCCCCAGGAGTTACAGAGCTTTTTGCAGCTTAAGCCCAACTCTACCGAACAGGACACGATCGCTTCTTTAATCCAAGAAGATCCCCAGCATCCGCCTTTATATTTTTTAATGGCACGCTCTTGGCTAGAGTGGTTCGGTGGCAGTATTGCCGTCGCCCGCTTGTTACCAGCTTTGCTGAGCCTGTTGACTTTGCCTTTGATGTTTGGCTGGGCCTGGGAATTGTTTGCCGAAGAATTAGAGGTAGATTTAATTGGGCTGTTGGCGATGGCTTTGGTGGCAATTTCTCCCTTTGATCTGTTATTTGCCCAAACTGCCCGCCAGTATAGTCTGCTAACGGCGGCGGTGGTAGGTAGTAGCTATCTGTTAATCCGATCGCTGCGCTGGGGGATCTGGCAAAACTGGCTGCTATACCTGTCTAGTATTACCCTGGGGTTTTATACCCATCCCTTTTTTGGCTTAACCCTGGCGGCTCAGATTGTCTTTGTGGTTTGGCGCAGTCCCAGAACTGGGCTTAAGGGGGTTGGGAGCGCGATCGCTGCCGCTCTGGTGTTATACAGCCCTTGGATTTTGGTACTGGCGGTCAAATCCCAGCAGGCGCTAGCCACTACCGATTGGGCGCGAGTACCAGTGGGCATCGACTACTTAGCTAAACTTTGGCTGCTAAGTTTTACGGCGATTTTTTTTGATCTAGATTTTGGCTTCCATAATCCCTGGACTTTCCTGGTGCGGCTGCCCTATCTGCTCTTGATCCTGGTGAGCTTCTACGCCCTGATTCGCCGCAGTCCCCGTTCTAGCTGGCAATTTCTGCTGGTTTCTTGGTTGGTGCCCTTTGGTTTGCTGGCGCTCCCAGATTTGCTCCTAGGGGGTAAACGCTCCGCCGTCAGTCGTTATTTGATCTCGACCTTGCCTGCCATCCAGTTAGCGATCGCTTACTTTTTGATTACTTGGCAGCCCAACCTGGTGGCACTGGCTCAACCTCGATTAGCTGGGTGGCAGCGACTCTGGCTCAATGCTTGGCGCTTAAAACCGTGGATTTTATCGGTAATTATTACGGGTGCAGTGGTTTCCTGTGGCGCAAGTGCTTTGGCGAACACCTGGTGGTCAAAGGACTTGAGCTATCACAATGGTTTAACTGCCCAAAATATTCCACCTGGAGCAGTGGTGATCAGCGATCGCGGCCCTGATTTTACTAATACTGGCGATTTGATCTCCCTCAGCTTTCTAGTGCCACCAAATACCCAGTTTTATTTAACTAAAGACCCGGCTGATTTTGAGGCGATCGCCACCTTGGAGCCGCGCCAATTTTATCTATTCCGTCCCACCACCCAGCTAAAGCAGGCGTTTGAACAGCGGTTCGGTGAGCTAGAGCGGGTAATTTTAGAAGAGCGGTTATGGCGAGCCAGGTTAAAACTGGGAAATGCCTAAAGCTATGATTTATGGTGGGATGAATATTTAGAACCATATGACAACTTCGGATTCGGCCTGGCAACAACTGAAACGACGGGAAATTTCCTTAGAAACTGCCTTGAATCTGTTAATTGATACTAGGGGCAACCTGGCATTGGATCTAATCGATAAAGAGTTAGCTAGCCAGTTTCAGCGCCAAGTGGGGAGCCACGATTTCCACGTAGTACCGCTACTGCTCTGGCAAGGCAAATACTATCTTGCTAGTCCTACGCCGCTGAATAGCCAGGAATTAAAAACTATCAGCGATCGCACCCACACATCCGTAGAAACGATCGCGATCGCCAAAAAAAGTTATCGTGACTGGCTGCGTCAAAAAAGCCTCAACCTTGAGGTGATTAGCGATGAAGTCTTATCTACCCCCTTCGATGATGACATCGAACCAGAAGACATTAGCGAACTAGCTGGGGCTGAGCTATCTAAAGCTTCCGATCAACGCAGTCGGATTAACGTAATTATTTCTAACGCCCTGCGTAGCCGTGCCAGTGATATTCACCTAGAGCCAGATGTAGACGGCTTGAGACTGCGTTACCGCATTGATGGGGTATTGCGGGACATTGCCAAACTGCCAATCGAGTTTAGCCGCAAGGTAATTGTCTCCACTAAAGTGATGTGCGACATGGATATCTCGGAAAGTCGCCGCCCCCAAGATGGCAGAATTGGTCGCAACTATAGCTCTAAGGATGCCACCGAAAAGCTGGATATGCGGGTGAGTACCTTACCCTGTATGGGTGGGGAAAAAATTGTAATTCGCTTACTGCCCCAAAATAATCCTTTTAATGAGGTGAAGGATTTGGGCTTCACGCCCCGCACCCTCGGAATTTATCAAAGCTGGCTGAATCAACCCCAAGGACTAATTATTTTTACCGGACCTACTGGTTCAGGTAAAACCAGTACCCTCTATACCAGCTTGCAAAAAGTCTCAACTGAGCGCGTGAATGTGGTCACGGTTGAAGATCCCGTAGAGTATATCCTGCCCCACATTACCCAAACCCAGGTCAACGAGTTGGCAGGTATGACCTTTGCCGCCGGCCTACGGGCAATTTTGCGCCAAGATCCAGACATCATTATGGTGGGAGAAATTCGTGATCCAGAAACAGCCGAAACCGCAGTAAGGGCTGCCCTTACAGGTCACTTGGTCTTAACCACTATGCACACTAACGATGCGGCTGGTGCGATTCCCCGCCTGCGAGATATCGGGCCTGATCCAGGTTTGATCTGTGATGCTCTGCTGGGAGTGGTAGCCCAACGCCTAGTCCGCAAGATTTGTCCGCACTGTGCGCAGCCCTATACCCCTGCGGAGGCAGAATTACAGCTTTTGGGCTTGAAGCAAGGGGATACGGATCTCAGCAACTGGCGGCGGGGTGCGGGCTGTGCTAAATGCCTGAATAGCGGCTATTTGGGCAGGGAGGCAGTGGTAGAGTTACTGGAAGTGAATGATCGGGTGCGTCAGATCATTTACGAAGGCTCGATGGTGGAAATGCAGAAATATCTGAGCCAAGCAGATTTTAATTCTTTTCGATTGGCAGCGATCGACAAAGTGAGCAGAGGAGTGACTACTGTGGAAGAACTGCGCCGAGTTCTGCCCTATAGTGCCTTACATTCTCGGTTTTAGTCCAGCCGAAATTGTCTCACCACCATCACCGCCCTGGAAAATTAAGCGCGGTTCTAGCTCATATTTTGCCTTTTCCTATCTCACCACCATCACTGCGCAGGGGGCGTGATGCACCACATAGTCACTCACACTACCGAGCATTAGCCTTTCAAGGTTACCTAAACCGCGAGAGCCGATAATTAATAAATCGGCAGTTTCAGCTTGGGCGATCGCACAGATTTTTTCGCGGGGGTTGCCCTGTTCCAGGCGAGTTTGGCAAGATACCTGGCGATCGCTAGCAATTTGTTGGTATTGATCGAGCAGTTGTTGGGCGGCACTAAGCAATCGCGCTTCTAACTCTAGGTCAGGATAATTTTGGATGCCAACTAGATCACCAGTGGGCAGGGCAATACTAGAGAAGTAGGGAGGAGTAGATTCCACTACGGTCAGCAAAATTAGTTCCGCTTTTAGGGGTAATGCTAGAGCTAGAGACTTTTCAAACACGTTTTGACTAACTTGAGAATGATCAAGGGCGGTGAGGATTTTCATTAGTTAAAATTCAAGGTAGGATAATGATCTTAGCGCTGATTTAGCGTGGTTGTGGCTAAAACTAGTTTACGGATTATCAATAATGATTACTAAATCTGAAGTAGGTAAACTCTATGAAAAAGGCATAGATGAGTTATATCTATTTATCAATGAGCTAGAGAAAAAGTACAAACAAGAGCAGCCTAAACCTCAGCCTACGGTGGTCAGCGCCAGTAAACAACCAGAATTGAACGTCAGTGTGCCGAGTATTCGCAAGATTCATGGCTTGATTCGCGATCGCGCCAGAGTCGAAATAAAATTACGGGTAAATGAATCCCTCCAAGGGAGAATCTGTTGGATTGATCCAGAATGTATTGGAATCGCTGATGGGGAAACTGAATCAGTAATTTGGCTGAAAGCGATCGCTAGTGTGCAGCAGATTTAGGGCTGTGACTCTATTGACTAATCCCGAAAAATTGCAGGCGCGGCTCAGAGAAATTCCCCAAGAGCCAGGGGTTTACTTCATGCGCGATCGCCAGGATCAGATTCTCTACATTGGCAAATCTAAGAGTCTGCGCAATCGGGTGCGTTCTTACTTTCGCAGCCTTCCAGATCTCTCACCCCGCATTGCCATGATGGTACGCCAAGTGAGTGAAATTGAATTTATTGTCACCGATACTGAAGCTGAAGCCCTCGCCCTAGAAGATAATCTAATCAAGCGCCATCAGCCCTACTATAATGTTCTGCTCAAGGATGATAAGAAATACCCTTACGTCTGTATTACCTGGTCAGAGGACTATCCGCGCATTTTTATTACGCGCAATCGCCGCAGTAAGAGTGCCAAGGATCGCTACTATGGCCCTTATGTGGATTCGCGATCGCTCTCTAGAACCCTATGGATTATTAAACGCACTTTCCCTTTGCGCCAAAGACCATTACCGATGTTTAAGGATCGTCCCTGCTTAAACTATGACATGGGCCTATGCCCTGGCGTCTGTCAGCAGTTGATCACTCCTAGTGACTACCATAAAACCATGGAAAAAGTGGCAATGATCTTCCAAGGTCGCACTAGTGAATTGATTGATCAGATTAATTTGAAAATGGAAAGAGCAGCCGAAAATTTAGAATTTGAGAAGGCAGCTAATCTTCGCGACCAAATCAATACGCTCAAGCATCTAGGTGCAGATCAAAAAGTCTCTCTGCCCGATGATCGGATCAGTCGGGATGCGATCGCCCTAGCTCAAGATCAAGACCATACTTCTATTCAGCTATTTCAGATTAGAGCAGGTAGATTAATTGGTAGATTGGCATTTGTGGCTGATAGTCAAAGTGATTCCCCAGAGATGATTCTGCAACGCACCCTCGAAGCCCATTATCAAGCTTGCGAAGCCGTAGAGATTCCCAGCGAAGTGCATACCCAGCTAGAACTGCCTGAAGCAGACATTCTGGGAGCTTGGCTAAGCCAAAAACGCGGCCGCAAAGTGGAAATTGCCACTCCCCAACGCCAGTCTAAAGCCGAACTGATTGAAATGGTGGAACGCAATGCCCAGTATGAACTAGCTAGAATTCAAAAGCTCAGCGATCGCAACCACCAAAGTCTCGTTGCCCTAGCAGATTTGCTGCATTTACCTGATTTACCTGGTCGAATTGAAGGCTATGATATTTCCCATATTCAAGGTTCAGATGCAGTTGCAAGCCAAGTGGTATTCATCGATGGATTGCCCGCTAAACAACATTACCGCCACTATAAGATTCGCAATCCTGAAATCCAAACTGGACATTCCGATGACTTTGCGAGCTTGGCAGAAGTTTTAGAACGCAGGTTCCGCCGCTATAATTCAGAGCTAAGGGGACAGAAGAGCAGTGATTTTCCCGATCTAGTGATGATTGACGGTGGCAAAGGACAACTCTCTGCGGTGATGAAAGTGATTGAAAAGCTAGGCTTAAGTTCAGAGTTGAGGGTGATTAGCTTAGCGAAGAAAAGAGAAGAAGTATTCTTACCAGGTGAATCTGAGCCGCTTGCTGCTGATGCCGAACACCCTGGAGTCCAACTATTGAGAAGGCTACGAGATGAAGCCCATCGTTTTGCCATTACTTTTCATCGTCAAAAACGCTCTCAACGGATGCAGCGATCGCACCTCGATCAAATTCCAGGATTAGGTCATTATCGCCAAAAACAACTACTAGCTAAATTCCATTCAGTCGAATATATTCGCCAAGCCACCCTAGCTCAAATTGCCACCACGCCTGGCATCGGTCAAAAGTTAGCCCAGATTATTTATGGATACTTCCATCCCTAGCAGGACTTACGCAGCCTAAGTTGGGAACTGCTGTAAAAAGGGAGTTTGAGGGCTTTGCCCTCAAGTGGAACCCCACTCCCCACTTAAAGCCAGGGTTTGGATCACCTTTGCGTAAGTCCTACCTAGCTTAAAATCAGACAGATTCAGGACTGATTAACCTGCAATAAGCAGACTACTTTGGGAAATGTTGAAAACAGAGGCAGGACTTACCCGGGGAAAATGGGTTTAATAAATAAACGGTCAAGAATATTACCCAGGATCAGTCCATCAAGCATAAAGGTGGGAAACCAAATCACCATAACCGTTATAGATCAAAGTGCGGCGGCGATCGCTACTCCCCAGCATTCTTTCAGTTGCCTGTGACCAACGGGGATGGGGAATCGTGGGATTGACGTTAGCGGTAAAGTCGTACTCATAGGGGATTAAGGTATTCCAGAAAGTAGGGGGTTGAGTCTCAGTTAATTCAATTTTTACAATCGACTTAATACTTTTAAACCCATACTTCCAGGGTACGACCAATCGAATGGGAGCACCATGTTGCTTAGGTAACTCATGGCCATAGATACCCACTGCCAAAAATGCTAGGTCATGATAGGCTTCTGCCAGGGTAAGCCCCTCAGTGTAGGGCCAAGGGGGAGCCATGGTCTGATTGGGAGCCTGCTGCAAATTTTGGAAAGTGGTCATCTTCACAAATTTAGCTTTTGCCTGAGGTTCGACTTTCGCCAACAGCGCCTTCAGGGGGAAGCCAATCCAAGGAACAGCCATCGCCCAGGTTTCCACGCAGCGATGACGATAGAGCCGCTCCTCTAGGGGGATTTTCGCGATCAGATCCTCGATCGCTATGGTTTGAGGCTGAGCCACCAGGCCAGTTACTTCTATAGCCCAGGGGTGAGTTTGAAACTTGCTCACATGCCGCCACACCTCTTTACCACTACTAAACTCATAAAAATTGTTATAGGTAGCAGCGATCGCTTCATCCGTAAGTTCCCGATCAAGGGTGTAATTGGAATTACGGCGGGCAGCGAGGGCTTTTAGTTGGGCTTGATTGAGTTGTGCCCTCACCGGCTTCGCCTTCTGCGCTGGGGTTGCACAGCCGCCCAAAACTGTAGCTAAGCCGATCACCCCACCTAAAAATTGACGGCGATTGAGGTAGACCGATTCGCTAGTGGCTTGATGCTCTGGAATCCACCAATCGGGCAAGATTTTAATTAGGGGCATAGATTTTAGTGGGGTAATTCAGCTTTGAGTTCTCTTTCCATTAACCCCTCTACGGCTTCTTGGGGAGAAATTTCCGCAGCCAAGAGGCGCTGCACATAGCTACAGATCGGCACAGAAATTTGATGTTGGGTCGCCCAATGGACGATCACCTGGGCAGTATTTACGCCCTCTGCCGTCCCTTCAATTTCCTGTAAGGCTTGAGCAAGATTTTTGCCCTGGGCTAAGCCGTAGCCGACTCGATAGTTGCGACTGAGGCTGCTATTGCAGGTGGCAAGCAGATCCCCTAAACCCGATAGTCCCCAGAAGGTTTGGGGTTGGGCGCCGAATTTGCTACCCACTCGGATGATTTCAATCAGGGCGCGGGTGGTCAGAGCAGCCTTAGCATTGGCGCCAAGTTGCAGACCATCACATACGCCCACGGCGATCGCAATTACATTTTTTAAGGTACCACCTAGCTCTACACCCAAAGGATCATCGTTGGTGTAGACCCGAAAATTACGATTGGCAAAAATGCTCTGCACCTCTTGGGCAGTGGTTGGGCTAGCGCTAGCCACCACCGTAGCGCAGGGTAAGCCTGCAGCAATTTCCTGGGACAGGTTAGGGCCAGACAGCACCGCGATCGCTTGATCACCTAAAGCTGCTTGCCATAGCTGGAGCGCAGTTCGCCTAGTGCCCGGTTCTAGTCCCTTGGTCGCACTCACAAAAATCAGCTTTGGATCTAGGTCAAGCTGTTTGATCTGAGCAATTAGGGGTAGTACACCAGCGATCGCTACCGCCGAAACTAAAAAGTCTTGCCCCGCAATCAATTCTGCTAGGGGCTGGCTAGTCTGGCGACTGTAAAAGCTGACCTGATGACCATTTTGGCACAGCAAACTACCCAGGGTTTTACCCCAAGTACCTGCTCCCAACACCAGCACTCTAGCCACGTTTTTTGGGGATCTTGCGAATCCGAATCGATTGGGGGGTAACCTCTACCATCTCATCTTCGGTAATATATTCTAGCGATCGCTCCAAAGTCATTTCAATTGGAGCTTGCAGTTGCACCAGTTCATCTGCTCCTGCCGACCGCATATTAGTAAGTTGCTTGGCTTTGCAGACATTCAGATCTAGATCCTGCTGGCGATTATTTTCGCCAATCACCATGCCCTTGTACACCTTAGTGCCAGGGGTAATGAAGAAGGAGCCGCGATCTTCGGCATTTTTCATGGCATAAAAAGTGGCTTCGCCTTCCTCAAAGGAAATCAGCACACCGTTCCTTCTGCCCTCTAGCTCACCAGCCATGGGGCGATAATCCAAAAAGCTATGGTTCATAATTCCTGCGCCCCGAGTAATCCGCATGAAATCACCCCGAAAGCCTACTAGCCCCCGCGCTGGAATCACAAATTCAATCTGAGTACGGCCATTGCCAAACACCTGCATGTCCCGCATCTCTCCCTTACGCTGGCCCAGGCGCTCAATGCAACCACCCACCGCATCATCAGGCACATCTAGAACCAGCAACTCAAACGGCTCACATTTCTGACCATTGATTTCGCGGAAAATTACCTGGGGTTGGGATACCTGAAACTCAAACCCTTCGCGGCGCATGGTCTCAATTAAGATCCCCAAATGCAATTCTCCTCTGCCAGAAACCGCAAAGCGATCGGGAGAATCTGTATCTTCTACCCGCAAGGCCACATTGGTCTCTAGCTCTCTGGCAAAGCGATCTCGCAACTGTCTGGAGGTCACAAACTTACCCTCCTTGCCCGCAAAAGGCGAATCATTGACACAGAAAGTCATTTGCAGGGTAGGCTCATCCACTTTGATCATCGGCAAGGCGCGGGGATCAGCAGGATCGGTAATGGTTTCGCCAATATTTGCGGTTGCAAATCCCGCTACTGCTACGATATTGCCGGCGCTGGATTCTTCCAGTTCAATCCGCTTCAAGCCATCAAAGCCCAGGAGTTTAGTCACTCGACCTTTCTCAATCGTGCCGTCTTCTTTGACCAGGGCTGCCTGCTGGTTAGCCTTGATCTTGCCATTATGAATTTTGCCAATCACAATCCGCCCCAAGTAATCAGAATAGTCTAGGGTAGTGACCTGAAGTTGTAGCGGCGCTTCAGGATCGCCAATTGGTGCCGGCACATGGTGCAGAATCGCTTCAAATAGAGGCTTCATATCGTCATTCTTCTGCTCGAGCGTCTCCTGGGCAAAGCCCTGTAAGCCAGAGCCAAACAGGTAGGGGAAATCACACTGATCATCATCTGCGCCTAGCTCTAAAAATAGGTCTAATACTTTATCTACGGCAATGTGGGGATCAGCTTGGGCGCGGTCAACCTTATTCACAAATACTACGGGGCGCAGTCCTTTTTCTAGGGCTTTACGCAACACAAAGCGAGTTTGGGGCATGGGGCCTTCGTTGGCATCGACAATTAACAGGCAGCCTTCAACCATGCCTAGCACCCGTTCTACTTCACCGCCAAAGTCGGCGTGACCTGGAGTATCGACAATATTGATCAGGGTTTCGCCGTACTTGACCGCAGTGTTTTTCGACAAAATGGTAATGCCTCGCTCTTTCTCTAGGTCATTGGAGTCCATTACACAGGTTTCAACTACTTCTCCCGTGCGAAATACCCCAGATTGCTGTAGCAGAGCATCTACTAGGGTGGTCTTGCCATGGTCTACGTGGGCGATAATGGCAACATTACGAATGGGCAGTGACATAAATGTATTGAGCTGTTAAGTGAGCGCTGTTCGATCTTAATTATGCTTGACTTCTGTTAAAAAATGTCAAGTAAATCTGGGCATATTTACAGAAAAAATGGTAATCCTAAACGAGTAAGCATGAGAGTTGGGTGGGGGTTTGGGGGCATAGCCCCACACCCCACTTAAAGCCAAGGTTTTAGATCACCTTTGCGTAAGTCCTACAATTAAGAATTTAGGTAAGAATTGAGGGCTATTTGCAGCTGATGTTCACCTGCTTGTGGCTGATCTTCAAGTAGAGCCTGGGCAGCAGCAAGTAGCTCTGGAGCTTGAGCTTGGAGGTCTGGTCTAGTATTTAGATAGAGTTGCAGCGCTGCGTAAGGATTGAGGATAGGGCTGAGATCTTGATTGCCTAGTCTAAGTCTAGAAGGGCTGGCAGCAATTTGAGGGGAAATGGTGTAGGTGTGGGTGATCGCTAGAGCATGGTGAATTTCGGTTAGGTCTAGCAGGGGCTGGTGTTCGGGCTTGATTTTATAGACCAAACGCGCGATCGCGCCAGGGATGTCAGCTTGGGCAATGGCAGCTAAAAGTTGCGCCTGGGCTTGGTGAGGTTGCTCTAATTGGCTCAGATCAGCAGTGATGGTGATAAAGGGGCGGGCGGGGAGGGCGCAGAAGTGAAACTCACATTTAGTTTGATCGATCTCTACCCACATATAGCCCTTGGCTTCATGCTCTTCGCCAAAATCTACCCGTTCAATGCTGCCAGGATAGACCACCGGCGGATCTTGATGCAAAACCTGATGCTTATGCACATGACCTAGGGCGACATAGCTAAATTCTGGTCGAGCCAATAAATTTAAGGGTAGGGTAAAGCCAGTGCCGGCGGCTAAAAAGCGCTCTGCTCCCATAGTGGCTCGATCTACCATGGCATGAGCGAGTAAGATCGCCGGAATTTCAGGATCAAGTTGGCGAATTTCGGCTTCTAAAACCAGATGTAAGCGATCGAGCAGCACTTTGCCCACCGCTTCTAGGGATAGTCCATCAGTTTCAGCTTTGGTCAAAAGAGTAGAGCGGGTGAGCCAGGGTAAGCAAGTTACTTGAATCTCACCGTTTCTAGTGGCAATTTTGTGGGTTTGTAAGCGATCGCCCACCACAAAACCCGGTACAGCCAAACTGCGAAAAATATCTAGACTATTGCTAGCTTGAGAATGGCGATCGTGGTTACCAATCAGCAGCACAGTCGGAATTTCTGCATCAGCTAAGCGGCGAAATTGACTGGCAAAAAGCTGCTGCACTTGGGGAGAAGGAGTAGCATCTGGAAAAGCATCACCGCCAAACAGCACTATGTCGGCAGGCTGATCCACGGCTCGATCAATACATATCTGTAAACAGCGCTCAAAATCTTCCAGGCGACTATTGATTCCAGTCTGGGGATTAACCTTGCCATGGGTAAGCGTACCTAGATGGATATCAGCGAAATGGAGAACTTTGATCATGCCCCTGGTCTCAGGTCTGCAATGCCTAAGCTGTAGCTAAAACCTTGCCAGGATTGAGATAAAAATCAGATAGCAAAGTAAACAGATCCCGATCTGGAGTGTCATTGGGCACCACTCCTTCGGGCATCGCCAGCAATTGATCGGCAATATTCAAGTAGTAATCACATACATAGCTGAGTTCTGGATCTTGTTCTGCCATTTCAAATAGAGTCTTCCCTTTTACCCGCGACACTCTAATATCTTCAATCAAAGGCAACACTTCCAAAACTGGCATTGGCACTTGGGAAATATATTTCTCAATCAGGTCTCGCTTGCTAGTGCGATTGCCAATTAGACCAGCTAAGCGTAGAGGATGGGTGCGCGCTTTCTCTCTAACTGAAGCAGCAATGCGATTGGCAGCAAACAGGGCATCAAACCCGTTATCTGTGACAATGATGCAATAGTCGGCATAGTTGAGTGGGGCAGCAAAACCTCCGCAAACCACATCTCCTAACACATCAAACAGAATGACATCATATTCATCAAAGGCATTTAATTCTTTCAGGAGCTTCACGGTTTCACCAACTACATAACCACCACAGCCTGCACCTGCGGGGGGGCCACCTGCCTCCACACAATCAACTCCGCCATAGCCCTTATAAATTACATCTTCAGGCCAAACATCTTCGTAGTGGTAGTCCTTTTCGGCCAGGGTATCAATAATTGTCGGAATTAGATAGCCAGTGAGGGTGAAGGTGCTGTCGTGCTTGGGATCACAGCCAATTTGTAAAACTTTTTTGCCTCGCTTAGCCAAGGCTACGGAGATATTGCAACTGGTGGTGGACTTGCCAATGCCGCCCTTGCCATACACTGCTAGTTTCATGAACGCTGTTCCTCTGAGTTTTGGAGTCTATGGGTCATTATGGGCTGCTTAATCTCCGAAAATCTGTTGACGCAATAATCATTAATAAATCTCGATTGCTTTTAGCTTGATTGTGACCTGCGGAAAACATCCCAGAGTAGCAGCACATATGCTAAATCAACCATGTTTGTGAAGATTTAAGATCAGATCTAGGGTTTAAATTCAATTATTTGTATATTTAGATACAGAAAAACTTAAATATAGGACTTGCTAAAGGTGATCTAAAACCCTGACTTTAAGTGGGGTGTGGGGCTAGCGGCTCCGTCATCCTTCGGTATGTGCCTTCAAATTCCCTTCCTAGACCACTTCCCAAATCAGACTGCATAAATCCTGAAATGCTTACCTGTTTATAATTTTCGTTGAGGTAAATTCAATGTTAAGAACTAATTTTAAAAAAATTCCTTCATCAAGGCAGAGCAGCGATCGCGCCATTGGTCTACCTGGGGGACTACAGTGTTTGATCCCTAAACCTTCCGCCTGGGTGCAACTGTGGCAACCGATGTCTGACTGTGCAGAGGCTTGGCTAATGTGTGAATACGATAATGGCAGTTGGGCAGCCTGGATTCCTGATCTAGGGGAAGTGACTTTGACCTGTGAACAGTTTTGCCGGTTAAGTTAATGCATATTTGAGCCTGTTACCCAGCTTTTGTGGGCTTACCTGGTATTGCTTAGTACCAGAAACCCGTACAGGGGCTTCCAATCTCAATCATCCTTCAGATGTGTAACAGCCATCAGGCAAAGCCATTTCCTATAGTATTTTCCCTGTATTTATTTCTTGAATCTGTTATGGTGTGACCAGATGCCAGGACCGAGATTTGAACTCGGGACACGTGGATTTTCAGTCCACTGCTCTACCAACTGAGCTATCCCGGCTTTTTTGCGCTTTACCAAGATAGCATGGTTAAACAATTTTTGGCAAGAGTGATTATTCGACCAGAGTAGAATTACCTTTAATTCGACTCAGTTTGATGGCAAAATATAGGGGCTTAATTTGGCAATACTTTATGACAACCTTGACTAAGTGGCTGTTTAAGCTATTTGCCAGTCTGCTTTTAGCCGGACAAGTAGTTGTGCATATCCTATTGAAGCGGCGACTGCACCGGCGCAACATTCTAGAACAGATGTCGATTGTTGGCACTGAGTCTATCCCGATCGCTTTAGTTACGGCGGCATTTGTGGGCGGGGTATTTACTATTCAGGTGGCTAAGGAGTTTATTCGATTTGGGGCGCAGTCGGTGATTGGTGGCGTATTAGCGATCGCTCTCACCAGAGAACTATGTCCAGTGCTAACCGCAGTCATTATTGCGGCGCGGATTGGCTCGGCCTTTGCGGCTGAAATTGGTACAATGCGGGTAACAGAGCAAATTGATGCCCTGGTGATGCTAGGTACTGACCCGATTGACTACTTGGTGACTCCTCGGGTGATTGCCTGTGTGCTAATGTTGCCAATCTTGATGATATTTGCCTTACTCACTGGGATTTTGGGGGCGTGCTTGGTATCTCAAGCTCTCTACAACATCAATCCAACTAGCTTTTTTGACTCGATTCAGCTTTTGCTAAAACCTTGGGATTTGGTCGCCGCCCTGGTCAAGTCGAGTATTTTTGGCAGTTTGATTGCGCTAATCGGCACAAATTGGGGCTTGAACACCACAGGAGGCGCAAAGGGAGTAGGGGAGTCTACTACTACGGCGGTGGTAACTGCCCTTTTGGCCATCTTTACCACTAATTTCTTTTTGTCTTGGTTCTTGTTTGGCAATGTGGGCGGCACGATCGCCAAAAATTTTGGCTTTGACTAGCTAGGCTGGAAATGCCCTAATCTCAAGCCCAAACCTGCACTTGGCTAGTTAATTCACTCGCTTGCTGCCTAGCCCATTGATCTACTGCCAAAATATCTGCTAGTTCTGGCTGAGCGATCACCTGGTGACGTGCACATACGGCTTCAATAATTTGGGGAATCTGGATAAACGAGATCCGCTCGGTGAGAAACATTTCTACTACTTGCTCGTTAGCGGCATTGAGCACCGCCGGCATAGTCCCACCCGCCCGCCCCGCCCCATAGGCAAGTTGCATACAGGGATATTTGCGATGATCGGGAGCTTTAAAGGTGAGATTGGCGCATTTCACTAGGTCTAGTCGGGGCCAGTCAGTAACTAAGCGATCGGGGTAGGAAATCGCATACAGCAAGGGCAATCGCATATCTGGCAAGCCCAGTTGAGCCAACACTGAAGTATCAGTGAGTTCAATCAAAGAATGAATGATGCTCTGGGGATGAATCACAATCTCAATCTGATCAAAACTAAGACCAAACAGGAAATGAGCTTCAATTACTTCCAGACCCTTGTTCATCAGGGTGGCAGAATCAATCGTAATCTTCTTACCCATTGACCAGTTGGGGTGCTTGAGGGCATCAGCGATCGTCACCGTTGCCAGTTGTTCAGGGGCAAGATCCCGAAAGGCTCCGCCAGAAGCAGTCAGAATAATCCGAGCCAATCCACCGGCGGGCACGCCCTGCAAGCACTGAAAAATAGCCGAATGCTCCGAGTCGGCAGGTAAAAGCTGGACTTGATGTTTAGCTACCAAAGGATTGACTATACAACCAGCCGCGATCAGGGTCTCTTTGTTCGCCAGAGCAATGTGCTTACCTGCAGTAATGGCAGCAATGGTCGGGAGCAATCCAGCACAGCCGACAATGCCGGTAACTACAAGTTCGGCATCACCATAGGCGGCTACGGTTTCTACCCCTTCCGCCCCAGCCAGCAACATCGGCGGTGGATCGAGGTCAGCAAGTGCTTGGCGCAGTTGACTAAATTTGCTTTTATCGGCGATCGCGACAATTTCAGGTCTAAATTTTTGCACCTGAGCCGCCAACAACTCCACATTACTACCGGCAGTAATGCCCACCAATCTGAAGCGATCGGGATACTGCGCCAGAATTTCTAGGGTCTGGGTGCCAATAGAGCCAGTAGAGCCAAGCAGAGTGATGGGTTTCATGGGTTTAGATCGGGTGTTGCCACAGCCTAGTCTACCGCTTTGGGGTGGGATTTAATTGCCAGTTAGCTCAATTAGAGTCAGTTCTGGCGGACAGAAAAACCGCCCTGGCATATAGGTCCCCAAACCGCGATTGATATAAACTCGGTTATTGCCAATCCGATGTAGTCCTTGGGACCATTCCCAGTTCTGCACCACTTCATAGCATTCCTGCCAGAGAAACGGCACCCAGCGCTTCATTTTTTTGGGGATTTTGCTGCGCCACTGTTTGATTTTGCCAATTACCGGGCCAACACCTGGGATTACCACTTGGCCACCGTGGGTATGGCCAGAAAGCTGTAAATCTACTCGCCAAGCCATGAGGTCTTCGGCACTGTCAGGATTGTGGGATAAGACAATACGTGGAATCTGGGGATCAATTTGGCTAAGGGTGAGTTCAGGTTGAAACTGGCGTGACCAATAATCAGGTAAGCCGACGATCGCTAGATCTTGCCCCAGGGGGTAGCTGACTTGGTTCCATAGTACCTGAATGCCTTGCTCGGTGAGTGCTTGGGTAATCTGGGCTTGGGAATCGCGCTTGAGTAAATCATGGTTACCCAAAACCGCAAAAATCCCCGCCTGGGTTTGGAGTTGGGCAAGATGGGCTGCAAGTTGGGTGATCGGGGCGGGCTGATCGGTAACGTAATCCCCAGTCAATAGCACTAGGTCTGGCTGAAATTGATTGCTAGTCGCGATCGCTTGCTGGAGTAGTTGCTCAGAAAGCCGAATACCGTCAAAGTGAAAGTCAGTAAGATGAACGATTTTGGTGCCTACTAGCTTGGGACTGAGGTTAGCGATCGGGATAGATAATCGCTCTACACTCAAACTGCCGGCTAGATATTTTTGAATCATGCTAACTCACTGGGGTCTAGACCGCAGAATTTGATCGTGATCACAGAGCTTAGGTTCGTGGCAAAGGATATTTAAAGCAGGACTTACGCAGCCTAATTCGGGAACTGTTGTAAAAAGGGAGTTTGAGGGCAAAGCCCCACACCCCACTTAAAGCCAGGGTTTTAGATCACCTTTGCGTAAGTCCTATAAAGTTGAGACTCCAGAGCCAAGAAAGAGCTACAGGAGAGTATAAATACTTAAGTAAATCGCGACTTCATTTTACCCAACTAGGCGAGTAAAGTTCAAGCACAACCCACCATAATCTTTTCTTAATCAAGACTTGGGCAACTTTGACTTAAAAAGCTGAGATCTAGGTGGGGGATTCCATAGGGTTTTAATAGATCGCTTGAGTAGGAATCAGCACCATCGCAAAGTAAGGCACATTGGCGGCATTCACTTCTAAAATCGGCAAGGTTTTCTGGTTAGCCATCGTCGCGCATTCAATATATTTTGCCCTTTCTACCAAGTCCAACTTAATCAAAATTTCACGCACCTGATCAAAATGCCTAGCTAGTTTGATGATTGCCGCCCCATTCGCACTCAAGAGGTGAGTTTCTAGTAGTTCTGGTGCTAAAGTTGCTGACAACACGCTAAAAACATCGTTGCGATAACTCAAGGGCAAGCCCAGAGCCGCCGCCGCCATAGGCGAGCATACCCCAGGGACAACTTCAGTCGGATAGCGATCGCTCAAACGAGTAAATAAATACATAAATGAGCCATAAAACAAGGGATCGCCTTCGCACAGCACTGCCACCTGTTTCCCTTGCTCTAGGCATTCAGCTATGGGCGCGATCGCCTGATCGTATGCTGACTTAGCCGCAATTGGATCAAGCGCACGCGGGAAGCGAAAACATAACTCCTGCTGGTCGCCGCGAAGGTAGGACGCAACTATTTGTCGAGCTACACTTTGACGTTGTGCAGCCGCCTGGTAAGCTACCACCTCCACCTGTTGCAAAATCTTCAAAGCCTTTAGGGTAATTAACTCTGGATCTCCGGGACCTACTCCGACTCCATACAACTGTGCTGTCATTCCGCCTCCTGAGCTAAAGCATTGACCGCCGCCGCCGCCAACGCACTCCCCCCGCGGCGACCATGGAGGGTAATATAAGGAATCCCAGAACTAGCCAGGGCCAACTTAGACTCAAGGGCTCCCACAAACCCGACCGGGAACCCTAGGATTAGAGCCGGTGTGAATCTCCTGGACTCGATTAAGTCCAACAGATGAAACAGGGCAGTAGGTGCATTGCCGATCGCTACCACTGCTCCTTCAGGTTGCCATAGCTCTAATGCTGCTGCCGAGCGAGTATTGCCAATTTGGCTAGCGATCGCGATTACTTCAGGCTGATTTAGGGTACAGATCACGGAATTATTGGCGGGTAAACGACCACGGGTAATACCATCTGCCACCATTTGGGAATCACAGTAGATCCCTGCTCCAGCCTGGAGAGCAGTCCTAGCGATCGTGGCGGCTCCAGGTGAAAAATCTAAATCCTGCACCAGGTCAGTCATCCCACAAGCATGGATCAGCCGCACCGCCACTTTTTCCATTTCTGGAGGTAACCCAGCTAAATTAGTCTCGGCTCTGATCGTAGCAAAGGAAAGCCGATAAATTGCTGCCCCATCTTTGAGGTAATCACGCATGCACACACAAATTAGATTCTGCCCACTGATCATAGCCTGAACATTCTTGACACTTACACCCTAGTCGGACGGATGTAGGCTACACCTCTATAAGCGGGAATTAAGTCCCAGCCATAAAACTGGAAGCTTGACAGCTAATCTCAAGGGATTATGCTAGCTTAGTAGCGCAGTAACCAAGTAAGACTATGGATGAACTCAAGCCCATCTTTGCCCAGTTGACCAGCCAGCCAATTGCTTTCTGTGGCGGTCTAGTTTCAGGTTTGCTCAGACTCGATCCTAGCCAAGCCCCTCTAAAAGACTGGCTCAGGTCTCAGAACATCAGTGCCACTACCTCCAATGTTGTAGGCAAGGCAACCGCTGATAAAGCACCTCAATCTATTTCGATTGACTAAAAAAGATTCATAAAATTTACCCGTGAGTAGCCTTAGATCACTTCGCCAGGTCAAAGTAAAAGATCTTGCCTGCGTAAGCTAATCCAATAGACACTGAGAGCGATCACTCCTAGCAAGGTCGCGATCATTATGGCCGTTAAAATCGGCTGTAATCCATTAGCAGCGCATTACCAGGTTGAGTACTGATCACGGAATCACGGGGTGACCTGGGATTGTAGGCAACCCAGATCTGGAGACAAAGCCAGGTTTAGCTAATAGGCGCCCTTGCCAAAAATTACAATTTGAATAGTTTGAAAGAGGATTTCTAGATCTAGTTGCAGCGACCACTGATCCAAATAAAACAGATCGAGCCTTACTGCATCGTGAATATTATCGATCTCGGAGCGCCCTGATATTTGCCACAACCCCGTAATTCCAGGTAAAACTGCATGGCGAGCATGGTGCCAATCGCTAAACTTCGCCACATCCCGCAAGGGTAGGGGACGCGGCCCCACCAGACTCATCTGTCCCAAAATTACGTTGAATAGTTGAGGTAGTTCATCGATACTAAAGCGGCGGAGAAAATGCCCCACGGGAATAATGCGGGGATCGCGCTTGAGCTTAAACATCACCCCATCCTGGCATTGGTTGAGGGCTTCTAGTTGTCCTAGGCGACTTTCGGCATCGGCATACATGGTGCGAAATTTCCAAATTTGAAAGACTTTACCCTGCAATCCCACTCGCTCTTGGCAGAAAAAAACATTGCCCTGGGGGGAGTTGAGTTTGATCAAGCTCGCTACTACTAAAAACAGGGGAGCAAGGATAATTACGCCAATTAAGGCAAAAACTAAATCTAGCGATCGCTTAACCCGATAGTCCCAACCACTGAGCAACCCACTACCAATCCGAATTACCGGCATACCGCCAAAGATTTCTGGTTGACCACGACGATACAAACTAGAAATGCTGGAGGGAATCAGTCGCAGGTTAATTTCTAGCTGGCGCAGTTGCCAATAAAAACTGGATGCTCCTTCCCCCTGGGCAAGACCTTCGGCAATTACTTCTTTGACCCCCGCCGCTTGGATTTGGGGTAGAGTCTGGCTGGAGAATACCAGATCGACAGTCAGGCTGCCTACTACCTGGCAGTTGGTGCGATGGCTGATGGCACGACAGATCGCTTCCATGTGGGTAGTAGTGGCAATTACAAACACTGGCACGGGGCGACCACGGCGCTGCACCTGATCCAAAATCAGGGTAGTGAGAAATCTGCACCCAAAGCAACAGGCAACACTACTTAACCAAGCTGAAAAAAATAGCGATCGCGGTAGATTGATTTCTGGATCATAGAAATAGCTCAAGATCAGAGAGCCCAGGTATATGCGGGTAATTATTTGGCTTTGCCCCAAATAGTTGCGCCATTGGGAATTAGTACTATAAAAGTCTTGTAAAGCTAATACCAGAACGATCGCTACCACAAAAGCCCAGAATATGCCTGATACCCCTAACCATTTTCCCCAGTCTAGTTGGGGCGGCAAACTGGAAAAAGCACGGTTGATTTTTTGGGTAATTTGACCAGCGAGTCCCAAAGCCACCAGATCGGCAATCAGGGTGGTAATTGCTACTAACCAGCCCATCTCTGGAGCTTGAATCCATTGGTCGCCACTGCGGATATCACGCATAGGCACTCTAAATCCCAGAGGGAGATTTAGGGCTTAGACAGAGCTTTATCATTGCGACATACTTCTAGGTTAAGTTGCTCAAAGGATTTGATCGCAGTGATCCGCTTGCGCTTGGAGTTGGTAGCCACATCCATACAGGCGCAGCCATAGCCATAGTTGCCGTTGACTTTGACATATTGTTTGGCACTGATGTCGGGGATCAACTCCATATTTTGGGCACGGTTGGCAGATCCCTGGGTAGAGATTGTCCAGGTAGCATCACGATCAGTTAGCCACCAATTGCCTGGGGTGGGGTTGGCTAGCCAGCCACATCTAGTTTCGGCATTTAGAGGCAAGACCAGTAGGCTGGGGGTGATCGCTACCAGAGCCAGAAATTTACCTAAAAGTCTAGAGGGCTGGGCTAGTATTGGCATGGCTGGGTTAAGCAGGGAGTAATTGAGCTACTTTAGTAGCCAGGGATTTCATCAAGGAGGCAAAGGGCTGGACAAATTTGTCAATCCCTTCCATTTGCAACTCTACCATTACTTGATCCAGGTCAATACCTACCTGTGCCAGGTTAGCTAGTACTAAGTTGGCTTGATCTAGATCCATTTCAATGCGCTGCTCCACATCGCAATGATCGATACAGGCAGCAATCGTTTCTGGTGGCATGGTATTCACGGTATTTGCTCCTACCAGGTTATCCACATACATCACATCGCTGTAGGCAGGATTTTTAGTACTGGTACTCGCCCACAACAGCCTTTGTTCTTTGGCTCCAGCAGCTTTCAGGGCTTGCCAGCGCTGGTTAGCATAAATTTCTTTATATTTTTGGTAGGCGATTTTGGCATTGGCGATCGCCACTTTACCCTTGAGGGAGTTGAGTAGCTCGATTTCCGCTGGATCATGAGCAGCCTGGAGTTTGCGATCAAGCACCTGGTCGATTTTGGTATCAATGCGGCTCAAAAAGAAACTAGCTACCGAAGCGATCGCGCCAATAGTTGCACCTTTAGCTAAGCGACTTTCTAAACCACGGATAAACGCCCAGGCGCAAGCTTCATAGTCTGCCACTGAAAATAACAGCGTCACATTTACGGGGATACCTGCCCCAATTACCTGCTCTACTGCCGCAAATCCTGCTGCTGTCCCTGGAACCTTGATCATGATGTTGGGGCGATCTAGAATCTGCCAAAACCGTAGAGCCTCAGCTACAGTGCCAGTAGTGTCATGGGCTAAGTTGGGGGAAACCTCGATTGAAACATAGCCATCTTCGCCGCCAGAAGAGTCAAACACCGGACGCAAAATATCTGCGGCTGCCTGAATATCGCTAAAAGCCAGGGTTTCATAAATTTCAGTAATACTTTTACCCGCCTGAGCAGCCTCTAGAATTGACTGGTCATAAATGGCATTGCCAGCGATACTTTTTTCAAAAATGGCAGGATTAGAAGTAATACCGCGAATGCCTTGATTAGTTACCAGGTTTGTCAATTCGCCTGACTGAATAATGTTGCGACTGAGGTTATCCATCCACACGCTCTGACCATGTTCATGGAGCTCTAACAGATGATTGGTAGTCATGGCTTTTCCAGGAGGTTACATCAGCTTAGTCTAGGGGGCGATCGCTCAGCTAGTCACAATTTTCAGAGTTATTTTACAGTCTTAGGTTAAACATTAGCCGGAATGCCCAATCTGGCAAAAATCATCCGCCCCGCCGAAGTCTGCAAGGCACTAGTTACCACTACTTTGAGTTGCTTACCCAGATATTTCCGCCCATCTTCTACCACCACCATAGTGCCATCATCCAAAAAGCCTACTCCTTGGGCTGGATCTTTACCTTCCTTCATCAGTTTTAGATCCAGGGTGTCGCCTGGCAAATACACTGGGCGCAGGGCTTGAGCCAGATCATTGATGTTCAATACTTCTACTTCTTGAAGATTAGCCACCTTATTGAGATTGTAATCATTAGTAATCAGGGTGCTGTCTAATTCCTGAGCCAGGCGCACGAGTTTGGCATCCACGGTGGGAATATCTTCGTAGTCGGCCGAATGAATCACAATGCGATCGCCCCAGTTAGTGCGCATACTATTGAGAATATCTAGACCACGGCGACCGCGTACCCGCTTTTGATCATTAGAACTGTCGGCTACGGTTTGGAGTTCTTGCAACACAAACTGGGGAATTAGGAGCTTGCCTTCGATAAAGCCAGTATCTACTAGGGCTTCAATTCGTCCATCAATGATCGAACTGGTATCCAGAATCTTGGTGGTGGCAGGGCTGAGCGTACCTTCTGATAGCAACACGCTCTCCACACTGTTGGGATTGATTAAGCGCAATAACGCCCGCCCATGGGTTTCAGTTAGGGTCATGCCCGTATAGGCAAACATGATACTGACTAAAATTGCAGTTAGGGGTTTGAGAAAAGCAAAATCATCGGGAAAAGGTAGCAAAAATAGGGGCGCTAGGATCAAGTTGGCTAACAACAGTCCCACTACCAGACCGATCGCCCGACTGAGCAGGATTTCGATCGGCATGGCACGCACTTCTGCTTCTAGTTTGCGGTAGGCGTTTTGAGCAAATATTCCTAGGGCTAAACCTAGGAAAGAGCCACCACCTAGGGCTAGCCAGCGAAAACTCTGGAGATTAATTTGGGCGAGCACTGAGCTAGGTAAAAAATCTACGCCGTGAAAGCCTATGCCTGCTCCAGCGAGAATGAAGGAAATAATAATGACGGCATCGATCATAATGTATGGGCGAGATACGCTTCTGGTATTCTAGCCCTTGTTTAGGGATGAATTTGGCGGGATTTAGGTAGGGCAGGGTGCGGTTTTACGCGATCAAAAGCTGGGATCGGGCTGCTGTCTATCTTGGCTCTGATTCAATCTAGTTCGGTTAAGTTTAATCAATTTTTTTCTATTTTGCTGAATTTGAGGAATTTTAAGACTATGGAGTTTAGCGATCGCCGCATTTTGGTTACAGGAGGAGCGGGTTTTCTCGGCAAACAGGTAGTTGCCCAATTGATTGCTCAAGGTGCTAATCCAGATCTGATCAGGATTCCGCGATCGCGCCACTTGGACTTGAGAGTTTGGCAAAACTGTGTAGCAGCAGTGGAGAGCATTGACCTAGTAATTCATCTGGCTGCCCATGTGGGTGGCATCGGTTTAAATCAACAAAAACCCGCCGAATTGTTTTACGACAACTTGATTATGGGCGCTCAATTAATCCATAGCGCCTACCAAGCAGGAGTAAGCAAATTTGTCTGTGTAGGCACAATCTGCGCCTATCCCAAGTTTACGCCTGTGCCATTTGCCGAAGCGGACCTGTGGAATGGTTATCCCGAAGAGACTAACGCTCCCTATGGCATTGCCAAAAAAGCCTTGTTGGTGCAGTTGCAATCCTATCGTCAACAGTATGGGTTCAATGGCATTTATTTGCTGCCCGTCAACCTCTATGGGCCTGAAGATAATTTTGACCCCCGAAGTTCCCATGTGATTCCGGCATTAATTCGTAAAGTCTATGAAGCTCAACAACGGGGCGATCGCTACCTAGAAGTGTGGGGAGATGGTTCTCCTACCAGGGAATTTCTCTACTCGGTGGATGCGGCCCAGGGGATTGTGCTGGCGGCGCAAAAATATGATGGGGCAGAACCAGTTAATTTAGGCACTAACTACGAAATCTCGATCAAGGCCCTGGTGGAATTAATTTGCGAACTGATGGAATTTAGGGGCGAGTTGATCTGGCTAACCGACAGGCCCAACGGTCAGCCGCGTCGCTGCCTAGCAACTGGCACAGCCGAGCAGGAATTTGGCTTCAAGGCAGCAGTAGAACTGCGCCAAGGGCTAAGCCAGACGATCGCTTGGTATCGGCATTATGCTAAGGATTTACCTCAGTCGCAGGTTGCTGCTCAGGTAGCCACTTAATTAGCGGTAAAGGCAGCAAAGTAGAGAGGTTGGTAATCAAAATCAGGAGCCAAAGCTGGTCAAAATTGGACTCAGTAATGCCCAGTAGATGGGTAAGCAGAGCACCAAATTGATAGGAACATAAACCCGCTAGGTTAAAAATTGACATCAAGCTCGCAAATAAAGTGGCTTCCACCCCCGCAGGGCAGAGGCGAGCCGCTAAGACCAGAACTGGCATGAAGGCGATTCTGCCAGCCACACTCAAGATCAGGTTATCGCCCATACTGAACCAGCGATCGTCTATACCCAACTGCCGATTAGCATGGGTGACTAGGATCAGACTGCTTAATCCCAAGATAGTGGAAATTAAAGTAGTCCAAACAAATATGCGGCGCATGGGCACGTTTTTAAGGTAGCGCTGAAACAGCCACACGCCAAACAAACCAGCAATGCTACTGACTAGCTGCACTCTGCCTAAAAATTCGGGATTGAAGTGCAACTCATTGGTGGTGAAGAAAAAGAAGGCAGAATCAGCCGTAGGGGTCGCCTGCCACAGAAATACAAAGGCAGCAGGCAAAATAATTTGCTTGCTAGTAAAGGCTTGACGCAGTTGAGTCAGTTGGTTTTGCCAAAGCCGGCGCGGGCGATATTCATGCTGCTCTTGAATGGCAAAGCTAGCTAAGCTAGCCAACAGAGGCAAAGCGGCAGTGATTGAGAACACCCCATGGCTACCCAGTTGTTCGAGTAGGACGCCGCCAAGATAAGCTGCCAAAACCGCCCCTAGGGAAGTGGCTGTCCAGCTAAAGGATTGGAGAGAACCGGCTTCAGCGAGCGATTCGTTACGGGCTCTCTCTACTACCACGGCATCGGTAATTGCATCTGAGCAAGCTACAGCTAGAGAGGTAAGCGCGATCGCGCAAGTGGCTGTAGTAGGGTTTTTGACCCAGAAGGCGAGGGTGAGCCAGGCGGTGGTGGCAAGCAGGCTAGAGATCAGAATATAGGGGCGGCGATGATAGCCTAAAATCGGTAAACTATCGGAAATTAGGCCATAGAAGGGCTTAATTGTCCAGGGCAGCATGGCAATGCCAACCAGGGCAGCTACTTCCGCCGGGCTAAGATGAAGTTCATCCTTTAAGAAAAAGCTGACCGCAAGCTGAGCTAAGCCCATCGCACCTTGGACAAAATAGATGATGGCGATCGCGATTAGCTCAGGATCCCAGCTAAATTTTGGCTTGGCTTTGGGCTGAATATCTAGTTCAGGTGGATTTGTCTGAGTAATCACAATAGCAATTATGAAGAAATATCAAGATTCATCCTATTATACTGCCAATAGAAAGCTGTATCAGCGATCGCTTTGCTGCCAGGTTCGCAATTGCCAATAGACCAAGGCTAGCACTAGGAGCATTAACACAATCGCGGCGGCTGCCCCATAGCCAAAGTCAAACTGACCAAAAGCCTGCTCATATATGTAATACACCAAAATATTAGTGGAGTTAAGTGGGCCTCCACCCGTGACTACAAATACCTGCTCAAAGCCCCTGAGTGTGAAAATCAAGGTGGTGATCAATACCAGCACAGTAGTAGAACTAAGCCCGGGTAGGGTAATGTGCCAAAATTTTGCCCAAGGGTCAGCGCCATCTAGTTCGGCCGCTTCGTAGCGACTGGCTGGAATAGTCTGAAGCCCCGCCAAAAATACCACTAGATTAAACCCCAACTGTTTCCAAACACTCAGCAAGATCAACACAGGCATAGCCAGAGTCGGATTTCCTAACCAACTAGGCGGCGGCATCAACCCCAAAAGCTGATTGACTATGCCATCGGGCTGAAACAGCCAGCGCCAGCCTAAGCCAGCCGCCACAATTGAAATCACTGAAGGCAAGAAATAGAGTGATCGCAGCCAAGACCTCCCGTCAAACTGTCGATCAAGCAGCACTGCCAACCCCAGCGGGATCACCACACTGGGAATCACTGTGCCTATGGCAAAGTAGAGGGTGTTGCCGATCACCTGCCAAAAATCAGGGCTAAGCAACAGGCGTTGATAGTTTTTTAACCCTACCCAATGCACGCCTGCCAGGGTGAGATGCCCTTGGGTAAAGCTGAGATAGACCAGGTAGAACAGGGGCAGGATGACAAAAATGCCTAGGCAGACTAAGCTAGGTGCCAAAAATAGACTGGCAGCGATCGCGGGTTGATCAAGACTGCGACTAAGGCGGCTGAGCATGAAGCGACTCAAAAGAAACTCAGGAGAAACTCAAGCCAAACTTGAGACCGAGTAAAGCATGGAAACAGAGCAGAGCTAAAATGCCACTACCCAGATAGGCATGGACACGGCGCAAAATTGCCTGATTCCCACCAAAGCCAGATAGGGAGAGACTGCCATTGATTGCCAACAAGACTAGAACCACCGAACCAGTCCAAAAGTGAGGGCTTTCTAGGACAGGCTTACCCTGCATGGTTAAGGATAGCAGGCCGCCAGTGTAGCCCATAGCCAAAAACGTGGTCATCATTGGTGCGGTCTTGCGGTGATCAGCCAGGCTCTTGGTAGCCAGTTCAGGACTAGTGGTGGCTAATACCCGCCCGCGCCAACCAGCATAGCCAGCAAAACCGCCCAAGACAAAAATCACAATGGACATGAAGAAGGGGTGTCCCCAATGGACTACCACAGGAGGTACACCCAATTGATTAAAAAAGTCAGCGATCGGAGCTAAGGTTTGGGATAAGTTCATGGGAATAGATCAAGAGGCCACACTCTGATTCTACTAGATTGCTACAACCTAGGCAGGGGGCACGGCTCCCTTCTCAAAAGTAGGAGCGTAACTCTGGAGTAGGGCACTGAGTTGAGACAGCATACTGCCTTGGGTCGATTGACCTAAGCTTGAGCGATCAGGGAAAAAGTCAGGATGGCTCATATTGCGCTCGATCGCTTCTTTGACCTGTTGGGCAATTAAAAACTGTAAATCTGCTAAAGCCCGTTCCCGTTGGTAAGCAGCCCCTTGATCGGTGGTGGCATAGAGGGGGGGCAGGCGGTTAAGTGCATAGGCAGCAATGTCACCTAGATCCATCACTTGGTTGGTGAGGGCTTCGATTTCGGCAACTCGCGCTACGGCTTCACTCAAGACTAATTCTTCCATCACATTGATGAACTGCTTGCGTGGCACTGCTACTACTTCACCGCTCAGTAGCGCTCCCATCAAACGATCGAGCGACATATATTCTTCCATCGAAAGATCCATGGCGCTATCACAAATGCGGCCTACTTCTGCTTCCATGGCAGGAGTGAGGTAACCATCTTTGATGGCCTGCTCAACTATGGATTCAATCTCGCTTTTGTTTTTCACAAGGGTGTATTACAAGTGTCTCTTTACAACTCTGAACCTATAGTGCCATAGGCGGTCACCTTCGGCTATAGATCATATGCTAGGGAATTTCCACAGGAATGATTGTATATTCTGGCAGAGATAGCTGAAAAGTGCGATCGCGACTCAGTAATACTACCAATCTAGCAGAGCTTTGGGGCTCAACTTTGAGATCGTACCAGGGTAGAGCAACCTCTAAACACTGGCTAAAGGCCATGCGGCTATCCGTAGTCAAATTATGCCAGCCTAAGGTAGCGATCGCTTCTTGTAAATTCAACTGATTTTCGGCAATATCTACTTCCAGGTGGTGATGAAATAGGTAATCGAGCGGAGAAATGTGGGGCAGACGCTCCAAGTGAATGGGGCTGTTATAGTGCTGCTTTTCGGGATAGAACCAAAATAAGTGTACGGTTGGCATCTGCGATCGGGGCAGTTTCAGGAGCGCCTCACTAAAATCTAAGCGCAAGTAGAAATTAAAGTGATCCAAGCCATACCAGAGCCGCTTTACCAAAGTGTTTTGGTGCATAGTCCCTCGCGCCGCATTGATCTCTAGACAGCCTGCCCCATGCCAATCCTGTTTGTCCAGCTTGCCATTGATCACTGGATGTACCAAATTTTGGGGATGATGACTGAGATGGAGCGCATGGGGCTCCAGGGGGTAGAGCAAAGATTGGGGGATGGCTTCATTCAAAGCTCGGTATAGCCCTTGCAGATGCTCGCGGAAAAGCTGATCAAAAATTGAGTCATGGTCGGAGCTATGACCTTCGCCAAACCACCAAAACCAATCGGAGCCTTCGGCGGCAAACAGATGTTCCCACACTTCCGGGTTGTTTTCTTGGGTCGCTTCCGTATGGTTAGCCAATACCTGGCGCGCCTCTGCCAGGAGTTCCCAGGCACGGTTTTTGATTGGGTCACCAATCCAAGTATTAAAATTAGCATCGATCCAGGAGCCGCTATGTAGTTGGTGAGGGGGGATTTTATCCTGGGGTGGAAACTGCTGGATAAACTCGGACACGGTTACCAGTTTGAGCCAATTCTGTTCAGACATGGCGCTGTATAGATGCTCTAAAAAGTCTTTGCCATCATTGGCATAGTATTCCCAGCAATTTTCGCCATCTAAGGCAATCGTGACTAACCAAGGGCGATCGCTCTGGCGATTTGGATCGGTTTGCCAAGTTTGATAAATGTGCTTGAGGTAGTGGAGGAGATGATTGGTAGCTTCGGCGGGCGGCATAGAGCTATAGCTAAACCCAATTAAATCCGAGAGCCGATGATCCCGAAAGACGATCGCTAAATCCCCATACATGGTCTCCAAACGGTAGGGCTGATATAACAGATCAGGCTCGGTGATATTGCCATCCTGATCACGGCGAAAATAATGACCCAGAGACCAGCCCAGCACCGCTTCATCCGAACAGAGCCACTGAAACCCATACCGACTGACAAAAGGTAAAATTGCGGGGCTAACCGACTGCTCTGAGGGCCATAAACCACGGGGCTCGGCCTCAAAATATTGACGGTAGATCTGCTTTGCCTTTTCTAGGTGCAGAGGGATGTCATTTTCCCAGCGATAGCGAATACCAGGCAGCAACATTTGGGGGCTAGCTACCCGCCCAGCCTGGGAGTCGGCTAATAGGGGCATGATTGGGTGAGTGTAGGGGCTGGTAATTAGCTCTAGCTGTCCTCTAGTTTGCATGGCTCGATGAGTAGGCATAATCTGAGCTAAGATTTCTCGCTGTTTGGCATAGATCAGTTGGCGATCGCTCAAATTAAATCCTTTGCCCTGGTCAAACCAAGCCTGAATCCTGGGATCACGCTGGCGATGTAATGGATCAAACCAAGTCAAGTTATGCCAGGCTAATAGGTCACTATACTCGCGATCGCTCCAATGTTCCAGGCACCAATTCCCCCCTTTGGTTTTCTTCTGCTCCAGTAACTGAGCATAACGGGGGTAAGGCTCCACCATGGTGGTGTGATGGGCATCAAAAAAATGGTCAATAATAAATTGCTTTTGCAGCCTACCCATAGTTGCCACAGGCGTAAGAGTTAGCTCTAGATATGGGTCAAAGGCAATGCCATCAATGTATTCTTGAAGCTGTATGATCAGGGAAGGCACCAAATTCACCGTCTGGTGCAGGCTGGGAAATCGTTCCAAGATCAACACCAAATCTAAATAATCCTTGATTCCATGTAATCGTACCCATGGCAACCGATACTTCCCGACCGTTGGGCTTTTGTAAAGTGGCTGATGCTGGTGCCAGACAAACGCAACATGGAGAGGGGAAGACATAGGCTGCGGCTAGCTCAAATAATTTGGCAATTATCAAGAATTGTGACACAGCCTTAGACAAAACGGATGACTAATCTAAAGATGCTAAAAATTTCTGCCCTTGGCACGCTTCTATCTATCTTGCTGATCAGTTCGGTAAACTCTGCTCCTGTTAAGCCCGAGCCCCGCCGCGCCCAGTTTCTCCCCATTACGGCCAAGGCTCGACTCGCCAATCAAGTGGTGCAACTAGAAGTAGCCCAAACCCCCAGCCAAAAAGCTCAAGGTCTGATGTTTCGCGATCGCTTGCCCGATGATCGAGGAATGCTATTCCCCTTTCAGCCTGCTGGACCACTCAGTTTCTGGATGAAGAATTGTGCCGTACCGCTAGACATGATTTTTATTCGTCAAACTCGCATAGTAGCGATCGCTCACAACGCCCCGCCCTGTACTGGTGATCCTTGCCCCATCTATCCTCAAGTTCCTGTCTTAGCTGACCAAGTAATTGAACTACGTGCTAACTGGGCAAAAGAAAAAGGGCTACACCTGGGCGATCGCGTAGTCGTACAATCGATCAAACCATGAGTTTTTGTCAGATTCGCCCTGCCAGCCCCACCGACATCCCCGCTCTCACCCAACTGCTTTGCCAAGGCTTTTACAATCAAGTCACTCAATCCCCTCTCAGTCGCTGGCTATACCCGCTCTTGCAATGGACTATCTGCCTTGATCTCACCAATCGCTTGACCAATAGTGATGCTGATTCTATCTGTCTAGTGGCAATTCATCCCCAAACCCAACAACCGATCGCTACCCTAGAATTACACTTTCGTTATCTTCATCCTTTTTGGCGATCGCCCCATAAGTCCGCCTATCTTGCCAGCCTCACTGTGTCAAACCAGTGGCGCCGCCGTGGTATAGCTGCCCAACTGATCGATCATGCTGCCACCCTAGCAAAGGGCAAAGGCTATCAACAAATCTACCTTCATGTGCTCACCTCAAATCAAGCTGCCCAGGCTCTCTATCACAAGCTCAATTTTGGCATTTCTAGATCTGATTCTAATTTTTTGGTCAAGTTTTTGCATCTACCCCAGCGCCTGATGTTAGAAAAACACCTGGTTGAATAAAAGGCAAGGTGAGAGTCAGGAATTACGCAGTCTGATTTAGGAAATGTTGGGGAAAGGGAGTTTGAGGGCAGAGCCCTCACGTGGGGCGTAGCCCCACACCCCTAAAAAATCTGAGGTTTTAAGTCACGTTTGCGTAAGCCCTGTAATAGAAAAAATCCCCCTTTTCAGGGGGATACAGAGGTATCAAAATCTTGAGATTTATCTATCTACCCTGAGTAGCAAAGTCAGGTGGCAAAATCGCCCCAGGGATTACCTGGAATTGTGCCTCATTCAAGCTCGGTGATAAGCCGCCCGTCTGAGCAGTCAACTCAGCTAGCAACTGAGCATTATTAGGAATCACGCCCGCCGCTGTAATACCAGTCGGTACGTAGTAAACCAGACCATTAGCACCCACAGCCCCCTGAATATACAAGATCCGTGCGGTTGGCTCAACAGCAATGCCAGAGATGTTGGTGGCATTTTGGAACTCAGCCGGCAAGATCGTATTGCTCACAGTCAAGCCAAAGCCGCCGGCATTCAACACAATCGCATCTCGGAACAGAGTTTCACCTGGATCAATCACACCGTCACTGTCTCTATCAATAAAGGAGTTAACTGCAAAATCACCAATTAGATCAGTACCTTCATCTGGGAAATTAAACACGAAACGGTTAGATACCACAGTGCCATCTACATTTTCTACCAAGCTGCCAAAATCACCGCCAAACAAAAAGTCACGCCCAGTACCACCCACAATGGTGTCATTACCCACGTCGCCGCGAATGGTATCTTCGCCAGTGCCGCCAAAGAGGAGGTCATTATCTGTAATGGCAACAACGAGACCCTCATTCGCAGAGAAGTTACCTCGAATATCATCATTACCGCTACCACCCGAAATGGTGTCATCCCCAGTTCGACCCGACAACACATCATTGCCATTACCGCCAAAGATCAGGTCATTACCATTGGTCTGAGCCGCTGTAGTAGAAGTTCCCACAATCCGATCGTTACCATCAGTACCAGGGAAGAAGGACACATTTACAGGCTCGTTAAAAATAAATCCGGTGGCAGAACGATCAATTACCGTATAACCCGAAGGAGCCACAATGTTGATCGTAAAGCGTTCAGGTTCTTCAACTGGGCCATCTTGAATTGGAAATGCTTGAATTACCGCAGTTGCTGAACCAGCAGGAATTACCACAAAGCTAGCTGGCTGCAAGATATAGTCCACGCCGAAGGTAGCGGTGTCCGCCGGGAGCGCACTCGGGTCAATGGTAGGCAAGGCAGGGGTAGTAGTGGGTGAGGTATTGAAAAAGACAGTCAAGGATTGAGTCAAGTCGCCAGTTCTAGTCACCGTAAAAGTTGCAGTCTTGCCATTGGCTTCTGAAGCGATCGGGTCAGTAGGCGCAATCGTGACCGTGGGTAAAATTGTATCTACAGTGCCAGTACCAGTTACCTGAATATCAGAAGCCTTAATATCTGGTGCTCCCTGTACCCCACTGGCATTATTAGCATCAGTGCGGGGGCTGAAGATCGCGAATAGGGTGTTGTCTCCCAAAGAACCTGCGGTTACGCCGTTGGGTGTGTAGAACATTCTGCCGGAGTCTCGCAGGTACACAATCCTAGCAGTAGATTGGGCTTGGATACTTGCCAAGTTATTGGCGGATTGAAACTGGTCAGGACGAATATTACCGCCAGCACTCAGGCCAAAAGCTGCACCATCTAACACCACTAAGTCGCCGGAGTTACCCGTAGGAGGAGTAGGCTGACCACCAGGCAAAGCGGGAGTTAGTTGTCCTAGAGGAGCAAAGTCTCTAATTGTATCTACCCCATCCCCAGGAGTGCTAAACACAAAGCTATCAGCACCAGCACCACCAGTTAAAGTTTCCGAGCCAGGGCCGCTGTTGAGAGTGTCATCACCATCACCACCCGTCAGAGTGTCTACACCCGTGCCGCCTAGTAGTAGGTCATTACCATCATCACCGCGCAGGTCATCATTACCAGAACCGCCATCGAGGGTATCATCGCCAGCACCGCCTGCCAGAATGTCATTGCCCCCAGCCCCATTAATGCGATCGTTGCTTTCCGTTCCAGTAGCGCGATCATCTGCTGGGGTACCAGGATAGTTACTGACATTCACCGTAGAGTCAAGCAAACTCACTGTTGCTGAATTTCTAGTGCTACTGATTTGGAAGTTGGGCGCACGAGTGAGGGTCAAAATAATATTCTCAACTTCTTCACCCACCAAGTCATCAATCGGAATCACCGAAATGTAAGCTGCACTTTGGCCATTGGGAATAGTCACGCGACCAGGCAAAAATTCATAGTCTTGACCATTAGCAGAAGAGCCAGTCACTTGATATTCAACTACCAGGTCACCACTTGTACTGCCCGTGCGTCTTACTTCAAATACGCCCGTATCAAAAGTCAGTTCTGAGGCAACACCATCGATCGCTTCAATGGTAACTGTGCCAGAACCAGGCACGGCGATAATTGGGCCAGTAGTATCGGTGAAATTAATGGAAGATAAGTTACCCGCAGTTACATTTAACAAATTAGCGATCGCGCGACCACCCGCTGACAATACGGTATTTTCACCCCTAGCCCCCGCAGGAGAGATAGTCACTCCGCCAAACGCCAGGCCATCAACTAGAGCAATCAAGTCTTCACCAATATTGAAGTCGGTAATCGTGACAAACCGGCCAGCAGCACCACTCACCACAAAGCGATCGCTACCATCTTCACCCGTGAGTGTATCGCTGCCAGTTGCGCCATTGAGGGTGTCATCGCCACCCCCACCATTGAGCGAATCATCGCCAGCACCACCATCAAGGTCATCAGCCCCATTACCACCCAAGAGGGTATCGCGCCCGTCACTACCCAACAGGATGTCATCCCCAGCACCGCCATCTAGCAAGTCATTGCCAGTTTCTCCCAGCAAAGAGTCATTGCCATTGTTACCACGAATGGTGTCATTGCCCGCCCCACCTAAAACCGTATCACTGGCGCTAGCCACCTCATCGGCTGTACCAGTAAAATTCACGCCAAAGGCTTCTGCCCCAGCAATGCTGTCATTGCCAGGCCCAGCAATCACCCTAGAGCTATTGCGATTGTTTACGACAATTACATCATTACCGCCCACACTACCACTAGCATCGATTACTCCAGAGCCAATGATCAAGCTTCCCGTTTGGGTGAAGGTGCCCGCTGCCCCAAAAGCTCCACTAGGTGCAGTTGCCGGCGGGTTCACTACCCCTAGCTTAATCAAGTTAGGCGTAGGCGCACTAGTCAAACCAGTTACTAAAGTCTGACCACTACCGTTGTAGTTAATTTGCAAAGAGCCAGAGCTAGTACCGGCAACACCACCATTGGGCGGCACTGTAGTCACACTAAACAACTCAGGGGCAAAGGGGCCCGTATCCCCAAGTTGTAAAATATCATTGCCTACTTGGAAATTCTCCAAGGTTGCTTGTCTTGGATCGCTCAGATTGCGAGTAAAAGTAGAGCGACCATCAGCAAAATAGGGGCTGCTGTTGTTCAATCGATCAATCACAATTCCCAGGTTACCAGTTGCCCCAGGCAAAATCGGGTCAGGAGTCTCGGATGTAGCAGGGCTGCCGATCGCCCTGAGATCAGAAGTAAAGTCAGAACTATCTAAAACACTATTGAAATTCTCTAGGATTGCCAGAGTATCACCGCTGACATGA